>NZ_VJWO01000100.1:0-5243 GCF_014889455.1 Pseudomonas sp. K8
GAGCAAGCTCGCTCCTACAGGGGGCGGAGGTAACATATGAGTATTGCCCTCAACGTCATCACCGGCTTCCTCGGCAGCGGCAAAACCAGCTTGCTCACGCGTCTGCTGCAGGGCGAAAGCCTCGGCGACACGGCGCTGCTGATCAATGAGTTCGGCGACGTCGGCATCGACCACCTGCTGGTGGAAGAGGTGGCGCCGGACACGGTGCTGCTGCCCGGCGGCTGCGTATGCTGCTCGATTCGCGGCGAACTCAAAGACGCATTGCTCAGCCTGTTGCAACGCCGCGAGCGCGGCGAGATCCCGGCGTTCAAGCGGGTGATCCTGGAAACCACCGGCCTGGCCGACCCGGCGCCGATCCTCGCGACCCTCAACAACGACGTGCAACTGCGCGGGCGTGTTCATATCGGCCTGGTCATCACCCTGGTCGACGCCAGCCACGCGGCCCTGCAGGAACGCCTGCACCCGGAATGGCTGGCCCAGGTGGCGGCGGCGGATCGCTTGCTGCTGAGCAAGACCGACCTTGTGGACGACTGCGCGCCGCTGCGCCTGCACCTGCAGGCGCTGAACGCGGGCACGCCGATCCTTGATAGCCGCGATATCCACAGCGGCGATCAACTGCTGCTCGGCGCAGGTCTGCGCAGCGCCGAACCGGCCGCCGAAGTCAGGCGCTGGCAACTGCACCGGACCACCACCGCCCGCCACGGCGCCGCGCAAGTCTGCTGCCTGAGCTTCGACCGGCCGCTGGATTGGGTCGGTTTCGGAGTGTGGTTGTCGATGCTGTTAAGATGCCATGGCGAACGAATCCTTCGCGTCAAAGGACTGCTCAACGTGAACGCAAGCTCGGCCCCCATCGTCATTCATGGTGTGCAGCACTGCCTGCATGCGCCGGTCCACCTGCCAGCGTGGCCGGGCAGCGACCGCCAATCGCGCCTGGTGTTTATCCTGCGCGGCCTCGACCCGGTGCTGCTGCGCCGCTCGTTTGAGGCGTTTTCACGGCGGTTCGCGGCATGATCACTTTTAGAGTCCTCGGTACGTCGGTGACCTTGCTCGAATGCTTGCGCGTGCGGGCCGAACAGGAACTGGGCATTCGCCTGGTGTACCAGGTGCATGACGTCGAACAGGCCCAGCGCATCGCCGTGATGCAGCCCGACAGCTACGACCTGTACGACCAGTGGTTCCACAACGTCGACTTCGTGTGGCCCGCCCGCGCGATCCAACCCATTGACACGCGGCGCATCGCCTTGTGGCACGAGATCAACGACCTGCCCAAGCGCGGTCGCCTGTCGCCCAGCGACCGCCTGGGCAGTGGCAGCGTGCCCAGCGAGCGGTTGTTTGTGCAGCACGATGGCAGCCTCGGCAGCACGGTCACCGAACGCATCAGCATGTTGCCGCTGACCCACAACGCCGACAGCTTCGCTTACCGCCCCGAGCGCCTGCCCGAGGCGTTCAGCCGCAGCAATGAAAGCTGGGGCTGGCTGCTCGACCCGCTGTTGCGCGCGCGTACCGCGCTGCAAAGTGACGCGGCCATCGGCGCCCTCGATGCCGCGTTGGCGGTGCAGGGCGCCGGGCTGGCGAGGTTCAGGGACATCGGCAACATGAGCATCGAAGAGATCGACGTGCTCGCCGATATCCTGGTGCGCAAGCAGAAGGAAGGGCACTTCGCGGCGTTCTGGTCCGACGATGAAGAAGCCGCGCAATTGATGCTCAGCCCGAACATCGATATCCAGAGCCTGTGGTCGCCGACCCTGATGCGCCTGCATCGCGCCGGGGTGAAGTACCGCCTGGCAGTGCCGCGTGAAGGCTATCGCGCCTGGTTCGGCGGCCTGTCGTTGTCGCGCCATGCCCAGGGCCCGGTGCTCGACGCGGCCTATGCGTACCTCAATTGGTGGTTGTCCGGCTGGCCGGGCGCGGTGATGGCACGCCAGGGTTACTACATCGGCAACCCGGCACGCAGCCGCGATCACTTGACCAGCGCCGAATGGGACTACTGGTACGCCGGCAAGCCCGCGCGCGAAGAGTTACCGGGCAGCGACGGTCTGCCGCTGATCGATATCGGCGAAGTGCGCGACGGTGGCTCCTATGAACAGCGCATGGGGCATATCGCGGTGTGGAATTCGGTGATGGATGAACACAACTACCTGGTGCGGCGCTGGGGGGATTTCATGCGCGCGCGAGGCTGATGCCAACCAAAAAAGGCGGCTACCTGTGAGGGTAGCCGCCTTTGTTTTGCTGCAGGTTTTGCTTAATCCGGCAGTTTGAACGCCATCACATAGTCACCCTGCTTGGTGCCCAGGGAGCCGTGACCGCCGGCCACGACCAGCACGTATTGCTTGCCGTCCTTGCCGGTGTAGGTCATCGGTGTGGTTTGCGCACCGGCTGGCAGGCGACCTTCCCACAGTTGCTTGCCGTTTTTCACGTCATAGGCACGCAGGTACTGGTCGAGGGTGCCGCTGAGGAAGGACACGCCACCGGCCGTGGTGAAGGTGCCGCCCAGGCTAGGCACGCCCATGGTCAGCGGGACCGGAACCGGCGAGCTGTCGCGCACGGTGCCGTTCTTGTGCATCCAGATGGTTTTGTGGGTGGTCAGGTCGACCGCCGCCACATAACCCCACGCCGGCGCCTGGCACGGCAGGCCCATCGGCGACAGCATCGCTTCGAGGATCACGCCGTAGGGCGCGCCTTTGTTCGGCTGCACGCCTTGGGTTTCGCTGATGCGCGGGCCTTGCTTGGCAATGTCGGCGGCCGGGATCAGTTTCGATTTGAACGCCATGTAGCTCGGGTTCACGAACGCGATCTGGCGCACCGGGTCGACGGAAATGCCACCCCAGTCGAACACGCCGAAGTTACCCGGATAAACGATCGAACCTTGCAGCGAAGGCGGGGTGAACGCACCGTCGTAGCGCATGGATTTGAAATCGATGCGGCACAGCATCTGGTCGAACGGGGTCACGCCCCACATGTCGCGCTCTTTGAGCGGCGGTGGCATGAAGTTCAGATCAGACTTCGGTTGCGTCGGCGCGGTGTGATCGCCCGCGACTGCGCCTTGCGGCACGGCCACTTCGTGGATTGGCACCACCGGTTGGCCGGTGGCGCGGTCCAGCACGTAGATGCTGCCTTGTTTGGTCGACGCCATCACCGCTTGTTTCACGCCGGCTTCGGTCTTGATGTCGATCAGCGAAGGCTGACCGCCCACGTCCATGTCCCACAGGTCATGGTGGGTGAACTGGAAGGTCCACTTCACGTGACCGCTGTCGATGTCCAGGGCGGTCAGGCCGGCGCTGTATTTTTCCGAGTCTTCGGTACGGTCGCCGCCGTATTGGTCGGGCATCTGGTTGCCCATCGGCAGGTAGAGCATGCCGAGTTTTTCATCCACAGAGAACATGGACCACATGTTCGGCGAGTTGCGGGTGTAGGTCTTGCCTTCGGCCAACGGGGTGGTGTCGTCCGGGTTGCCGCTGTCCCAGTTCCACACCAGCTTGCCGGTGTGGACGTCGAACGCGCGGATCACGCCGCTGGGCTCGTCGGTGGAGACGTTATCGGTGACGTGACCGCCGATCACCACCAGGTTTTTGGTCACCGCCGGTGGCGAAGTGGAGTAGTAACCGCCTGGGGCGAAGCTGCCGATATTGGCACGCAGGTCGACCTGGCCTTTGTCGCCGAAGTCTTCGCACATCTTGCCGGTGTCGGCGTTCAGGGCGATCAGGCGGGTGTCGGCGGTCGGCACGAAGATGCGTTTCGGGCAGGCGTTCGGCGCGGCAGCCGGGCTGGCGCTGCCGGTCGGGCTCTGTTCGGAGGCGTAGGCGGCGTCATCGTGATACGACACGCCACGGCAGGTCATGTGCGCCCAACCTTTGAAGTTTGCGGCACCTTCGGTGCTGATCTTCGGGTCGAAACGCCAGATTTCCTTGCCGGTATCCGGGTCCAGGGCAATCACCTGGCTGTGCGGGGTACACACGTAGAGCATGCCGTTGACTTTCAGCGGGGTGTTTTCCGCGGTGGTCTCGCCCGGGTCGTTCGGGCCTGGGATGTCGCCGGTGCGGTAGGTCCACGCTGGAACCAGTTTGTGGGCGTTTTCCGGGGTGATCTGCGCCAGGGGCGAGTAGCGATCGCCGTAGGCCGAACGGCCGTAGGAATTCCAGTCGCCATCGGCCTGGGTCGGCGCGGCGCTGGCCATGCCCGGTACTGCGTCGCGGTCCAGTTGGCCTTTGATTTCACCCGGGTGGGTGAATTGGCTGGCCACGGCGGCAGCGCCGGCCAGGACCACGGCCACGCTCAGCGCGCCGGTGCCCAGCGGTGCCGATTGGCCACGCAGCAACGGACGGCGAAACCATGGGAGCAGCATGACGATGCCCAGGGCGAACAGCAGTGCCAGGCGCGGTACCAACTGCCACCAGTCCAGGCCGACTTCCCACAGTGCCCACACGGTACTGGCGAACAGTACCAGTGCGTATAGGCCCAGCGCGGCGCGGCGGGTGGCCAGCAGCAGAAGGCCGGTCAGGGTGATGCCGATACCGGCCAGCAGGTAGTACAGCGACCCGCCGAGCAGGCTCAGCTTGATACCGCCGGCCAGTAAGGCCAGGCCCATGATCAGCAGCAAGACGCCTAGCAGCCTGGGCAGTAGGCGGCTTGGGCTTGAGGCACCATCAGTGCTCATAGTGTGTTTCTCCGTGACGTTGGAATTATGTGTCCCCGTGTGTCTTCACTGTAGATGACGATTTGGCACGGGCTTGGTTCAGCGTGAGTCGGTTTTTCCTGGGGATAGCGGGGGGTATCCACAGGGGGGTGATTTATTTTTAGGCGCGGTCGGGTGTGAGACAGCGCTGTCTTTGTGGCGAGGGGTGTTCGGTAGGTTGGGGTTGACCGAGAGTGAATCGTTTCAGGTTATTGCCGCCAAGGATAATGTGGTGGGGCGTTGAGAGAAAGTGAAAATCGCAAGATGCATTATTTCGGATTTGGTAACAGTGACAGAATGTCGCTGTGGGATGAGGGGGTGGGTTTGTTGTTAGGGGGCTGGTGGATGGCCTTGGGGGAGGGGGCATATCCGTTTCTTCGGTAACGGCGGCTATGGGTTCCGCCCTTACGGCGGGTCACTTTGGAAAAGCCCCAAAGTAACCAAAGGGCTCTTGCCCCACCACTCGGCACCTCGCCTAGGCTCGGTGTGCCCGAACGCAGGCTTGAATCCGTGGGCCGCCGTCATGGGCCATCCCTGGCCCAGGACGGCTAACCCGGCGTCCTGCCGGGTT
>NZ_VJWO01000101.1:0-5135 GCF_014889455.1 Pseudomonas sp. K8
TCGCCCATCTGGTGCCACGCGACCTGCTGTGGTTCTTCGGCGGCGATTGCCTGCACTTCATGCCCGATGAAGAACTGGACCTGTACCAGGCCCTGGAAGAGCGTCGCTTTGAAGCCGAACAGAACGACGAACCGTTCGACTGGAACCAGGAAAAACAGCTGCTGGCGATGCCGCAGGACCAGAGTAAGCACTGATCATTCAATGTGGGAGGGGGCAAGCCCCCTCCCACACTACCGAGAGCCAGTACCTGGGCCAGGACATGATGAGCCAGGTCATCCTGCGTTACCCGCAAATCGCCCATCTGGTGCCACGCGACCTGCTGTGGTTCTTCGGCGGCGATTGCCTGCACTTCATGCCCGACGAAGAGCTGGACCTGTACCAGGCCCTGGAAGAGCGTCGCTTTGAAGCCGAACAGAACGACGAACCGTTCGACTGGAACCAGGAAAAACAGCTGCTGGCGATGCCGCAGGACCAGAGCAAGCACTGATCATTCAATGTGGGAGGGGGCAAGCCCCCTCCCACACTACCCTCGGCGCAGCGTCGGCTCGGTGGCCATGCACGCCACCAGATAATCAATGAACACCCGCACCTTCGGCGGCAGGTACCGCGTCGGCGAGTGCAGCAGCCAGGCCTCGCCATGGTAGGACGCAATAAAGTCCCACTCAGGCAACACCTGCACCAGGCGCCCCTCATCCAACGCATGCCGCGCCGTGAAGTACGGCAAGCTGCCAATCCCCACATGCTGCAACACCGCATCCAGGCGCACGCCGGTGTGGTTCGCCGCATACCGCCCCCGCACGCCCACCGTGACCGCCTTGCCCGCCCGGCGAAACTTCCAGCGCGAGTCCCCCGGGGTTTCGCCCAGGTAGATGCAGCTGTGCGCCAGCAGATCATGGGGATGACTCGGCGTGCCGTGCTCGGCCAGGTACTGCGGCGTCGCGCACAGCACGTGTTCGATGGGCAGTAATTGCCGCCCCACCAGGCCCGGCGGCGGGCTGTCGGTGATACGGATACTCAGGTCGACGTTGTCATCGATCAGGTCCACCTGCCGGTCCTCAAGGATCAACTGCACATCGACCTTGGGATAGCGCCGCAAGAATTCCGGCATATGCGGATGCACCACGAACCGCCCCACCGCCTTGGGCACGCTGACCCGCACCAAGCCCTCGGCCTCGTGGGTGAACTGGCCGCTGATTTCCATCACCGAGCGCGCCGCGTTGACCATCTCCTGGCAACGCTTGAACACCTCTTCGCCGCCCTCGCTCAAACGCAGTTTGCGCGTGGTGCGTTGCAGCAGGCGCGTGGCCAACGCCTGTTCGAGACGCGAGATGCTGCGGCTCACCGCCGAAGGCGACACGCCCAGTTGTCGCGCTGCCGCAGAAAAACTGCCGGCTTCCACCACTTTGACGAAAATCGCCATTTCACCCAGCAGCGGCAAAGGAAGATTGATGCTCATGACGCACAAGTCCATTGATAATTGAACGGATTATCACCCATCTGCGCACTATTTATACTGCCCGCAGAACCTTGATGCGGATGTAGACGATGACCGAGCGCCTGTTTTTCACCCACGACCACCTGACCGCCGAGCTTGAAGTGCTGAGCTGCACCGCCCACGAAGAGCAGTTTGCGGTCACGCTGCAGTCGACGATTTTCCACCCCCAGGGCGGCGGCCAGCCATTCGACACCGGCTGGCTGGGCGACAGCCGGGTGCTGCGGGTGACCCAGGAGGCGGAGCGCGTGGTGCATTACCTCGACCAGCCCGTAGAACCGGGCCCGATCAACGCACGGGTCGATGCACCACGCCGTGCCTTGCACACCCGCCTGCATTCCGCCGGACACTTGATCGGCAACGCCGGCGAGGCGTTGGGCTGGATGCCGATCAAGGCCCACCACTGGCCGGGCGAAGGCAAGATCACCTTTATCCGCGGCGAAAGCGCACAAGCCATGGAGGCCGACACGCTTCAACAACAGCTCGACCACTGGATCGCCGCCGACTACCCGCGCCAGATGCGCCTGGAAGACGGCATCCGCGAAGTCGGCTTCGGCGAGTTGCCCGCGTATGCCTGTGGTGGCACGCATGTCCAGGCATTAGGCGAATTGGGCCAGGTGACGATCCTGGCCGTGTCGGAGAAAAAGGGCACGCTGTCGGTGCGCTACAGCCTGGATTAAACCGCGATCGCCCCGGCCCGCCCCGGTTCCACCACGAACGACTTGAGCGTCGACACCGTGGCGGCCGGGTCACGCGGATCGGTAATCACACGAAAGTGCGTGAGCATGCGCTGGGCATCCAGCGTCACCGATACATACCCGCGCTGGCGGCTGTCGAAAAACTTCACATGAGGATTCTGCGGCAGCATCTGGGTGAAGGCGTCGTAAGGCGGCCCATCGGAGGTCACCGAGGTGCCGACGAACTCGGTGGCGAGCACGGGCGAGTCCGGGTTGTTGGCATCGGCATGCAAATCGGTGGCCCAGAATGAATGTATATCGCCGCCCCAGAACACCGGGTTGTTGACCTGATGGCGCGCGATGGACGCGAGCATTCGTGAACGGTTCGCCATGTAGCCATCCCAACCATCGGTCCAATGGCCCAGCGTGTGCTGGGTCAGGTCGCGCTGCAGCAGCGGCGCCACCAGCAAGTCCTGGGCGATCACGTTCCATTGCGCTTTCGACTGGGCAAACCCTTGGTCCAGCCAGGCCTCCTGCTGCCAACCGAGCATGGTGCGAGCGGGGTCGCGCAAGTCGCTGCAGGTGTTGGCGGCGATGTGGCCCTGATGGCTGCCGTTGGCCTGAATGCACGGTTGCTCGGAGCGATACTGTCGACCGTCGAGCACATGGAAACGCGCCAGGCGGCCGTAGTCCAGGCGCCGATAAACGCGCATATCCGGCCCGTTGGGCAGGCTGCTCACGCGCAGCGGCATATGCTCGTAATAGGCCTGATACGCCGCCGCCCGCTGCTTGAGAAACTGCGCCACGGCAACCTTCGGGTCCTGGGACCAGCGGCTGGCATAGTCGTTCTGCACCTCGTGATCGTCCCAGGTCGCCACGCTGGGCGCCGCCGCGTGCAAGGCCTGGAGATCCGGATCGGTCTTGTACAGCGCATAGCGGTTGCGATAGTCGCTCAGGGTCAGCGCGTTGCCGCTGCCGTGGGAACGAATGACTTTTCCCGAATCGGCCGCGTAGGAACTGTCGTAGATATAGTCACCGAGGAAAAACACCAGGTCCGGCTGCTCCGCCGCCAGGTGACGATAGGCACTGAAGTACCCGCGTTCCCAGTGGGAGCACGACACGAACCCCAAGCGCGCCGTCGCCAGGGCATGCAAAGCCGGCGCGGTACGCGACTGCCCTACCGCGCTCTGCGCCCCCAGCCCTTCGAACTGATACCAATACGGCCTGCCGGCTTCCAGCCCCGCGACCTCCACATGCACGGAGTGGGCAAAGCGCTCACTCGCCATCACCTCACCCTGCCTCACAATGCGCGTCATCCCCGCATCGCTGGCGACCCGCCAACGCACCGGCACCGCACGCGCCAACCCGCCGCGACCGTCCGCCGCATTGAACAACGGCGCCAGGCGCGTCCAGATCACGAAACCATCCGGCAACGGATCACCCGAGGCCACGCCCAACGTGAACGGATAATCGATCCCCGCACTGCGGGCAAACGGGCTGAGGATCGAAAAGGTGGTGGCCAGCGCCAGCCCGGCCAGCACCCGGCGCCGATCATGGTCAACCGCGCGACTCACGCCAGGCGCTCCCAGTCATTGCGCACGGTCGCAAACCCGAGCAAGTCCTCATACACCCCATTCTTGAGAAACGCGGCGCGCATACAGCCTTCGTACAGCAGGCCGATTTTCTCCATGACCCGCGCCGACTCCTTGTTGCGGCCAAAGCATTGGCTGCCCACTCGGTACAGGCCCAGTTCGGTGAACCCGAAGTCCATCACCGCACGCGCCGCCTCGGCCGCATAGCCTTGGTTGCGACAGTGCGCCGCCACCCATCCACCCAGGGGCCCGTAGTGGTGACGCGCATTGAGACGCAGACTGACGATACCGATCAATTCGCCGGTTTCGCGCAGGTGCATGCCCAGGCTCAACAGATCGCCGGCGCGGTATTTGTCTTGCATCTCGTCAATAAACGTCCGGGCCGTTTCCAGGGTATAGGGCGATGGAATGTTGGCCGTGTTGTCAGCAATCTTCGGCCCGTTGGCGAGGCTGGAAAGTACCGCGGCCTGGTCGCTTTCCAGCGCCCGCAACAGTAAACGCGAAGTCAACAAATGCGGCAATGACTGACTCATACAAGACGGCTCTCGGTGTAAATTTTTCGAGAATGTACCCCCGGCGTTTCAGTTTCATTACTTCGTGGAAGTGACCGGAAACCAATCTGTAAGACACGTCCTAGACACGTCAAAACGTAAATTAAAGTTAACCGTTCGGTCATTTTCCGTTGTTAGCGTGTCGCCCCTAATTCAATAACGGGGTAGCGGAATGAGAACCTGGGATGAACCGAAAAAACGCAAGGCACACATCGAACTGATCCCGATGATCGACGTGATGATGTTCCTCCTGGTGTTTTTCGTACTCGTGAGTCTGAACGTGATTCCGGCACTCGGCATGAAGACTCAACTGCCCAGCGCCAGCAGTTCGCAGCAGCTCAAGCCGCAGAACAAATTCATCCTCACCCTGGGCCTGGAAGGCCAGTTGCAACTGGATGGCAAGGACCTCACGGTCGACGCTCTGGTACCGGCGCTGAAGGCGGCGGAAAAGCCGGATACCAAGTCGACGATCATCGTCAACAGCGACAAGGGCGTGGAGGTTTCGCGCCTGGTGGAGGTGATGGACACCCTGCGTCTGGGTGGCTTTACCTCCGTGTCCATCGCCACGCGTAAGTCCTGATCATGTACGTCCTGTTTCGTGCGCGTCGGCTGCTGGGCAGTGTCCCGGCCCTGATCGCCCTGGTGCTGATTGCACTGGGTATCCAGTCCCAGACGTTGAAGGTCGAGCCGGTGTACGACGAGTCGGCGGTCGAGTTGGCATTGGTCGAGCCGGAGCCCGAGGTGGTGCCGCCACCCGTGGTGGAGCAAGCACCGCCACCGCCGGTGATCGAGGACGAAGAGGCCGAGCCGGCCCCTCCACCAC
>NZ_VJWO01000102.1:0-4530 GCF_014889455.1 Pseudomonas sp. K8
GGTTTGCTCTATTATTATCAGAGAAATCCAACTCCTGCCTTTATATACCAACTTACATTCTAAATGCCCTTTCTCACGTATTGAAAGGTCATGCAACCGAAGAAATCTGGAAAAAAATGTTTTCTTACAGGTTGCAATTTTATAAAACCGGAAACACATTAGAAAACTATGAGAAACACTGCACCTCAAAGGGCGTACTAACGCAACACGGAACTGCTGAGACATTCGCAGAGTTCTTCACAAATGATCCCGTGGCAATTCTCATCCGAGGATCAAACTAATGCCATTAAAAAACCTAACAAAAGAGCAGCACGACGCTGCCACTTATGATGAGAATTTATTACTGACAGCATGCCCTGGTAGTGGTAAGACTAAAACCTTAGTCGCAAAAATTGCCTATAAACTCCAAAATCAAAATCTTGGAAAGAAATTCTTAGTCGCCATCACATACACTAACGTGGCTGCAGATACCATTACCGATAGACTAGATAGTTTTTCGATTCCCTCTAACAATCTATGGATCGGTACTATTCACTCGTTCTGTTTGGAGTGGATCATCAAGCCATACAAAGGTTTTTCTTCCAGAACGCGCAAAGGATATAGATTAATTGATCAATATGAAGCCCAAGACATTCTTGATTCAATCAAAAAAAATCTAAACCTAAATAGTTACGAGAAAATCAATACAAAACTCAATCCAGATGAAACTATTTGCCAGCACGGTGTCAGCCGTGATTCATTCCTAGCTGCCCAACAGTACCACAAGTATCTATCTGAAAATAAGCTTATAGATTTTGACTTAATACTTACCATAGCCGCAACAATATTAGTCGAACACCCAAAGATCGCTATAAGACTGTCACATCTTTTTGACTCGATATTTGTCGACAAATACCAAGACACAAACCAAACCCAATACAGTATTATGAGAGAAATACTCAAGCATGGAAATACAAAAATATGCCTAATTGGTGATGTAGATCAGGCCATTTATACTGGACTAGGCGCAATTGTAAAAAATCAAACTGAAATATGCCAAGAGTTTTCGCTTCAAAAAATACAAGTTATGACCCTCTCTGGTTGTTTTAGATCAACACAACAGATCATTGACTTTTACTCTGAATTTCAAGACCAAAAAATATCAATAAAGTCTCAACAACATAGTACGTTCCCCAGACAAGCTTTATTGTACAACAGAACAACCCATAGAACAGATTTAGCAGTTGCTATTTCAGTAATCGTGGAAGATTACCTAGCCCTAGGTGTACCACCACACGAAATTGCGATACTACACCCTCAATGGTACGAAGTAACAGCGCTTGGCCGTGCCATATCCAAGTTACTTCCAAATACTCCATTTGATGCTCCAGGACTTTCCCCCGTCCCCCACTGCCACGAAAATGTATGGTACAAATTAATAAGGCTTCACCATCTAGAAATAAATAACAAAAACTACAACAAGAGAATCAGACTAGGAACTGAAATTATCCGGCAATTGTCAGAAATCGGATTCAGCATGGATGATACAACGCACACCATCCGTTATTTACTCAAAGCGTCAAATTCGATAACAATCAATGAGCCAGGAGTAGTTGAGTACATTCAATCCTTAATATTGACCTTCTGCTCTAACCTCAAAATAAATGTAAGCGATCACAAAGATTCCTTAGAGCAGTACGATTCATTAATTAAGGCAACTCACTTGAGAATCGTCAAGGACGGGATTGATACCGACCCGAAAAATCTAAAAAAGTATTTTAATGAATCAATCGGCGTAAAAATCACAACATGTCACTCTACCAAAGGCGAAGAGTATCAAGTTGTTATATGCGCAGGGCTATTAGAAGGGAAAATTCCGCACTGGGAAGAAATCATAAATCAAAGACCAACCTATTCTGCCTATATGGCAAAGCGACTTCTTTACGTAATATCATCAAGAGCCAAAGCAGCGCTACACCTGTTTTCTGAAAAAGGCATCTACACCGCGAGCAAAAACGAATACACCCCTACAAAACAATTAAGTTTAGTTACCACAAAACTCAATTTATAATCTAATATAATAATGTCTTTCTAGGATAAGCGAAAGGGCATCATCACCGAATGCCTTTTCTATCTGCGATAACAATATACGTAACTCAGCTACATTCCCGCTGCTTTTGACATCATTCAAAAGCTCAAATACATAATCCGGATCGGCGCGGTATAGTTCAACCATCGCCTCGCAGTGTGGCCTATCTCTCATATATCCTCCCACCCGGATCTGTGCTACCGAAGCTAACTCATTTTCAGAATCAACTCAACCTACACTCCATCACCACATAATAGCTGAATATTGACTGAGCAATCAGTTCCCTCCCTTTATGCGACAGCGACTGTGAGTACTCATTGAGCTAGATACTTTCGAGCCGAAGGCGAGTAAGGCAAGGTGTTGGGAGGGAATGGGCAAAGCCCGTACCCGTACAACACACATCTTGCCGTCATACCCTTTGCGAAGGTACGCGATTTAATGCGACAAAATTAAATTTCGGCATCAATCGTATTAATTTTCTCTGCGTCGCATTGAATCGCGTTAAATCGCGTTAAATCGCATACAGAAAAAAAACATTTAACTAAACTCTTCCAAATTTTCCTTCGCCCTGTTAGACCTAGAAAAAAGCAGTCAGCAGGAAGCAGAATGAATACTTCAAACACCTCTATTACTAAAGCTAAGCGCGGCCAAGGAAAGGTTGAGTTCCTTAAACTCCAGGATACTTTTCAAAAACAGATCAATGCAGGTCACACGTTGATAAATATCTACACCAGCAATGCATCCAACTTAAACATCGGATATACGCAATTTACAAAATACGTATCCCGATACTGCGTGACGCCTTACTATAAACTAATCACCACTAGTGAACACCAAAATCCCTCTACGCCACCTAAGCACTTTTAATGAACACCAAAAAGGAGCAGAATGTAATTGACGGTGTAACAAACATTTCTCAAACTTCACTCTTGCTGAAGTATTGCAAGGAATCACCCTCAAGCCGCCGTCTATTACATACCATTCCCTTTTGGTGCCCTTACTTCGTATGTTGCTAAGCAACATCACCCAAGACGATCTCCAAGAGAAAATATATATATGAACTCTAGACATTGCGGTGATTTGAGTCGCATAAAGCTGCAAACTATAGCACTGATGAATCACCTGCGCATGGATGCTGGAGCCTCAAGTCCATATCAACTCAGCTGCATTATCGGCCAGAAAACAAAGAACCTCGGCTGGCCAGACATGGTGGAATCTAACAGACTCTACAAATACTTTCGAGGAGATGTAAGAAGACATCCGACACAGATAGTTAACCTTCTTTCTCAGCTTTTTTAGGATGCCGAAGATATTTATTGGAGCGGACCAGACAACCTCTGGTCTGCGTTGTGGGGTGAGCCTCACCAGACCTCAACCATAGTAAAAGGCATCTCAAAGACTTTGGAACATTCGACAACCGAGGAAGCATTAAATAAAGTTTTCATGGATTATTTGGTTCATGGTTCATTTTCTTTTACATCAACCATCGCTGCATATAGATACCTAGCTACAACAGATCCATACGGAAGACTTGGCGATGGACATGGTTTTGGTCGCGCATTCTCGATATACCGACAACTAACTAAAATACTCAAATTGGATGAGACAAAGAAGCTTCTATCAGAGTTAGGAGTTTACGAAGGAGTTCAGTTAGAAATCAGCAAGATCGAAAAGGAGCGCGTCAGCAACAGACCGTGCTGGGTCAGTCCCATCGAGTGCGGGTTGGTCTAACGATTTGGCAGTCAGCTCAAGCTCGTGAAGCCGAACAACATCGAATGATTGCTGAAAGTAATGTTATCCACAGCATTGTGGTGGTAGTTAAACAGTAGAAAAAAGGTAGAGAGCATTTTGCTCCTTTGGACGCCACGGATTACGCGGCCTCCAGCATCCCGAGGGGAACGCAACCCCGATAAAGCGGAACGCGACCCCGACTGACCGGAATTCAACCCCGAAGCAGGCGGAACGCAACCCCGATAGTTGAACCGAGTTAAAGGCGCGTCCACACTGCCTGCTCCACCCCTTTAGTGCTGAGCTCGATTCTTCCGGCCGTAATGACCTCCACGCGTTCTAACTCCTGCATCGCAACATCTAGTGAAGCTCTGAACTTGCGCATTGGACTGGAGTATTGGAAGCGCTCTTTCAACCAAACGAGCTGAAATCGCTGCACAGACTCACTCGAAGTTGCGACGAGGCGTTGCAAGGCCTTGGCCATATCTTGACCTTTACGAATACGCAGCCGCTTCTCCCAATCGATTAAGGCGTACTCGCGATTACGGTACAGAAAACACCATCTGGGATCGATACGGACGATGTAGCTCTCTCGCTCCGGGTCGTATGCGCATTCCACGCCATCCGGCCACCCAGCCCACCAACATCCGGCCACCTATTCCACGCTCATCCGGCCGGGCAGTCGGAGCGCAGCGACGCAGGTTTGCATTGTTAGTCTGAAGTCTCTGTCGCCG
>NZ_VJWO01000103.1:0-2576 GCF_014889455.1 Pseudomonas sp. K8
TGCGCATTCCACGCCATCCGGCCACCCAGCCCACCAACATCCGGCCACCTATTCCACGCTCATCCGGCCGGGCAGTCGGAGCGCAGCGACGCAGGTTTGCATTGTTAGTCTGAAGTCTCTGTCGCCGTCAATTTCGTTGCGCGCCTGCGCATCGATTCGCCCTTCAGTTCGATTCGATAAGCGTTATGTACCAGCCGGTCGAGGATCGCATCGCCCAGGGTCGGATCGCCGATCAGTGCATGCCATTTGTCCACCGGCATCTGGCTGGTCACCAGCGTCGAGCGGTTGCCGTAGCGGTCGTCCAGTAGTTCGAGCATGTCGCGCCGTTGCGCTGCGGTAAACGGCGCCAAGCCCCAGTCGTCCAGGATCAGCAAGTCGGTCTTGGCATAACCCACCATCAGTTTCGCGAAGCGCCCATCGCCGTGGGCCAGGCCCAGTTCTTCCATCAAGCGCGGCAGCCGCAGATAGCGCACGCTGTAACCGTCGCGGCAGGCCTTGTGCGCCAGCGCGCAGGCGAGCCAGGTTTTGCCTACGCCAGTCGGGCCGCCAATGATCAGGTTCAGGCCATCGCGCAGCCACTGACCGCTGCCCAGTTGCAGGATCAAGGCCTTGTCCAGGCCGCGCGGGCTGCGGTAGTCGATGTCTTCCAGGCACGCGTTGTGGCGTAGTCGGGCGGCTTTGAGACGCGTAGTCAGGCGGGCGTCTTCGCGCTCGGTCAGCTCGCGGTCGACCATCAGGCCGAGGCGTTCGTCGAAGCTGAGATCGTTGATGTCAGGCGTTGCGTGTTGTTCGCCAAGCGCCTTGATCATGCCGTGCAGGCGCAGGGTTTGTAGCTTGTCGAGGGTCGGGTTGGGCAGCATGTTCGTGCTCCTTTTTCAGGTCAGTGGTAGTAGCCGGGGCCGCGCAGATTGATATGTTCATCGGGCAGTAACGGCAGGTTTTGCTGGGCAAGAGGTAGCCGTTCCAGGCCTTGGCGCAGGATCGATTCGAGGCTCTTGTAACTGCATGCGCCTAGGGCCAGCGCACGTTGGCAAGCGGCTTCCAGCCGCTCTTCGCCGTGCTGTTTGCTCAAGCGCAGGATGCCCAGGCAGGCGCGGAAGCCATGCTGCGGATGGATTCGGCGTTCGAGGATGTAGGCGATGACACCGGCCGTATTCGGGCCCGTCTGCTCAGCCCAGCGGATCAGCCGCTGGGGCGTCCACTCGGCGTGTTCGCGGTGACTTTTGGGCATGTGCTCGGTGTGGGTAGTGTGGCGGCCTTTGTGCGGCGAGCGCAGATGGCTGGCCACGCGCTGGTTGGCGTGGAAGCACTCGACGGTCTGCGCGGTCAGGCGTACTTCGAGTTGGTGTTTCACCAGTTGGTACGGCACGGAGTAAAAATGGCCGTCGACTTCGACGTGGTAGTCGATGTGGACTCGCACCTTTTTCCATTCGGCGTAGACATACGGATGTTCTGGTAGCGGTTGCAGCGCGGGTTGGTCGATGGTCTCGAAGGCCGAGCGGCGTGAGCCGGGCAGTTTCTTGAAGGGCTTCTGATTGAGGCGATCCAGCAGCAACGCGATGGCTGTGTTGAGTTCGCCCAAGGAGAAGAACTGGCGGTTGCGCAGCACCGCCAGTATCCACCGCTCGATGACCTGTACGCCGACTTCAACCTTGGCTTTGTCCTTGGGTTTACGCGAGCGCGCGGGCAGCACGGCTACGCCGTAATGCTCGGCGAGATCGCGGTAACTGGGGTTGATATCCGGCTCGTAGCGATGCGCCTTGGTCACGCCACTGCGCAGATTGTCGGGCACCAGGATCTGTGCGGTGCCGCCGAAAAAAGCAAAACAGCGGGCGTGCGAGCCCAGCCAGTCGGGCAGTTTCTGCGACCAGGTCGCCTCGGCGAAGGTGTAGCTGGAGGCGCCGAGGACGGCGACGAATATCTGGGCCTGGCGGATCTCTCCGGTTCGCCGGTCGATGATCGGCACGGTCTGACCCGCGTAATCGACGAACAGCTTTTCGCCGGCGCGATGTTCCTGGCGCATGACCACGTCGACCTTGGCGGCCCAGAGCCGGTAGTGCTCGCAGAACCAGCTGTACTGGAAGCCTTGCGGGTGCGCCAGTCGATATTCTTGCCAAAGCAGGGCCAGGGTTACGCCGGGGCGGCGCAACTCTGCGTGGACATGAGTCCAGTCCGGCATCGGACGTTGATCGCTGGGGACGTCGGGTGGTGGCGGAAAAAGACGCTGCTGCAACTGCGCCTCGCTCGCCGCACACGGCCAAGTCAGCCCGCTGGCAGCAAAGCGATTGAGGTACTCACCGATAGTTGCGCGACCCACCTGCAAGCTGACAGCGATCTGGCGAGCAGATAGGCCGACCTCAAACTTGAGACGTAGCACTTCCTTAATTTTACGCATGGATAACCGCTCCACGACGACCTCTCTGCTTCGATAAAAGAGGTCGATGGTAGTGAATTAATCCTGCGTTGCTGCCTGCCTTGTGGGTGGCCGGATGGCCGTGGAACGGGTGGCCGGATCATCGTGGAATCAGTGGCCGGATGTTCATGGAATGGGTGGCCGGATGCCCGTGGAATCCGCA
>NZ_VJWO01000104.1:0-2054 GCF_014889455.1 Pseudomonas sp. K8
GGCGACAGAGACTTCAGACTAACAATGCAAACCTGCGTCGCTGCGCTCCGACTGCCCGGCCGGATGAGCGTGGAATAGGTGGCCGGATGTTGGTGGGCTGGGTGGCCGGATGGCGTGGAATGCGCACTGCATGTGAAAGCAAAGGCTTCTTAGGGGGTGATCGTGTCCACGAAGAGGTCATCGAGCAGGATCATGAAAGTGGTTACGAAACGGTTGAGCGGTACTCCACACCCGTCGAGTTCTACTGCCCAACGTGTGATTTGCACCTAGAGGGTGCCGAGGCTATGAAGGCGGCAGGCTTCGATGAAGAGTACGTTGAGCAGGATGAGCGAGAGATCGAGTACGAGCCAGACTACGGGAACGATTAGGGCCGGAGCAAACCGTAAGACACCACGTTGATGTAATGGCTGATGGGGCTGCGCGCGAGGTTCAGCTAGGCGCTAGTAAGCGCTTGACATGGCGATGCCTCAGACATTCACATGTGCGCTTCCGCTCTGACCGACGATGAGCCTAGAGCGCTGACCTTTCTGGCGTGCCTTGGGTTATCTTGGTGATTGAGCGGTGCCCTTGTGGGACGTGCCGTTGGTAGCTTTGGAGTTCCGGCTCCGCCCGGACGTTAATCAGCCCCTGTCTGATAGCTATGCAGTAAAACATAATGTCAGTGTTACGCTTGGGGCTGAGACCTCCTGCACAAAGCGGACAGCTAGCAAGATTCTCATGGCTACTCTGAAGCTCGTTATAGCTCTGGGCTTGCAATACGAAAAATTCATGGAGCACTATGTGAAAAGGCATTATTTGTTTATCGATGAATCCGGGGCAAAGGGGTATGCTGACAATCGCGAGCGTTACCCTGGTGAGCTTGGAGTAATTGCGGGTTACCTTGTACCAGAGCTCTATTTAAGTGAATACAGAGCGCATCTTGAAAAAAGGCTGGCCTCAATTGATGGTGTTGGAAAGCTGCACATAACCGACCTATTAAATCAAAGCGAGGCTAGAGGTGTAATATTCCAAGCCTTCTTAGAGCTTGAGATACCTTGGATATACGAAGCTATTTATGTTGAGGGGCTGTATCAATCTGAGTTCTGTGAGGGCAGAGGCGGGGACGGCTCCCATAAAGAACTGTTGCATGCAAAGCTTTTTATGGGTTTGATGATCAAGGCTCTGGCTTTGGTTCACAAGTTCAAAGATGAGGGCGTTGAGATAGTAGTGGTCTCTGACAACATAGATGCCGGGGTAATCAAGAAGTTCCTCATCGAATCAGAGGATTACCTTTCCCTCTTAAGAACTAGTGAGTTAAAACGTGAGTTCAAGGTCTATCAAAAGTCTACAGGCAAGCTGCTTCATTGCTCTTCGCGGGCAACAGCAGAAAATATTCCAAGCCACCCAGGGCTAGAGCTTGGAATCACATGTGAGAATTCTCATATGACCCTTCTCTCGGACGTGCTGGCGAATAGCGTGAACCATTATTTGAAAATGGAGTTCGAATCTAATCCCCAGATGCTACCGAACTCAAAGCAGGCGATTTCCAATCACCCATTGCGCAACTTGCTATTATGCTCATATGACGAAAACTCCGAAGAGATCCTTAATATAAGCGACATAATTTATAGAAGGGAAGAGAAACACTTAGAGCAGAAAGCTGTCGAGCTTGATGCTGAGTGACTTCCTTTAGCTCCTTCAGGGCTGACCCTATTTAGGGCGAGCCCAGGTTGATTTCTGGGCTCATTCAGTTTGAATTTCGATCACGGCGCCGACCTTGGTAGGTCGGGGTCTGCTGCAAATGTGAGTAACCGTGTGCAGTAATTTCCTTTGCTGCAGGCGAGTGAATCTCAAGTCGAAATCAGCCTTCAAATTTCCTAATGAGGCCGCCAAACTGTTGCGCAGGCTCAACATAGCGCAGCGCGGACTTCATATCGCTCCAGCCGACTGTAGTGGTCTAATGAAACCGGACACCCATTTAGGCGAGAATGCTCGCCAGAACGAGGTGTCAGATGACCAAACAACGCCGTACCTTTTCCCCTGAATTCAAACGCGAGGCTGCCGACCTCGTTCTC
>NZ_VJWO01000105.1:0-1804 GCF_014889455.1 Pseudomonas sp. K8
GAATGCCCCGCCGCCCCAGTCGCGCCATGCCTTCCAAAACGGACTCACGCTCATCACAGGGATACTGCTCGCCGGTATCTTCAATCACGATCTGGTATTTCATCGCGCACGCTCACGTCTCGGCGCGGCTTCCACCGCTAGCGCGCCTGTGTTCATTCGGCACCGCCTGCTTGCACTGCACGGTCGAGGATTTCCTGTTTGCGTAACTCAGCGGCATCGCGCCCGCCAATGCACCAATCCTGCGGGTCAACACGGATGCAGCGACCGCGTATCAGGCTGCGCTCGACCGCGAGCAGCTCGCTGAGCAGATCGGTGAAGCCGCTCATTAACGCTTGACGTTCATCCAGCGGGCGACCTTCCAGCACGATGAACTCAAAAAACGGCGCATGCACACCACTGACCTCAACCATCTCGCCGCCCACCGCACACTCGGCGGTCGCGTGCGACGTGATAAAGGCCCTGACTCGTTCAATGGGTGAATGCAGCAGCAGGCTGTAAAGCTGTGAAGCGTCCTTGAGCAAGCGCGCTTTTTGCTCGGCAGTGCAATGGCCGTCCACAAGGTGAAAGTTCACGACAGGCATAGGGGCAATCTCGCTGGCTATTCTTGGTTTTATTACCTGACAGGTCGATGCGCAGGACACTTACGGCAGGCCGCGACGCCGCCCGGAATCCAACATCAGCGACGAGCCGGTCATCGCATCGGCTTCGGGCGCCAGCAACAGGTTCACGGCCCAGGCCACTTGGGCAGGCGTGGTAAAGGCGCCGATAGACGACTCCGCGCACATCTCGCGCAGCACCGCCTCGGCACTGATGCCACGCTGCCGGGCACGGTCTGCCGCCACCCGGTGCAAGCGCTCGGTGTCCGCCGGTCCTGGAGCGATCAGGTGCGCGGTAATACCGCGCTCGCCATAGGCCAGGCTGAGTTGGCGCACGGCATTCACCAGCGCCGCATTGGCCACCCCGGCAGCGGCGGCATAGGCCGTAGGTTCAAAGCCGTAGTGACCACCGATGGCCACCAACCGCGAGCCTTTCACCAGGCGCTCATCCACCGCCCGCACCAGGCGCAACAACCCGCCGACCTTGATATTCACCGCATCCGTCAGCGCGGCGGTGGGCGCATCGAGAATTCCGCCGACGACCGCCACGCCGGGCCCATGCACAATCATGCGCACCGGCCGGTCCAGCGCGGCGCGGATGCTCGCCACCGCGCTGTCGCTGGCGATGTCGGCCATGCAGGCGATCAACCCGGGATGTCGATCAACCAGTTCGTCGAGTGCGTCAGCACTGCGCGCCACGGCGACCACATCCAGGTGACTGGCGCTTAACCGCGCAACAATCTGCCGGCCAAACGCGCCCGTGGCCCCGACGACCACAGCCAGTTCTTTTTGCGTATTCATGTTCAACCCTCGCATCGAGTCAGGGGCATGCAGCGCACGCCCCTGCGAGCCATCACGTCGGCAACAGAACGCCACGCTCTTTAGCCATGGTGAGGGCGGTGTCCTGAATCATGTCTTCCTGGCCACCGATCATTTTTTTGCGTCCCAGCTCCACCAGGATGTCGCGCGCCGGAACGCCGAACTGCAGGCCCGCGCGTTTGGCGTGCAGCAGGAAGGTGGAGTAGACACCGGCATAGCCAAGGGTCAGCGACTCACGGTCCACCCGCACGATGTGCTCCATCATCGGTACGATGATGTCCTCGGCCACGTCCATCAGCTTGAACAGGTCGGTGCCGGTTTCGATCCCCATGCGCTCACACACGGCGGCGAACACCTCCAACGGTGTATTGCCCGCCCCGGCCCCCAGC
>NZ_VJWO01000106.1:0-1594 GCF_014889455.1 Pseudomonas sp. K8
GCCGGCACACCTTGAGTGTGCGCAACATCGAAGCCCGTCTCGACGTGTTGGCCTTTGAAGGCCACGAACACCTGAGTCAACCCTTCACCTATCGCGTGGAATTCACCAGCACCGAACGTGACCTCGCCGCCGAAACCCTGCTTGGCCAGGACGCCCGTTTCAGCCTGCACGCCGCCCCGCAAAAACCACCGGCCTCAGGCTTCAGCGCGCCCGCGGTCAAACCGCTGCGCACCTTGCACGGTGTGGTCACCGGCTTCAAGCGTCAGTCCGGCTCGAACGACCAGGCCCGTTATGAACTCACTCTGCAGCCGCGCCTGGCTCTGCTCGGCCAAGGCAGACAATTTCGCATCTACCAGCATCAATCCGTGCCACAGATCGTCGAAAGCATCCTGCGCAGCCGCCACGACTTTGAAGGCCAGGACTTTCTGTTCAGCCTGAAACGCGACTACCCCAGGCGCGAGCAGGTCATGCAATACGGCGAGAGCGACCTGGCCTTCATCGACCGCCTGCTCGCCGACGTCGGCATCTGGTACCGCTTCACCAGCGACGAACGCCTGGGTATCGATGTGGTCGAGTTCTGCGACGATCAGCGCCTCTACCAGTTCGACATCGCGCTGCCGTATCGCCCGCAATCCGGGCTGGGCAGCAGCGGGCAGGACGCGGTGTGGCACCTGCAATCGAACCACCGGGTGGTCGAACAACAGGTGCATATCCGCGCCTACCACCCCCGAGACGCCGGCGCCCACCTGAGCGGCGAGATCGACCAGAGCCGCGGCGCCAGCGGCACCTACGGCGAGGCCTACCACTACGCCGAGCCCTACACGACCCTCGGCGACCGACTGGATCAGGACGAAGACCTGCTCAGCGAAAGCGGCTACTTCTACGCACGCCTGCGCCACGAGCGTTACCTCAACGCCCAGACCCAACTCAGCGGCATCACCAGCAGCGCCACGTTAGCGCCAGGGCAGGTGCTGCACACCACCGGCGGCGCGCCCGAAGCCTTCACACCGGGCGCGGTGATCACCGGCCTGACCACCACCGCCGCCCGCGATAGCAGCTTGGTCGCGACCTTCCAGGCCATACCCTATTCAGACACCGTGTGCTTTCGCCCCGCACTGCAGCCCAAACCCCAAATCGCCGGCACCGTCCCGGCCCGCGTCACCAGCCCACAGGCCAACGACCCCTACGGCCACATCGACCTCGAAGGGCGCTACAAGGTCAACTTCCTGTTCGACCGCGACACCTGGAAACCCGGCGAAGAAAGCCTATGGCTACGCCTGGCCCGCCCCTACGCCGGAGATACCCACGGCCTGCACCTGCCGTTGATTGCAGGGACCGAAGTGGCGATTGCGTTCGAGCAGGGCGACCCGGACCGGCCCTACATCGCGCACGCGTTGCACGATAGCCAGCATGTCGATCATGTGACCTTGCGTAACTACAAACGCAACGTGCTGCGTACCCCGGCGAATAACAAGCTGCGGATGGATGACACGCGGGGGCGGGAGCACGTCAAGGTCAGTACTGAGTATGGAGGTAAGAGCCAGCTGAACCTGGGGCATTTGGTGGATGCCGCGAAACAAAAGCGTGGGGAAGG
>NZ_VJWO01000107.1:0-1436 GCF_014889455.1 Pseudomonas sp. K8
CCGTCGGTGGCGGTGTAGGTGAAGTTCGCGGTGCCGTTGAAGTTTTCGTTTGGCTTGAAGTAAACGGTGGCTTCGCCGTTGACGGCGTCGATCGAGCCAGTCACTGGCTTGGTCATCGCCGCATCAGTGTAGAAGGTGCCATTGGTTGGCGTGCCGACGGTGAACGATTTCACGTCCGCCACGCCATCTACATCGGTCGCGCTCAGTTTGACCGCGATACCTACGCTTGGGTCTTCAGCACCGGTCGCGGTAGTGGCCGCAGCCACAGGCGCGTCGTTGACCGGAGTTACGGTGATGGTGCCGTTAGCAGGCGCAGAGGTCAGCGGGCTGCCGCCGTCGGCAATACCGCCGTCGGTCGCGGTGTAAGTGAAGTTCGCGGTGCCGTTGAAGTTTTCGTTTGGCTTGAAGTAAACAGTCGCTTCGCCGTTGACGGCGTCGATCGAGCCGGTTACCGGCTTGGTCATCGCCGCATCGGTGTAGAACGTGCCATTGGTTGGCGTGCCGACGGTGAAGGATTTCACGTCTGCCACGCCATCTACGTCGGTCGCGCTCAGCTTGACCGCGATACCTACGCTTGGGTCTTCAGCACCGGTCGCGGTAGTGGTCACAGCCACAGGCGCGTCGTTGACCGGAGTTACGGTGATGGTGCCGTTGGCAGGCGCAGAGGTCAGCGGGCTGCCGCCGTCAGCAATGCCACCGTCGGTGGCGGTGTAGGTGAAGTTTGCGGTGCCGTTGAAGTTCGCGTTCGGCTTGAAGTAAACGGTGGCTTCGCCGTTGACGGCATCAATCGAGCCGGTCACCGGTTTAGTCATCGCCGCGTCGGTGTAGAAGGTGCCGTTGGTTGGGGTGCCGACGGTGAAGGATTTCACGTCTGCCACGCCGTCTACGTCGGTGGCGGACAGTTTGACCGCGATACCTACGCTTGGATCTTCAGCACCGGTCGCGGTAGTGGTCACAGCCACAGGCGCATCGTTGACCGGAGTCACGGTAATGGTGCCGTTGGCTGGAGCCGAGGTCAGCGGGCTGCCGCCGTCGGCAATGCCGCCGTCGGTCGCGGTGTAAGTGAAGTTGGCGGTACCGTTGAAGTTTTCGTTTGGCTTGAAGTAAACAGTCGCTTCGCCGTTGACGGCGTCGATCGAGCCAGTCACTGGCTTGGTCATCGCCGCATCGGTGTAGAAGGTGCCATTGGTTGGCGTGCCGACGGTGAACGATTTCACGTCTGCCACGCCGTCTACATCGGTGGCGCTCAGTTTGACCGCGATACCTACGCTTGGATCTTCAGCACCGGTCGCAGTAGTGGTCACAGCCACTGGCGCGTCATTGACCGGGGTCACGGTGATAGTGCCGTTAGCCGGAGCTGAGGTCAGCGGGCTGCCGCCGTCAGCGATACCGCCGTCGGTAGCGGTGTAGGTGAAGTTCGCGGTGCCGTTGAAGTT
>NZ_VJWO01000108.1:0-1426 GCF_014889455.1 Pseudomonas sp. K8
AGTGGCAGTCACTGCATGAGTGCCTGAACCACCGCTATCGGGAGCAAGCTCCCTCCCACATTTTTTGTGCGTGGTCAGGCAGTGGTCTTCGTGGGCCTGAGGCATTCGATGGAGCGGTCAACCGTGGTTTTGGCGATTTCCAGCAAATGCCACACCGCGAGGATCTTCGCCCGCTCCGGTTTCTCCAGCAGCTCCCCGCAATCCAGCGCCGTCGCCGAAGCGCTGTCCAGCCGACTGGCGGTGTAGAGCAGGGCGTCTTCGAAGCTCAGGTCTTCGTTGACGGCGTGGAAACCTTGGGGGGGCAGGGAATGGTCGATGGCGCGGTTGAAGGCAGCGCGGTCTTTGGTGGGATCGATGGGTGGGTCGGGTAGGACTTTATTCATGGTGTAACTCCGAATTTTGAGTAAGGAGCCGAACCGGTCGCGACTAAACGAAGGTGGCGGCTGTACGCAGGTTAGTCGACCGGTCAGAACAGGAACCCGGCGCGCCCGAAGGCGCCCTGCGCACAGCCACCATTGAGCTTCATGGGACCATGCGCCTGTTCTGAGTCCGGGCGACTAAACCCGATCACTGATTTGGCAGTGACGGACCGCAGACTAGCCATCGATTCCAACAGGCACAAGGCGGCGCAGATTGTCTAGGAAACGTCCTGCAATTTAAAGCGACCCGACTTGCTGGCCCTTTAAAAACCATGACCAAATGCCACTAACTCCAATGAAATGCGGTCCATGTGGGAGGGGGCTTGCCCCCGATGGCGCAGTGGCAGTCACTGCATGAGTGCCTGAACCACCGCTATCGGGAGCAAGCTCCCTCCCACATTTTTTGTCCGTGGTCAGGCGGTGGTCTTCGTGGGCTTGAGGCATTCGATGGAGCGGTCAACCGTGGTTTTGGCGATTTCCAGCAAATGCCACACCGCGAGGATCTTCGCCCGCTCCGGTTTCTCCAGCAGCTCCCCGCAATCCAGCGCCGTCGCCGAAGCGCTGTCCAGCAGACTGGCGGTGTAGAGCAGGGCGTCTTCGAAGCTCAGGTCTTCGTTGACGGCGTGGAAACCTTGGGTGGGCAGGTAATGGTCGATGGCGCGGTTGAAGGCAGCGCGGTCTTTGGTGGGATCGATGGGTGGGTCGGGTAGGACTTTATTCATGGTGTAACTCCGAATTTTGAGTAAGGAGCCGAACCGGTCGCGACTAAACGAAGGTGGCGGCTGTACGCAGGTTAGTCGACCGGTCAGAACAGGAACCCGGCGCGCCCGAAGGCGCCCTGCGCACAGCCACCATTGAGCTTCATGGGACCATGCGCCTGTTCTGAATCCGGGCGACTAAACCCGATCACTGATTTGGCAGTGACGGACCGCAGACTAGCCATCGATTCCAACAGGCACAAGGCGGCGCAGATTGTCTAGGAAACGTCCTGCAATTTAAAGCGACCC
>NZ_VJWO01000109.1:0-1426 GCF_014889455.1 Pseudomonas sp. K8
TAATGCCGATCAGTTAAGCCTTCTCGCTTGACCTTTGGCCGCAAAAAATCAAAATCCGATGCCTACACTGGCATCGGATTTTTTTATGCGTCTCGCTCGGGCACTGGAACTGACCCACAACATCGCCTCTACCCCCAACGCCATCGAGGGATTGGATGCCTTGCTCGATCCTTCTTTGGTCGAACAGGCGCTTGAACAAGCGGGTGTGGCGACGCTGCGCAAGCGTCGTTTGCCGCTGGAAATGATGCTCTGGTGCGTGATTTCCATGGCGTTCTTCCGGCGCATGTCTGCCTGGGATGTGGTCAGTCGCATGAACATCATGTTGCCGGGCCAGCGCCCGTTGGTGGCCCCCAGCGCCGTAGTCCAGGCCCGTCAGAGATTGGGCAGCGAAGCTGTACGACAAGTCTTCGATTTGACCCAGAAAAGTTGGCATGAGGCGGCCGGCCATCCGACTTGGGCCGGTCTGCGTTTGTTGGGCGTCGATGGCGTTGTCTGGCGCACGCCCGACACGCCGGAAAATCGGGCGCGCTATGACTCCGCCAGCAACCAGCATGGCGACACCGGTTTTCCTCAGGTGCGCATGGTCTGCCAAATGGAGTTGACCAGCCATTTGCTGATTGGAAGTGCGTTTGACGGCTACCGCAGCAACGAAATGAAACTGGCCGAGCAACTGATCGAAACCACCCCCGATCACTCGCTGACGCTGTTTGATCGTGGTTTTTACTCGTTAGGTTTATTGCATCAATGGCAGCAAGCAGGCGTCGAACGCCACTGGCTGATGCCGCTGAAAAAAGGCTCGCAGTACGAGGTGATCCAGCGTTTGGGGCGCCAGGATGCGATTGTTTCGCTGAGCACTTCGCCGCAGGCCCGCAAGCAATGGCCCGGGTTGCCGGATCGGCTGACAGCGCGACTGCTGAGCAAAACCGTCAAGGGCAAGGTGTGTCAGATCCTGACGTCGATGGCCGATCCGCTGCGCTTTCCATCCGACGAAATCGTCGATCTGTACAGCCAGCGATGGGAGATTGAACTCGGATTTCGGGAGATGAAACAGACGCTGCTCAACAGCAGTTATACGCTGCGCAGCAAGACGCCAGAGATGATCGAGCAAGAGTTGTGGGGCGTGTTGTTGGGCTACAACTTGTTGCGCTATCAGATGGTGGAAATGAGTCGCCACTGTCCTGGCATTTACCCGTGCGAAATGAGCTTTACCGCCTGCACTTGGGCGATTCTCGGGTTTATCAACAGCGTCTCCGCCGACCGTTCCGGGAACATTCCCAAGTATTTGGCCGAGCTTCATGCTTCAGCGCCGCACTACGTGCTGCCGCATCGACGTGAGGAGCGCGTTTATCCTCGGGCGATTCGGCTGAAATCACCGAAGTATCCGATCAGAAATAAAAATGCCAGTCAGCTTAACTGACTGGCATTA
>NZ_VJWO01000010.1:0-156638 GCF_014889455.1 Pseudomonas sp. K8
TTCTTGACGACCATAGAGCATTGGAACCACCTGATCCCATCCCGAACTCAGCAGTGAAACGATGCATCGCCGATGGTAGTGTGGGGTTTCCCCATGTGAGAGTAGGTCATCGTCAAGATTAAATTCCAGAACCCCTGTTTGCTTGCGCAGACAGGGGTTTTGTTTTGGGCGGTCGGAAAGGGTCAAGTGGCTCGCCCCCCTCGGTACTCGACAAAATTGCGCAGTTATTTCTGAACCAGACCACTAGAATAGGTACCTAACCTTTTTTTAGCGTCCGAGCCCTATCTATGCCCGATCCGGTTGATGCCCCCAAGGTGTCGGATTTACCCCTGGACGACCTGGTGGCATGCCATGAGTGCGATTTATTGATGCGCAAACCTGTGCTCGCCCTCGGCGAAAAAGCCCAGTGCCCGCGCTGCGGTTACGAGCTATACGCGCATCGCCACAATGTCGTCGAACGAAGCCTCGCCTTAGTCTTGGCGGCGCTATTGCTGTACATCCCCGCGAACTTTTTGCCCATCATGCAGCTCAATCTACTCGGGCAGTCCTCGGAGGACACCGTGTGGACAGGCGTCGTCGGCCTGTTCGACACCGGCATGCGCGGCGTCGCCGCCGTCGTGTTCCTGTGCAGCATGGGTATTCCCCTGCTCAAGTTGCTCTGCCAATTGGCGGTGTTGCTCAGCATCCGCTGGAACATCGGTCGCAGTTACGGGCTGTTGCTCTACCGCATTTACCATCACCTGAGAGATTGGGGGATGTTGGAGGTGTACCTGATGGGCGTCCTGGTGGCGATCGTAAAGCTCGCCGACATGGCCTCCATCACGATTGGCCTGGGTCTGGTCTGCTTCGTCAGCCTATTAATGGTTCAGGTTCTGCTTGAGGTGGTGATGTCGCCCCACCAGATCTGGCAAGCACTGTCAGGAGAGGATGATCATGCGGGCGATTGATGCAGGCATTCTGATTTGTACCGAATGCCACGAATTGAACAAGCAAGAACCGGACACCGATGAGCAAACTTGCACCCGTTGCGGTGCGCTGGTCCATGCCCGTCGCCCCAACAGCCTGACGCGCACCTGGGCCTTGCTGATCACCGCTGCGATTCTCTATATCCCGGCCAACCTGTTACCGATTATGACCGTCAATTCCCTCGGCCAGGGCGATCCCAGTACCATCATGTCCGGCGTGATCCAACTGGTGCAGCACGGCATGTTCCCCATCGCCGCCGTGGTGTTCATCGCCAGCATCCTGGTGCCGACGTTCAAGCTCGTAGGTATTGGTCTGCTACTGTTCTCGGTGCAGCGTCACCAACCGCTGTCCGCGCAACAACGGATTATCATGTACCGCTTTATCGAATTCATCGGCCGCTGGTCCATGCTGGATATCTTCGTGATCGCCATCCTGGTGGCGGTTGTAAACTTTGGACGGCTTGCCAGTGTCGAGGCCAACCTCGGCGCGGCGGCGTTCGCCAGTGTGGTGATCCTGACGATGCTTGCCGCAGTAACTTTTGATCCCCGACTGATTTGGGATAACACGGAGTCGGACGACGACCATGAGTGATTTGCCTAAAGCTAAAACCCGCCCGGCCTCCAACTGGTCGGCTATTTGGGTACTGCCCCTGATCGCTCTGATCATCGGCGGTTGGTTGGGCTGGCGTGCCTATTCTCAGCAAGGCATCGAGATCCAGGTACGCTTCGAAAGCGGCGAAGGCATCCAGGTCAACAAGACCGAAGTCGTCTACAAAGGCATGCCCGTGGGCAAGGTCAAGACCCTGGCCCTGGACGACGAAGGCAACAATCGCGGGGTGATTGCCACCATCGAGATGAACAAGGACGTCGAGCAATACCTCAAGACCAACACGCGCTTCTGGCTGGTCAAACCCAGCGTCAGCCTCGCCGGCATCACCGGCCTGGAGACCCTCGTGTCGGGGAATTACATCGCCGCCAGCCCCGGCGACGGTGAGCCCACGCGCAAATTCAAGGCGCTGTCCGAAGAACCGCCCTTGTCCGACGCCAAGCCAGGCCTGCACCTGACCATCAAGGCCGACCGCCTTGGCTCGCTCAACCGCGGCAGCCCGGTGTTCTACAAGCAGATCCAGGTCGGCCAGGTCAAAAGCTACCTGTTGTCCGAGGACCAGAGCACCGTCGAGATCAAGGTCTACATCGAACCGACCTACGCCAGCCTGGTGCGCAAACACACGCGTTTCTGGAACGCCAGCGGCATCAGCATCGACGCCAACCTCTCCGGCGTGAAGGTGCGCAGCGAATCGCTCTCCAGCATCGTCGCCGGCGGTATCGCCTTCGCCACCCCGGAGAATCGCAAGGACAGCCCGCCAACCGACCCGAGCCTGCCCTTTCGCCTGTATGAAGACTTCGACGCCGCCGCCGCCGGCATCAAGGTCAAGGTCAAACTCACCGACTTCGAAGGCCTGCAGGCCGGGCGCACCCCAGTGATGTACAAAGGCATCCAGGTCGGCAGCCTGAAAACCCTGAAGATCGACCCGGACCTGTCCAGCGCCAACGCCGAACTGACCCTCGACCCATTGGCCGAAGACTACCTGGTACAGGACACCCAGTTCTGGGTGGTCAAGCCGTCGATTTCCCTGGCCGGTATCACTGGGCTCGAGGCGTTGGTCAAAGGTAACTACATCGCGATTCGTCCCGGTGACAAAGGCACTCCACCTCAACGGGAATACGTGGCTCGGGCCAAGGCGCCGCCCTTGGACCTGCGTTCCCCTGGCCTGCACATGGTGCTGTTCACCGACAGCCTCGGCTCACTGGATGTCGGCAGCCCGATCCTCTACAAGCAGGTCAAGGTCGGCTCGGTGCAGAGCTACCAGTTCTCGCGCAAAAACAAGCAACTGGTGATCGGCGTCCATATCGAGAAGGAGTACGCCAACCTGGTCAATGGTTCGACGCGTTTCTGGAACGCCAGCGGCGTGACCCTGACCGGCGGCCTCACCGGCGGTATCCAGGTGAAAAGCGAATCCCTGGCCAGCCTGATGTCCGGCGGTATCGCCTTTGAAACGCCGGAACCGAACGTGCCGCTGAAAAAACGTATCCCACGTTTCCGCCTGTTCGCCGATCGTGAAACGGCCAATCAGAGTGGCACCCTGGTGACTATCAAAGTCGACCGCGCCGACGGCCTGCGCCCCGGCACCCCGGTGCGTTTCAAAGGCCTGGACGTCGGTAAGATCGAGAGCGTCGACCTCAGCGCCGATCTGCAATCGGTGCTGCTCGGTGCGCGCATCACCCAGGTGACGGATCGCATCGCACGCGTCGGCAGCCAGTTCTGGGTGGTCAAGCCGGAACTGGGCCTGATGAAAACCTCGAACCTGGAAACCCTGGTCACCGGCCAATACATCGAAGTGCTGCCCGCGCTGAAAAACGCCGGGCCACAGAAGAGCTTCGTCGCGTTGGACCAGCCACCCGAAGCCGTCCATCAGGAGGCTGGCCTGAGCCTGGTACTGAGTGCCGCACGCCGTGGTTCGCTCAAAGAAGGCGTGCCCGTCACTTACCGCGAAGTCACCGTGGGCAAAGTCACCGGCTACGAATTGGGCCAGACCGCCGACCGCGTGCTGATCCACATCCTGATCGAGCCCAAGTACGCGGCGTTGGTGCGCAGCGGCAGCCGCTTCTGGAACAGCAGCGGCTTCGGTCTCGACTTCGGCCTGTTCAAAGGCGCGACGGTACGCACCGAATCCCTGGAAACCCTGGTTGCCGGCGGCATCGCCTTCGCCACGCCCGATGGCGAACGCATGGGCAGCGCCGCGCGGCCGCAGCAAACCTTCCCGCTGTTCGACAAGTTTGAGGATGAGTGGCTGACCTGGGCGCCTAAGATTCCGCTGGGCAAGTAGACCGAGGCGCGGCTATCGCGGGCAAGCCCCCTCCCACAGATGAGCGCATTCCTACAGGATAAACGCGGTCACTTGTGGGAGGGGGCTTGCCCGCGATGAGGCCCTCAAAAACACCGCCAAACCCCAGCCCACAAAAAAGGCCGCGATCCATAAGATCGCGGCCTTTTGGCATTTCACCGCCGAACGTCAGACCTCATCCAACTCCGGCTCATCCGCCTGCACAGTCACCGTTGCCTTCACCGCATCATGGCGCCGGATGTACTTCCAGTCCGCCTCATCGATGTAGATCCCGTTCGGCCCGCTGCCGCCTTCCAGGTCGATCGCCACCTGGGCCGACACCTGCGGCTTCACGCTCGCCAGGATCGGCACGAAGCCCAGTTGCAGGCTGGTTTCCAACAGCGCCGCCTGGTTCTTCTCATCGATGTCGGCCGCTTCGTCGAGGTAGTACGGCAAGCGCACGCGCCCGGCCTGGTCGCGGTCCATCAGGTGCAGCAACAAATACATGTTGGTCAGCGCCTTGATGGTCATGGTGGTGCCGTTGGACGCCGCGCCATCGATGTCGGTGTGAATCACCGGCTGGCCATGCACCTTGGTGATCTCGAACGCCAGTTCGAACAAGTCCTTGAGGCCCAACTGGTTGTGGTTGGCCGCCACCAGGCGCGCCAGGTATTCCTTGGCCTCTTCGTTCTTGTTGTCCTGCTCGGCGCTCTGGCTCAAGTCGAACACCGACAGGGTTTCGCCTTCTTCGTACTGACCGGCGCTGTGGATGATCTGGTCGATATGCTTGAGCGCTTCCTTGTTCGGTGCCAGCACGATGCGGAAACTCTGCAGGTTCGACACCTGGCGCTTGTTGATCTCGCGGTTGAACAAGGCCAGTTGGTGTTCCAGGCTGTCGTAGTCGCTGCGGATATTGCGCAAGGTCCGTGCGATATCGGTGACCGCCGCGCGCCGTGCCTTGCCCAGGGTCAGGGCTTCGTCGGTACGGTGAGCATAGGCGTTGATCAGCAGTTGCAGGCGCCGCTCCACGTCATCCTCGCTGTCGAACTTGGCCACGCCCTTGAGGCGAACCTGGGCGTACAGCGCTTCGATCTGGCCATCAGCGCGCAGCAAGCCTTGCCAGCTGTCCTGATAGTCATTGAGCAGCGGCAGCAGGTTGTCCATGGAATCGTCGACCGGGTCCATGAACGGCGTGCCGAACGGCAAGTCCGCCGGCAGCAACTGGCGACGGCGCAAAGCGTCATCCAGGGTGCGTTGCTTGGCTTCCATATCGCCGATCTGGCGACCGACCAGTTGCAGCTTGGCCGACAGTTGCTGGACTCGTTCGGTGAACGCATCGCTGGAGCGCTTCAATTCATCCTGGGCGGCTTCCATCTGCGCCAGCTGTTCCAGCTTCTCGCCTTCTTCGGCGCTCAAGGTCTGCGCACGGCGGAAATCTTCCAGGGCCTTTTGCGCGTCCAGCACTTGCTGGTACAGCGCTTCGGTCTGGGTTTTGCTCGCGGCGCGGTCAGAGGCCACCGCCTGCTGCGTCTTGAGTTGCTTGAGTTCTTTTTCCAGACGCTCTTTCTGGTCGCGCAACGCCGCACGATCCGCCAAGGCCTGCAAGGCGGGCGGCTCGATGTGGGAGATGTCGATCGACAGCCCCGGCACTTCAAAGCGCTCGCCCTTGAAACCATCGAGGATCAGTTCCAGGGATTTGACCCACTGGCCGTCCTCATCCAGCGTGATGCCATGCTCACCCAGCGGCAGGCTGAACAGCGAACTGTTGAACAGACGCATCAGACGCTCGACATCCTGCTGTGAGAATTCTTCGCGCAGCTTGGCGTAGCTGTTGTTGTCTGCGTGATCGAGCTGTTGCTTGACCGACTTCAGGCGTTTTTCCAGCTCGCGCAGGCGCTCGTCCAAGTCCTCGGCGCTGAACTGCCGTGACTGCGCCAGGGCGCCGGCGAGTTCATCGTGGGCATCCTTGGCTGCCAGCAGTTGCTGTTCCAGCACCCTGACATCATCGACCAGCGCAAAGCGATGCTTGAGCACCGACAGCTCGCCCAGCCAACGCTGGATACCGCTGATTTCGCGCTCCAGGCGCATCAGCTCCTGGGTGCCGCCACGTTGGTCGTGCTGCAGCGCGTCCTGCTCGTTGCGGTAGTGCTCGGCCTGGATGGTCAGCTCTTCCTTGCGCGCACTGGCGTAGTCCGACCAGGTGCCCAGCAGCGAGTCCAACAGCGGCGACAGGCGATGCAATTTACCGCGCAGGATGTCGCGTTGTTTCACGCCATTGGCCAGGGCCTCGACCAGCGGGCCGGCGGCGACCAGGGAGTTGTAGTCCTGCTCCATGCGTCGCACGTCGCGGAAGGCTTCTTCACACGCGGCGATGTAATCGACACTGCCGGAGCGCAGGCTGTGCTCAAACGCATCGAGGAACAATTGCTTGAGCTTGGCTGCGGTGATTTCGCGCATGTGCAGCAGGTTGATAAACAGCGCGCGGAAGGTCTTCAGGCTCTGTTCGCTGGTGGAACGCAGCGGGATCAGCGTCAGGTCCAGCGGGATCGACGTGTGGCCGCCGACCAGCAAACGACGTAGTTCATCGGGCTTGAGTTCGTAGGCTTTCAGGCCCTCGCGCTCCAGGTTGGTGAACAGCTCTTTCTGGCGCAGGCAGGTGTCGTTTTTCTGGTAGTGGGCCAGGTCGAGCTTGCCGGCGTAGGCAAAGAACTGGTGACCGAAACCACCGCCCGGGCCGCGCCCGACCACGCCGATCACATGCGGGCCGTGGGGCAGGGAGACTTCCACGAGGATGTAGCTGGTGTCGGTGGCGAAGTAGAAGCGCCGCGATTGTTCCAGGGTGTACTTGCCGAAACTCATGTCCGACATGCGCGCCAGGATCGGGAACTGCAAGGCGTTGATCGATGCGGATTTACCCAGGTTGTTCGCGCCGTACACCGACAGCGGCTCTTCGAGCGGGAACAATCCGAGGCTGTAGCCGGCGGTATTCAATAGGGCGAAGCGGCGGATGCCGTAGCGTTCCTTGCTCATGCGTCGGTCTCCTGTTCTTCGGCAATGGCGCGGGCCAGGGCGTCTTCTTCGCTTTCGTCGGCAAAGTCGCTCAAGTCCAGCGGGTCATCGGTCTTCAGCAGTTTTTCATCGCTGTCTTCGTCGATGATCACCGGTGTCGGCAATGGCAGCACGCTGTGGATGCTGGCCGCGAGGTCGCGGTCCTGTTGCACCGACAGGCACACATCGAGGAAGCGATGCATCGGCGGCAGGAAGCGATAGATGCCGTTTTCTTCGCTGGCAAAACCCAGTTGGGTCATGCGGCGCATGATTTTCTCTTCGAGCTCTTCCTGGGTTTGCACTTCGGCCTGGATAAACAGGTCGCGGTATTTTTCCAGCAGCGACGGCAGTTCATCGCGGCCGAGGCTGCCGCCGTCGAGCACGGCAATCGGGTCGCGGCCCTGGTCGGCCAGGTGCTCGACGATGATAAAGGTGAACAGCGCCAGGCGCTGCGCGGTCTTGTTCACCTGCGCGCTGGCGATGGCCGAATCCGGCACGAAGTAATAGAAACCACGGGTATCGCACACCAGTTCAAAGCCCAGGGCCTTGAACAGCGTGCGGTACTGGTCCTGGAAATTCGACAGTTGTGCGTACAGCTCCGGGTCGCGGCGGCTGACGTGGTAACCCTTGAACAGCTCGCGAAAGATCGGCGCCAGCTGGGACAGTTCGGATAGATCAAGATGCATAAGGGGTGCTCGCAGAATTCTCGGCGGCGTCGGGCGTGGCCGGGAGCAGGGCGAATGAGCGCAGGCTGACCTGATGCTCGTGTGTGTGGTAATCGCGGCGTTCCAGGCGCTCGCGCTTGAAGCGTTTTTCGCGGGACAGGCGCGAGAACCAGTAGAGCAATTCGTCGGTGGCGCCGTCCGGTTCCTGTTCCAGCAGCCAGGTCATCAGGTCCGGCATCGGCAGCGCGTCTTCGCAGCGTTCGAGCATTTCCTTGACCGTGCGCGGTGCGCGCTGGGCTTCGCCTTTATGGGACTTGTGCGCCTTGGGGAAGCGCGCCGGTTTCGGCTCGAAGTTCGCCAGGGCGTACACGTAGGCCTCGACCTGACTCGCACTGCCGAGGAAGGTGCTTTGCGGCCGGGTGAACATCGGCATCGCGGCCTGCGGCACCGCGTCCAGGCCTTTACGGCGAATGGCCGACAGCGCCAGCGCGGCACCACGGGTCACGGCGTTGTGCCGACGCGCTTCTTCACGCAGCGGCAGCAGCAGCTCGCGGGCGTGACGCAGGGTCAACTGGGCGCTGGTCTGCATTTCGAGGATGCGCGCGTGGGTGCGCAACAGCATGTCGTCGTCGACCAGATGGCCGAGGCGCTGCTGCTCGGTGAGCAGGCGCAGCAGCACGTTTTCGACCTTGCGCACGCCTTGTTCGAAGGCGCCGTCGGCGTTCACCAGTTGGATCATCGGTTCGACGTATTCGTCCCAGGTCGCCAGCACTTCGGCGTAGCGCTGACGCAACGGGATCTGCCGGTCGCTGGTCTTGGCGCGGTCGGCCACGGCGGCGAGGGCTTGTTCGTCGTTGGCGAGTTTTTTCAGCACGTCGCGCACGCGCATGTCGAGCAGGCGCAGTTGCCGGGCCAGGTCGTGGCCGTCACGGATGTCGAAGGCGTCCTGGATATAACCGGCCAGGCGCTCGAGGTGGCGCAGGTAGGCTTCGATTTCCAGGCACAGGCCAAGCCGGTGCTCCTTGCGAAGATAGGCGAGGAAGTCGTGGATCTGCGCATTGAGCTCGAAACGGTTCGGGCTCTTGGCGACAGGCACCAGGATATCCAGGCGAATCCACACGTCCAGCAGGCTGGTGATGTCCTGGGGCGTGCTGTCCAGTTGTTGGGCGGCCAGTTGTGCGCGCAGCTCGCCGAGGCTCAGGGTGCCTTGGTCGAAGTGTTCGCACAGTGGCTCAAGTAAGGCCCAGTGTTCGGCGAGGGCGCGCAGGACGCGCTTGGGTTCGATCATGGGAATGGCCGGCTGGTTGGCGATTAAAAGTCGCGATTGTACTGCATCAGGCGCGGGATTTATCCACAGCCGGTCAGTGCGCAGTGGGCGATTGTTACCGAACAGCGGTAGAATCCCCGCTCTTTACTTATCCACAAGTGGCCGAGCTGTGCTTATCGAGTCCCGACGTCGCGCTTACTTGACCGCCATGCAGGTGGTCAACTGGCTGCCCCGCACCGAACTGCCGTTTGCCGCCCCGTCGCGGCCCGAGCTGCTGCAGGCGCTCGAGCCCGATGACGGATTGGAAATGTCGGGCGAGGAGGCGGCTGCGCCCGTGGCGGTGGTCAAGCCTGAGCCGCCGACGCGGCCGGTGGTCGAACGCGCCAAGGTCGAGGTGCCACGCCCGTCGCCGATGGCCAAGCCGGCGGTGGCTGAAGAGGCGGCCCCGGTGGTCAAGGCGCCTGTTGTCCCACCGCCGCGGTTTGCCCTGCAATTGCTGCGGGCCGGGCGTTGCCTGTTGCTGGTCGAGCTGCCTACCGGCGAGCGCTTCCAGACCCGCGACCCGGCCTACATGCTGCTCAAGGACATGCTGCGCGCTGCCGGCCTGCCCGACAGCCCGCAAATCGTCGGCGACCCGGTGCGCTGGCCGTTGCTGGTGCGCGGCACCATGGACCAGGGCCCGGACGCCGCGCGGGATTTTGTGCAAGGTTTTGTGTCGGCACGCTTGGAAGACGAACCCTGCGTGTGCCTGTGGCTGATCGGCCTGCCCGCCGTGCGGTTTGCAGGCGAAGCCGATGCCGAAGTCTGGTACCGCGAGCTGCAGGTCGAAGGCCTGGGCTCGGTATGGGCCCTGCCGGGCCTGGAATTATTAATGGAAGAGCCACAGCGTAAGGCTGATGTCTGGCAAGCCATGCGCCGGCTGATGGCGCGCTGGAAAACAATCGATGAGTGAGGCTTTATCCTTCCGCCCGATGACCGAGGCCGACCTCGACGCCGTGCTGAAAATCGAATACGCGGCATACAGCCACCCCTGGACCCGCGGGATCTTTCTCGACGGGCTGGGCAAGTACCAGATCTGGCTGATGTTCGAAGGTGAGCAGCAAGTGGGCCACGGGGTGGTGCAGATCATCATCGATGAAGCGCATTTGCTGAACATCACCGTCAAACCGGAAAACCAGGGCCGCGGTCTCGGCCTGGCGCTGCTCGAGCACCTGATGTCCCGCGCCTATGCCGCCAGCGCACGGGAATGTTTCCTCGAAGTGCGTGACAGCAATGCCGGCGCGTTCCGGCTGTATGAACGCTATGGCTTCAATGAAATCGGCCGTCGGCGCGATTACTACCCAGCCGTCGGCGGTCGCGAAGATGCGGTCGTGATGGCCTGCACCCTCGTCGACTGAACACGCAACCCATGTGGGAGGGGGCTTGCCCCCGATGGCAGTGTGTCAGTCAACACATGTATTGTTGACAGTGTGCTATCGGGGGCAAGCCCCCTCCCACATTTGGATCTACGGTGTGTCAGCGGTTGCCGTTGACAGGCTCGCGCTCGGCCAGTTCGGCTTCATCCAAGCCATTGCCGCCGCCAATTTCATCCTCGTCGACGATGCTCAGGTCCCAATCGGCCTGTTCGCCTTCGCCTTCTTCCCGCGCATCCCGTGCGCCGTCCTCGCGGATCAGGTTCTCCGGGCTCATCTCGTCATCGGTCGTCTCGGCCTCGCCCACCCGTTTGTCGCGCATCCGGTGTTTGCGCTCGACAAGCGGCAGTTCATCGCCGATTTGCGCCGTCGGCTCTTGATCGTCAAAGTCCAGCTCGCGCACCGAGCCCATGCGATCCTCATTGTCATCAATCGGTTCCGGCTGTGTAGCGCCGTATGGACGTCGTGATTCAGTCATGGCCAATCCTCATACTGTGGGGCTTATAGTGTGTGGACAGGCCTGGCGCGCCAAGATTCAAGTCATCGCCTGCCGTCTATCTTTATTCCGGGCGTGACCCGGACGGGCGGTCGTCTGTCAAAGCTGCGCATCATTCCTGAGGCTTTCCCTGATGAACGAACTACAAGAGCTGCTTGATAACAACGAACGCTGGGCGGATGCGATCAAACAGGAAGATCCCGAATTCTTCGCCAAACTGGCCCGCCAGCAAGCACCGGAATACCTGTGGATCGGCTGTTCCGACGCCCGCGTACCGGCCAACGAAATCGTCGGCATGCTGCCGGGTGATCTGTTCGTACACCGTAATGTGGCCAACGTGGTGCTGCACACCGACCTTAACTGCCTGTCGGTGATTCAGTACGCCGTCGATGTGCTCAAGGTCAAACATATCCTGGTCACCGGCCACTATGGCTGCGGCGGTGTGCGGGCGTCGATGCAGGACCGTCAGTTCGGCCTGATCGACGGCTGGCTGCGCACCATTCGCGACCTCTACTACGAAAACCGCGATTTGCTGGCCAAGTTGCCGTCTGAGGAAGAGCGCGTCGACCGCCTCTGCGAATTGAACGTGGTTCAGCAGGTGGCCAACGTCGGTCATACCAGCATCGTGCAAAACGCCTGGCACCGGGGGCAGAGCCTGTCGATCCACGGTTGCATCTACGGCATCAAGGATGGCCGCTGGAAGAGCTTGAACACCACCATCACTGGTTTTGAGCAGTTGCCGCCGCAGTATCGCTTGCGCCCGCTGGGTGAAGCCTAAGGGCGCTTGCGCTCGCGCCACAGGGTCATGAACGTCTGCCCTTCGGCGTTCAGCGGCTCCTGGCTGCCGGTGATCCAGCCCCGGCAGTTCAGCTCGCCGCATTGGCACGCGAACTGCCGGAACAGCGCGTCCTCGGTGCTGGCGTAATCCAGGGTCAACAGGGCGCCGGCCGCGATGGGCTGCACGGTCCAGAGCTCCAGGTAGGTGGTGTCCAAAAATACATTCGGGTTGCAGGAGTGGCGCAGCAGGCCGCAGAACCAACAGTCGTACAAGTGGATGCGCGGCGACAGTTGCAAGGTGTGCGGGCGTCGCTCGTTCACCGCGTAGCCGGAGACCTTGGCAATGCGTATGCGACTCTCAAAGGCGATGCGCGCCTTGACCCTGGCCCCGGTGCCGTCCCTGGCGTGGCTGACCTGGAAGTGTTTGGACGAAGGGTAGCCCTGCCCGACGAACAGTGTCTTGAACGGGTAAAGGCAGTCATTCACAGGGTTTACAGCCTTATCCATGGCGCGAGTTTTCATAACTCTCCTGGGTTGGGCTGCATCGACTTGCGGGTGATGTCTGACTGCCAGTCTTGCAGCGGAAGGGCCCGGATCAAGACTCGCTGAACATAACGCCGATTTCTACTGTCAACTTTGACAGTAGAAATCGGCGTTTTTTTGCGCTTTTACAGCGCCGGGGCGCTGATCGTCGGGGTGGGCGCGGCGTCTTTCAGCTGTTTGAGCTGGGCTTTGATCGCGGACGTGGCGCATTTGGCGTTGGCCTGTTCCGGGGTCAGGTTGCGCACCGAGGTGTAGAACAATTCGCAGGTCTGTTCTTTACGCGTGACCTGCCAGGTGTTCATGCACGCCTTGAGCAGCACATTCGCATCGCTCGCCGGTTTCTGGCCCATTCCGGCTTGCCAGCAGGCGGCGCTCAAATCCTGGCCCATCACTTTCAAACCGGCCTCGTCGGCCTTCTGCTCGTTACCGTCATACGTGTCGGGGCTTGCCGCATACCAGATGTAACTGGGGTGGTTGGCGCCCAGGACCGAGACGGTTTTGCCGGGGATCGGGCTGATTTGCGCCAGGCCCAGCACACCCACGGTTTGCCCGTATTGTTGCTTGATCCAACTGCGCACCGGTGCGCCGAACGCGACCATCGGCAACGCACCTTTGGGCGGCAGGCTCAGTTCCTTGACCATGCGTGTCTGGTAGTCGGTGAAGTAGCTGTAGACGTTTTCCAGGTCTTTCCCGGCGTTGGACGGCGCGGCGATCGGGGCGATGTCGATGATGGTCTGGTAGGCCGGGGTTTCGCTGGCCGGAATGCCATTGTCGACGAGCAGGGTGGCCCAGCGGTCGGTGGTGGCCGATTCCAGGTAATCCTGGGCCTGGGTCAGCGAGTAATCCGGCGGAAAGTGCAGCAGCTCGATGCTTTTGCGGTTTTCCAGGGCCATGCCCAGCGGCAGGAACAAGTACCAGTTGTAAGCCCACTTGCCATCGCTATTGAGCCGGCTCGCGCCCTGGTAGGCCAGGTCGGCGGTAGCGAGCAAGCTCGTCAGCGGCTGGCCATAGTTGTCGGGCACGCCGCTGAAGGTCGCCGCGACCTGGCCGTCATGCTTTCTGACGCTGACCTTGGCGCGGCTGTAGCCGTCGCGCTGCAGGCTCTGGTTGAGGTAGTGCTCGACGGTCTGCTCCAGCGTCCACGGCCGGAAGCAGATCACGTTGCAGTTATTGGGGTAAGCGAACAACTGGGTAACCCGTTGCGTGCTGCCCAGCGGTACGTCGATGTCGGCCTGTACGACCGCACTCGCGATCAGTGCGGCCAAGGTGAAGGACAACCTGGTCGGTTTAAACATAGATGATTCCTTGTCAGCGAGAGCCCGTCTGCGCGGGGTGAAAGCCCACCTCCACACAGTAGCGGCTGACCAGGAAAACCGCGTGCAAAATCGCCGGGCGTGTCGCTATTGGATAAGCCGTCCTACACCTCGAACTGCAACGCATTGCTCAAGTCGCCCATCGGTTTCTGGCCGCGGGCGATCATGGCGTCGTCGCGCCGCTTGAGCCCGTCCAGTGTCTCCAACTGGAAGACGCGGGTGATCAGGCGCAGGATCGACGCGGTGTCGTACACCGTATGGTCCACCGTGCCTTTGCGCGCGAACGGCGACACCACCAGGGTCGGAACCCGTGTGCCAGGGCCCCAGCGGTCGCCCTTGGGCGGTGCCACGTGGTCCCACCAGCCGCCGTTTTCATCGACGGTCACCACCACCACCATGTTTTTCCACTGCGGGCTTTCCTGCAGCACCTTCAGGGCGCGGGTGATATGGCGGTCACCCGAGGCCACGTCGGCATAACCGGCGTGCATGTTGAGGTTGCCCTGGGGTTTGTAGAAGGTTACGGCGGGCAGCTTGCCCGCCTGCGCGTCGGCAAAGAACTTGTTGGTGCTCGACTCATCGCCCAGGCCCGCGTCGCGCAGGCGCTTGTCACGCTCCGCGCGGTTTTCCGGGCCCTGTTGCTTGAAGTAGTTGAACGGCTGGTGGTGATACTGGAAGTTGGGGATCTTCGGAATGCCGCCCGAGTCCTTGAACTGTTCCAGCGTCGCTTGCCAGGCCCCGGCGTACCAGGCCCAGTCGATGTTCTTTTTCGACAGCTTGTCGCCGATGTGTTCGTGGGTTTGCGGCACCAGCACGTTGGGCAGGTCGGGCTTGGCGTAGTCCGGGTTTTGCGGGTCGCGAATCCAGGTCGGCCAGTAGGGCGGGGCCAGGGTGTTCACGGCGTAACCGTCCGGCGTCAGCGCGCTCGGGCCGAACTGCGGCGGGCCGCTCATGGCGCTGGCCGGGGATTTGTCCAGGGGCTTGAGGCGTGGGTCGGTGGGATCGTCGCTTTGCAGCGTGGCGATCTGCGCCTTGGCCACCGACTGCGCGGCGTTCGGATAAACCGGCGCGGTCGCGCTGATCAGGTATTGGTGGTTGAGGAACGAGCCGCCAAATGCGCCCTGGAAGAAGTTATCGCAGAGCACAAACTCCTTGGCCACGTCCCACAGGCGCAGGGAATAACGGCTCTGGGCGTAATGCCCCATCACCAGGCCGCCGGAATCGGCCCAGGCGACGAAATTGTCGTTCTTGCCGCCGTTGATCTGCATCTGGTTCTGGTAGAACACGTGCCACAAATCCCGGGTGACCAGGCTCAAGGGCAGGTCTTCGTCGTTCGGGCCCTTGAGGGCGAACGGGGCGTTGGGCAGGTTTTCCTGGAATTGCACTTCGCTGGGGTAGGTCACCCCGTCGACGCTTTGCGAGCCGACTTGCAACACACCACCCCACACCGGGGGCAGGGTGGTCAATACGCTGGCGTCGCGGTCGCGCTGCTGATAGTCGGCGGGAGACAACGCCGACAGCGGTTTCTCCAGCCCGGGGAAATCGGCAAACAGGTTGTTGAAGCTGCGGTTTTCGGCGTAGATCACCACGACGGTTTTCACTTGGTCGTGTAATGCCTTATCCAACTCTTGCGGCGTGAGCGGCCGAGGCAGCGGTTTGCCCGGCGCGTCGCCGGGATTGCCGCAGGCACTCAAGGTCGCGCCCACCCCCAGCACCGCTGCGCCGCCGAGGAAGCGCCGCCGGCTGGTGTCTACCGGCGGTTGATCGATGGAATCGGGGGCCGGGCGGTCTTCGTGCTCGTCACTCATTGCGGGAGTCCTTGCTGGCGGTTTGTTGCAAGATATTTCGCCAGGACGGTAGCAGTGGAATGTGACGCAGGGAAGACAGCTTGAAGTTACACGCGTTAAGCGGAAAGCCTGGAGCTACAAACCTCAAGCTTGCCGCTGCGTTTAAGGCATCACCGGCGGCAAATACTTCAACGTCGTCCCCAACGCCCACAACAGAAACAACACCAACGGCGCGTGTACCAGCAACTGCACGAACGAAAACCCGATCAGATCCCGCGCCTTCAGCCCCAACACGCCCAGCAACGGCAGCATATAAAACGGGTTGATCAAATTCGGCAGCGCCTCGGCCGCGTTGTAGATCTGCACGGCCCAGCCCAGGTGGTATTGCAGGTCAGTGGCCACTTGCATCACGTAGGGCGCTTCGATGATCCACTTGCCGCCGCCCGACGGGATGAAGAAACCCAGCACCGCCGAGTACACGCCCATCAACAGGGCATAGGTGTCGTGGGAGGCGATGGAGGTGAAGAAGGTCGAGATATGGTGAGCCAGGGTCTGGCCGTCGCCGCCCTTGACCACCGTCATCAGCGCGGCAATCGAGCCGTACAGCGGGAACTGGATCAGCACGCCGGTGGTGGTTGGCACCGCGCGGGCGACCGCGTCCAGAAAGCTGCGCGGGCGCCAGTGCAGCAGCGCACCGACCATGATGAACAGGAAGTTATAGGTGTTCAGCCCGGAAATCGCGCTGATCGCCGGTTTGGTCGAGAACTCGTGGAACAACCAACCCGCCGCCAGCACCGCCAGCAGGATCGTCAGCACCGGGCTGTGTTCCAGCCATTCGCCCGGGCGTGTCGGGGCCTGCGGCGTGGGCAGGTTGAAGGCCGGGTCGACCCCGCAGGCCTTGGCGTCACGGGCGCTGTTCGGGCCGGGCGCGGTGGCGTAGGCGATGATCAGCGAGACCACGATCAGCGCCAGCAGCAGCACGCCGGATTGCCACAGGAAGATGGTGTCGGTGAACGGGATCACCCGGTGATCGACAGGATCGACGGCGGCAGACTGGCCGGGTTGGCCTGCAACTGCGCGGCGGACGACGACAGCCCGAGCGCCCATACCGCGCCGAGCCCCAGGTAGGCCGCGGCACCGGCAGCGCGGTAGTCCATGCGCAAGTCCGTGCGCCGCGCCAATGCGCGCACCAGCAAACCGCCGAACACCAGGGACAGGCCCCAGTTGAGCAACGAGGCAACCATGGAAATCAACGCCACCCAGGCCACGGCCGAGCGGCCGTTCTTCGGGATGCGCGCCAGGCGGTCGATCAGTTTCACCGCCGGTGGCGAACTGGCGACCACATAACCGCCGATCACCACGAAGGCCATCTGCATGGTGAACGGGATCAGGCTCCAGAACCCATCGCCAAACGCCTTGGCGGCTTCGGTCGGCGCGGCGCCCATGCCCAGGGTCGCCACGGCGACAATGATCACGGCGAGGGCGGCAAACACCCAGGAGTCGGGAAACCAGCGTTCGGCGAAATTGGAGCAGCGCAGGGCAAATCGGGCATAGCGGCTTTCTTCGATAGCATCGGCCACGAGTCATTCCTCTTGTAATTGTTATGGTTTTGGCAGTTTTACGGCATGTTCCGCTACGGCCATTGATATGGGAATGCAGTTATCTTCATCGATCATTGAGGAAAACAAATATATCCGCCGCGATTGCCATCATCCGGCGCAGCTCATAACCTGCACGCCATTTTGGTTGTCTGCCGAGCCTCAACATGACTGCCACCTCGCTTGCCCAGGCGCAGCGTTTTTCCCGCTCCGACTACAAAACCCTGGGCCTGGCCGCCCTCGGCGGTGCCCTGGAAATCTACGACTTCATCATTTTCGTGTTTTTCGCGCTGACCCTCAGCCAACTGTTCTTCCCGCCGGAAATGCCCGAGTGGCTGCGCCTGCTGCAAAGTTTCGGGATCTTCGTCACCGGCTACCTCGCCCGCCCGCTGGGCGGCATCCTGATGGCGCACTTCGCCGATCACCTGGGGCGCAAGCGCGTGTTCAGCCTGAGCATCCTGATGATGGCCTTGCCCTGCCTGCTGATCGGGATCATGCCGACCTACGCGCAAATCGGCTATTTCGCACCGCTGATCCTGCTGGCGCTGCGCGTGCTGCAAGGTGCGGCGGTGGGCGGTGAAGTGCCCAGCGCTTGGACCTTTGTCGCTGAGCACGCGCCGCCCCATCACCGCGGTTACGCCTTGGGCTTTTTGCAAGCCGGCCTGACCTTCGGCTACCTGCTCGGCGCACTGACCGCCACGCTGCTGGCGCAAATCTTCACCCCGGCGGAGATCCTCGACTACGCCTGGCGCTTCCCCTTCCTGCTCGGCGGCGTCTTCGGCGTGATCGGTGTGTGGCTGCGCCGCTGGCTCAACGAAACCCCGGTATTCCTCGACATGCAGGCGCGCCGCCAAGCCGCCGCCGAACTGCCGCTGCGCACCGTATTGCGCGACCATCGCCGCGTGTTGCTGCCGGCGATGATCCTCACCTGCGTGCTCACCTCCGCCGTGGTGGTGCTGGTGGTCATCACCCCGACCATGATGCAGAAAACCTTCGGCATGACGCCCAGCCACACCTTCGCCCTGAGCGCGCTGGGCATTGTGTTCCTGAACATCGGTTGCGTACTCGCCGGCCTGCTGGTGGACCGCATCGGCGCCTGGCGCGCGGTGCTGGTCTACAGCCTGTTGCTACCACTGGGGATCGCCGTGTTATACGCCAGCCTGATCGCCGGTGGCGTCTGGCTCGGCGCGGCATATGCCGTGGCAGGCTTGAGCTGCGGCGTGGTCGGCGCAGTGCCGTCGGTGATGGTCGGACTGTTCCCGGCGCCGGTGCGGGTGTCAGGCATTTCCTTCACCTACAACATTGCCTACGCGCTGTGGGCGAGCACCACGCCCTTGATGCTGATCGCACTGATGCCGACCAGCCCGTGGATTTGCGTGGGTTATTGCGTGGTGATGGGCGCGGTGGGGGTGGTGAGTGTGGTGCTGTTCAGCAAGCGCCATACGTTGGCGGCCTGAGGAAGTGCCGACCCCATCCGAATCTTCTGCTAGGGCGCTATGATTCATCCAACCACACCCCACGAGGATGTTTCATGAGCGCAGGACACAACCACGCCCAGGTACGCGCCGGCCACGAACGGCAGTTGTGGATGGCCCTCGGGCTGACCAGCAGTTTCATGATTGCCGAGGTGATCGGTGCCTTTATCACCGGCAGCCTGGCGCTGTTGTCCGATGCCGCGCACATGATGACCGATGCCCTGGCCATGGCGATTTCCCTGGTGGCGATCCAGATCGCCAAGCGCCCCGCCGACCGCAAGCGCACGTGCGGCTATGCCCGCTTTGAAATCCTGGCGGCGGCGTTCAATGCCTTGCTGCTGTTTGCGGTGGCGTTCTACATCCTTTATGAGGCCTATCAACGCCTGCAGGCACCCGCCGAAATCCAGTCGACCGGCATGCTGGTGATCGCCGTGCTGGGGCTGCTCGTCAACCTGATCTCCATGCGCCTGCTCAGCGCCGGCAGCGGCGAAAGCCTGAATGTCAAAGGCGCGTACCTGGAGGTCTGGAGCGACATGCTCGGCTCTATCGGTGTGATCATCGCGGCCGTCGTGATCATGTTGACCGGCTGGGCTTGGGTCGACTCAGTGGTGGCGGCGGCGATTGGTTTCTGGGTGTTGCCGCGCACCTGGGTTCTGCTCAAGGACAGCATGAATGTGCTGCTGCAAGGCGTGCCCGACGGCGTCGATATCGACAGCGTGGAGCAGGCCATGCGTGGCGTGCCCGGCGTGAAGGACGTACACGACCTGCATATCTGGGCGCTCACCAGTGGCAAGAACGTGCTGAGCAGCCATCTGGTGGCGGATGCGATGCCGGGCACCGAACAGCAGGTCCTCGCTCAAGTGACGCAATTGCTGCATGAACAATTCGATATTTCCCACGTCACGCTGCAGGTCGAGGGCGAGGGTTTTCATCGTGACGGGCCCGAAGACGCCCATGCTTGAGCCTTGCTAACGGATTTGTAATGTTCGCCCCACCGCCCTGATAAGTACCGAAAGTTACAGTGCCCCGGCTTGGATTTATCCGCCATTTCATGGGCCTGGAACTCTCGTTATGCCAACTCGTGCAAGAACTCTACTGTGCTCGATCATCGTGTTGCTGGCGACGGCGCAAGGGGTCGGCGCCCAAACCCTGACCCTCGACGCCGCCCTGCAAACCGCCTTCGCCAACAACCCCGACCTGGCCGCCGCGCAATGGGAGATCGACATCGCCAGCGGCGGCCGCCAGCAGGCGGGGCTGATCCCCAACCCGGTGGCCTCGTGGGATGCCGAAGACACCCGCCGCGACACCCGCACCACCACGCTCAAGTTAAGCCAGACCCTGGAACTGGGCGGCAAGCGCGGCGCGCGCATCGAGCTGGCCACGCGTGGCCAGGACGTCGCGGCGCTGACCCTCGAACAGCGCCGCAACGGCTTGCGCGCCGAGGTGATCGACAGTTATTACGGCGCCCTTCGCGCCCAGGAGCGCCTCGACCTGGCGCAACGCTCCCTGGCGTTGGCCGAGCGCGGCCTGGTGATCGCCAACGGCCGCGTCAACGCCGGTAAATCGTCGCCAGTGGAAGCCACCCGCGCCCAGGTGCAGTTGTCGGAAATCCGCCTGGAACTCAACCGCGCCCAGATGGGGGTCAGCGATGCCTATCGCCGCCTGGCTGCCAGCACCGGCAGCGCCGCGCCCGACTTCGCCGCCGTCGCCACGCCAAGCAGCGGCCCGGCGACGTTGCCGCCCGCCGCGCAACTGCTGGCGCGTCTTGAGCAGACCGCCGAGCTGCGCCTGGCCGAACTGCAAATCCTGCAGAACGAAGCCAGCGTGGGCCTGGAAAAAGCCCAGCGCATCCCCGACCTCGATGTGTCGATTGGCAGCCAGTACGACGCCAGCGTGCGCGAGCGCGTGAACCTGGTGGGCGTGTCGATGCCGATCCCGCTGTTCAACCGCAACCAGGGCAACGTGCTCGCCGCCACCCGCCGCGCCGACCAGGCCCGTGACCTGCGCAACGCCGCCGAACTGCGCCTGCGCACTGAAACCCGCCAGGCCCTGGACCTGTGGCAAACCGCGAACACCGAAGTGCGCGCATTCAACCAGCAGATCCTGCCCGCCGCGCAGAGCGCGGTGGACAGCGCCACCCGTGGCTTCGAAATGGGCAAGTTCAACTTCCTCGACGTCCTCGACGCCCAGCGCACCTTGATCGCGGCCCGCACCCAATACCTCACGGCGACCGCCCAGGCCACCGACGCCTGGGTACGCATCGAACGGATCTACGGCGACCTCGCCCGTTTCTGATTTTTTTTGGAGTCCTCTATGCAGACTAAACATGGCGTGGCGCTAGCCCTCGTCCTGAGCCTGATGCTGTCCGGCCTGGCAAACGCCGAGGAAGAAGAAGGCACACTCGAACTCACCGAGCAGCAGATCGAGGCCGCCGGTATTCAACTGGCCCAGGCCCAGCCGCGGCCGATCAGCACGGTGCTGTCGTTGCCGGGTGAAGTGCGCTTCGATGAAGACCGCACGTCGCACATCGTGCCGCGTGCGGCGGGGGTGGTGGAGGCAGTGAAGGTCAACCTCGGCCAGGCGGTCAAGCAAGGCGAGTTGCTGGCGGTGATCGCCAGCCAGCAGATTTCCGATCAGCGCAGCGAGCTGGCCGCCAGCCAGCGCCGCCTCGAACTGGCGCGCACCACCTTCCAGCGCGAGCGCCAACTGTGGCAGGACAAGATCTCCGCCGAGCAGGATTACCTGCTGGCGCGCCAGGCCTTGCAGGAAGCCGAAATCGCCCTGAACAACGCCCGCCAGAAGATGACCGCCCTCAGCGGCAGCGCCGTGCCGGCCGGCGGTAATCGCTATGAATTGCGCGCACCGTTCGCCGGCGTGGTGGTGGAGAAACACCTGGGTGTCGGCGAGGTGGTCAGCGAGACCAGCAACGCCTTCACCTTGTCGGACCTGTCGCAGGTGTGGGTCACGTTCGGCGTCTTTCCCAAGGACTTGAACAAGGTCCGCGTCGGCAAACCGGTGAAAGTCAGCTCCACCGAAATGGGCACCGAAGTACTCGGTACCGTGGCCTATGTGGGCAACTTGCTGGGCGAGCAGACGCGCACCGCCACCGTGCGCGTGACCGTGCCCAACCCCGATGACGCCTGGCGCCCGGGGTTGTTCGTCGCCGTACAGATCGCCACCGACACCTACCAGGCCAAGGTCACCGTGCCCGAGGCCGCGATCCAGACCGTCGAGGACAAGCCCTCGGTGTTCGTTCGCACGGCGGACGGGTTCGTCACCCGCCATCTGGAACTGGGCGTCAGCGAAAACGGCTACGTCGAAGTGCGCCGGGGCCTCGACGCCGGGGCACAGGTGGCCACGGTTGGCAGCTTCATCCTCAAGTCCGAACTGGGCAAAGGCTCGGCCGAACACGCCCATTGATCCAGCGAGTGATTTCCCATGTTTGAGCGCCTTATCCAATTCGCCATCGAGCAGCGCATCATCGTGCTGTTGGCGGTGCTGTTGATGGCCGGTGTCGGCGTCGCCAGCTATCAGAAACTGCCCATCGACGCGGTGCCCGACATCACCAATGTGCAGGTGCAGATCAACTCGGCGGCGCCCGGTTTTTCGCCGCTGGAAACCGAACAGCGCATCACCTTTCCCATTGAAACCGCGATGGCCGGGTTGCCGGGGTTGCAGCAGACCCGTTCGCTGTCGCGCTCCGGTTTGTCCCAGGTCACGGTGATCTTCAAGGACGGTACCGACCTGTTCTTTGCCCGCCAATTGGTCAACGAACGCCTGCAAGTCGCCCGTGAACAATTGCCCGTCGGCATCGAAACGGCGATGGGGCCGATTTCCACCGGTCTTGGGGAAATTTTCCTATGGACCGTGGAAGCCGAAGAGGGCGCGCGCAAGGACGACGGCACGCCCTACACGCCGACCGACCTGCGCGTGATCCAGGACTGGATCATCAAGCCGCAACTGCGCAACGTGCCCGGCGTGGCCGAGATCAACACCATCGGTGGCTTCGCCAAGGAATACCAGATCGCCCCCGACCCCAAGCGCCTGGCGGCCTACAACCTGACCTTGAGCGATCTGGTCACCGCGCTGGAACGCAACAACGCCAACGTCGGTGCCGGCTACATCGAGCGCAGCGGCGAGCAATTGCTGATCCGCGCACCGGGGCAAGTGGCGTCGATCGACGATATCGCCAACATCGTCATCACCACCTCGGACGGCACGCCGATCCGCGTGCGCAATGTGGCCCAGGTCGAGATCGGCCGTGAGCTGCGTACCGGCGCCGCCACCGAAAACGGCCGTGAAGTGGTGCTGGGCACGGTGTTCATGTTGATCGGCGAAAACAGCCGCACCGTGTCCCAGGCCGTGGCTGCGCGACTCGAACAGATCAACCGCTCGCTGCCCGAGGGCGTGGTCGCCGTTACCGTCTACGACCGCACCAACCTCGTCGAAAAAGCCATCGCCACCGTGAAGAAAAACCTCTTCGAAGGCGCGTTGCTGGTGGTCGCGGTGTTGTTCCTGTTCCTCGGCAACATCCGCGCGGCGCTGATCACCGCGATGGTGATCCCGCTGGCGATGCTGTTCACCTTTACCGGCATGTTCACCAACAAAGTCAGCGCCAACCTGATGAGCCTCGGCGCGCTGGACTTCGGCATCATCGTCGACGGCGCGGTGGTGATCGTCGAGAACGCGATCCGTCGCCTGGCCCATGCGCAACAGCGACACGGCCGCCTGTTGACCCGCAGCGAGCGCCTGCACGAAGTGTTCGCGGCGGCCAAGGAGGCGCGGCGCGCGCTGATCTTCGGGCAACTGATCATCATGGTGGTGTACCTGCCGATCTTCGCCCTCACCGGCGTGGCCGGGAAAATGTTCCACCCCATGGCCTTCACCGTGGTGATCGCCCTGTTCGGCGCGATGATCCTCTCGGTGACCTTTGTGCCGGCGGCGATTGCGCTGTTTGTCACCGGCAAGGTCAAGGAAGAAGAAAACCTGGTGATGCGCAGTGCGCGCCGGGTCTATGCGCCGGTGCTCGATGGGGTGATGGCGCGGCGCCCGCTGGTGTTCGGTTTGGCGCTGTTGACCATCGTCGCCTCGGGGCTGGTGGCCAGCCGCATGGGCAGCGAATTCATCCCCAGCCTCAGCGAAGGCGACTTCGCCCAGCAAGCCCTGCGCGTGCCCGGCACCAGCCTGACGCAGTCGGTGCAGATGCAACAGCAGTTGGAAAAAACCTTGATGGCCCAGGTGCCGGAAATCGAACGGGTCTTCGCCCGCACCGGCACTGCGGAGATTGCCTCCGACCCGATGCCACCGAACATTTCCGACAGCTACGTGATGCTCAAGCCCAAGGATCAGTGGCCTGATCCGCAGAAGTCCCGCGAAACGCTGATCGCCGATATCCAGCGCGCCAGTGCGATTGTGCCGGGCAGTGCGTATGAACTGTCGCAACCGATACAACTGCGCTTCAACGAGCTGATTTCCGGGGTGCGCAGCGACGTGGCGGTGAAGGTATTCGGCGACGACATGGCGGTGCTCAACGCCACCGCCGGGGAAATTGCCGAGACCTTGCAAGGCCTGAACGGCGCCTCGGAAGTGAAGGTCGAGCAGACCTCCGGCCTGCCGGTACTGACCATCAATATCGACCGCGACAAGGCCGCGCGGTTTGGCCTGAACGTCGGCGATGTGCAGGACACGATTGCCGTCGCAGTCGGTGGGCGCCAGGCCGGAACGTTGTACGAAGGTGACCGACGTTTCGACATGGTCGTGCGTTTGTCCGACGCATTGCGCACCGATATCGACGGCTTGTCGCGGCTGCTGATCCCGGTGCCGGCGCTGGCCGGTAACGCCTCCGGGCAACTGGGCTTTATCGCCTTGTCCCAGGTCGCCAGCCTCGACCTGGTGCTGGGCCCGAACCAGATCAGCCGCGAGAACGGCAAGCGCCTGGTGATTGTCAGCGCCAACGTGCGGGGGCGTGATATCGGCTCGTTTGTCCAAGAGGCCGAAGCTGCCATCGGCGCCCAGGTCAAAGTGCCGGTTGGCTACTGGACTACCTGGGGCGGGCAGTTCGAACAGTTGAAGGAGGCCTCCGACCGCCTGCGCATCGTGGTGCCGGTGGCGCTGCTGCTGGTGTTCGGGCTGTTGTTCATGATGTTCAACAACCTCAAGGACGGGCTGTTGGTGTTCACCGGGATTCCGTTCGCCTTGACCGGTGGGATCATGGCGCTGTGGCTGCGCGATATTCCGCTGTCGATCTCGGCCGGGGTGGGCTTTATCGCCTTGTCCGGCGTGGCGGTGCTCAACGGCCTGGTGATGATCGCGTTTATCCGCAACCTGCGCGAGGAAGGGCGCTCGCTGTCGATGGCCATCAACGAGGGCGCGCTGACCCGACTGCGCCCGGTGTTGATGACGGCGCTGGTGGCGTCCCTCGGGTTTATCCCCATGGCCCTGGCCACCGGCACCGGCGCCGAGGTGCAGCGGCCGCTGGCGACGGTGGTGATCGGCGGGATCATTTCCTCTACGTTGCTGACCTTGCTGGTGCTGCCGGCGTTGTATCACTGGGCGCATCGCAAGGACGAGGAAACACCAGGCTGCAGCGCGTAAAACACCCCGGCTGGCTGCTGACATCGGCGTGACCCTGATGCAGGTGCATGATCGACTGCACGATGGCCAGCCCCAGGCCGGTGCCGCCCTCGGCGCGGGTACGGCTGCTGTCGGCGCGGTAGAAGCGTTCGAACAAGTGCGGCAGGTGGTGCGCTTCGATGCCGCGCCCGGGGTTGCCGACCGACAGCGATACACGCTGGCCGTAGGTTTCCACCAGTAACAACACGGTAGACGCGGTTGGCGTGTGGCGGATGGCATTGGACAGCAAGTTGGAGATGGCCCGCTGGATCATCAGGCGATCGCCCATCACCCAGGCGTCGCCGCGCAGGGTCAGGGTCACCTGCTTGTCTTCGGCGCTCAAGGCAAACAGCTCCATCACCCGCTGCGCTTCGTCACCCAACGACACCTGGGCAAACCCGGCCCGCGCCGCCGGATGGCTGACCTGGGCCAGAAACAGCATGTCGGAGACGATGCGCGACAGGCGTTCCATTTCCTCGACGCAGGATTCCAGGCCCGCTTGGTATTCCTGCGAAGGCCGCTCGCGGGACAACGTCACCTGCGCCTTGCCCATCAGGTTGGTCAACGGCGCGCGCAGTTCGTGGGCCAGGTCATCGGAGAACTGCGACAGTTGCCGCACACCGTCGTCCAGGCGGTGCAGCATGAAGTTGATGCCCTGGGCCAACTCGCCCAGCTCCTTGGGCAGGTTGTCCAGCGCCAGGCGATGGGTCAGGTCCTGGGTGCTGACCTGCGCCGCCACACGGCTGAACTGCTGCAACGGCGCCAGCCCGCGCTGCACCAGCCACCAGGCGCCCATGCCGATCAGGATCAGCAGCAGCGGCAGGGCGATCACCGTGGAGCGCAGGTAGGCACTGAGCAACGCTTCATCGTCGGAGCGGTCCAGCGACAGCAGCACGCGCACGTTCTCGCCATTGCGCAGCGCCACCATGCGCGAGGCGCTGAGGATGCGGTTGCCGTGCCCGTCCACCCAGTTCAGGTAGGCCAGGGTCTTGCCGGCCGGTACGTCGAGCAACAACGGCTGCTGGGGTTTTGCGCCCACGCTGAGGAGCACCGGCGTATCGGCCTGGGTGCCCATGATGGTCAGGTAGATATTGTCGTGGCCCATCACCAGGTCCAGCAGCGAGTGGGGGCGGCGGCTGATGTCGCGGGGGGCGAGGCTCTGGCTCAGGCTGTGTTCCAACTGCTCCAGCTTGTTTTCCAGGCCCTTGCGCGCGAGTTTGTCCAGCTCGTGGGTCAAGGCCAGGTAAGCCAGGGTCGCCAGCAGCACGACCAGTCCGGCGCCCATCAGGCTGACCGTCAGGCCCAGGCGCATCGACAGGCTGCTGGTCCTCATTGACGCGCCTCCAGCACGTAACCGACGCCGCGAATGGTGTGGATCAGCTTGACCTCGCTCTGGTCGTCGACCTTGCCGCGCAGGCGGCTGATGGAGACTTCGACGACGTTGGTGTCGCAGTCGAAGTTCATGTCCCACACCAGCGAGATGATTTGCGTGCGGGTCATCACCTCGCCGGCCTGGCGCATTAATACGTGCAGCAGGGCGAACTCCTTGGTGGTCAGGTCGATGCGTCGTGTGCCGCGGTAGGCGCGGTGGCGGCGTGGGTCCAGCTCCAGGTCGGCGACGCGCAACACGTCCGGCAACGGAATGTGCTCGCTGCGCCGCAACAGCGTGCGCACGCGAGCCAGCAGTTCGGGGAATTCGAAGGGTTTGACCAGGTAATCATCGGCGCCCATGTCCAGGCCCTTGATCTTGTCGGTCAGCCGGCCGCGGGCGGTCAGCATCATCACCCGCTGGTTGCCGTCGCGGCGCAGGTGTTCCAGCACTTCCCAACCGTCGGTGTTGGGCAGGTTCACATCGAGGATCACCAGTTCATAGGTGTGTTGCCGGGCCAGGTGCAGGCCGTCGACGCCACTGGCGGCGCAATCGACGACATAGCCGCTTTCGGTCAGGCCCTGCTGCAAGTAGTCGGCGGTTTTCTGCTCGTCCTCAACCACAAGGATACGCATGGGGATTTACCTTCAAAGGAAACGGAGAGGGGGCATGGCCTCATAGAGGCGCTGAATTTGGCTGTAGGAAAACTCTGAGCCGTGAAGTCGCTATAGGGTCAAGCCACGTCAGGTAGCTGCGACGATTCGCCGCTGTGCGAGTGAACAAAAAAAACGCCCCAAACGGGGCGTAAAAAGTTCATCTCCGTTCCAAAGGAGCCACACAAAAGCTGCAGAGATGAATAGTGCTCGATGCGCAGTATAAAAACTGCAACTTAACGCGAAGGTGAGGCCGATATTACAGTTCTGACAGATTTGAACCTGTGAAGAGATGTACTTCATCGGCAAGTTAATGTAAGCGTTGCTTAGAGCACCGCCAGTGGATATTCGATAATGACCCTTACTTCTTCCAGGTCCGACTCAAATGCACTTGAGCGCACGCTCGCCTGGCGCAGGCGCAGGGATAAGTCCTTCAGCGTGCCGGCCTGCACCACGTACTTGGCTTCGATATCGCGTTCCCAGCGGCGCTGATCGGTGAGCGGATTACCGGCGGCATCGCGGCGCATATACACCGCGTTGGCGTTGCTGTAGTCGGCACCGCTGCCTTTGGCGTAGCGGGTCATGAACGTCAGGCCGGGAATGCCGAAGGCCTGCATGTCCAGGTCGTAGCGCACCATCCATGAGCGTTCCTTGGGCGAGTTGAAGTCGCTGTACTGGATCGAGTTGTTGAGGAAGATCGAGTCCGACTGGCGCAGGTAATCGAAGTCGTCGTCGCCATTGTTGCGCTGGTGCGACACGGCAACGCTGTGGGCGCCGACTTTCACCCCGAGCCGGGCGCTCCAGATGTTGTTGTCGAATGTGCCCAGGCGCTTTTTGCCCTCGTCCACGGCCTTGTAGTAATTGACGTCGCCGAACAGCGAGACGTCGTTGGTGAGCGGGTAACTGGCGGTGCTGCCGACGTAGTATTGGTCCCATGCGTCTTTCAGGCGGCTGCTGTACAGGCTGAAACCGAGGTGCTTGTTGAGTTGATAGTCACCGCCGAAATAGCCGATCCAGGGCGAGTCGACCGGGCCCGCATAAAACGTCGCGAAGCCTTTGTTCATGCCGCTTTCATTGGGCTGGCTCATGCCGCTCAGGCGTCCGCCCTGCAGGCTCAGGCCGGCGAGGCTGGTGTTTTGCACGGTGACGCCACGGAAACTTTCCGGCAATACACGGGAGTCGCCGTAGGCCACCACCGGCGTCAGCGGGAACACGTCGCCGGCCTTGATCACTGTGTCCAGCACGCGCAATTTCGCGGCGCCGCCGACCTTGCTGTAGCTGTCTCCGGGGCGGTTGTCGCGGTCCACCGGCAACATGCCGAACGAGCCCTTGCCGCCGCTGCGGCCGGTGCCCGAATCGAGTTTCACGCCGACCATGGCAAACGCATCCAGGCCAAAGCCCACGGTGCCCTGGGTGAAGCCGGATTCGAACTTGCCGATCAACCCCTGCGCCCAGGCTTCTGAATAGCCGTTGCCGGTCGGGCTGGATTGGCCTTTGCGATCATCGCGGTTGAAGTAAAAATTACGTGCCAGCACGTTCAGGCGGCTGCCTTCGATAAAACCGTCGGGCTGGTCTTCCACGGCCAGCGCTGCCAGGGGCAAGGCGGCGATGAGTGAGAGGGGGAGGGTGTAATAACGGATATGCATGTTTCGCTCCTCGGTATTGGCAGTGATCAGCTTCTTATGGAGGCGGGCGTTCTTATTGATTTGGCCCGGGCTGATAGTTGCAAACCGTGGATAACGGCTGTGTTGCGCGAACATTACAATTCTGGAACCTTAGTGCCACCTAACAAATACGTAATCTTCTGGTGAACATCGCGTCAGGGTTGTTTAGTTAGTCTCGACACTGAACTTTCAGTCGAGGAATGAACAATGAACTTTTATAAAACCAGCCTGGGTATATTGACGGCCATCCTGTCCTTCGGTGCATTGGCCGAAGGCGGCGGCGATCGCACGTTTGCGCTGATGATGGAGCGCAATGAACAAGCCATGACCGAGTACGCGGCCAGAGAGGGCAAAGCGGCCCCGGTGGTGCAGACCTATCGCTATGGCATGACCCTGGACATCGCCAAGGTGGTCAACGTGACACCACCGATCCGCTCATGCAGCCCCGTGCCCTCGCGCATGACCTACGAAGACACCAGCGGCAAGCTCAATACCCTGGAATATCAAGTGATGGGTATCTGCCGGAACAATGGCAGCTGACCGCTGTAAAAAGAGTGACGCCGGGCATTGAAGCGCTCTTCAGAAAACGCCGGCCACACCGATGAAGGCCGGGTGGAATGGTCGAATGCCAACTTCCTGCAGGAGCTGGCTTACTCGATGTCGCAACTGCAGGCGCGCGGCGAACACGTTGCCGGTGCGGTGCGCCTGATGAGCGACGGCCGCTAGCAAGCCGAGCAGGGCCTGGCCCTGGCGGCCGAAGCCGGCACGGTGATCGTGGAAATCCAGGACGGCGCACAAAAGGTCGTCAGCGCAGTCGGACAGTTCGCCAACCAGCTCTCGAACTGACCCGTAGGGCTTGTGCTTGAGGTATCGTAGGTTTTTTCACGATTGAAGAGCCGATCCTCCATGAGCCCCGACCACTGCCGCGCCGTTCCGCTGCCCAAGGCCTACCGCTTGCTCAACCACGGCCCGACCGTGCTGGTCAGCGCCGCGCATGACGGTCAGCGCAATATCATGGCTGCCGCCTGGGCCATGCCGTTGGATTTCGAACCGCCGAAAGTCGCCGTCGTGCTGGACAAGGCCACCTGGACCCGGCAACTGCTGGAACGCGCCGGCACCTTCGTGCTGCAGGTGCCCTGCGCGGCCCAGGCCGATCTCGTACAGACGGTGGGCACTACCAGCGGCGCGGAACTCGACAAATTCGCCGCCTATGGCCTGCGCACCTTCAACGGTGAACACACTGAGGCGCCTTTGCTCGAAGGCTGCGTCGCCTGGCTGGAATGCCGCCTGTTGCCCGAACCGCACATCCAGCAGACCTACGACCTGTTCCTCGGCGAAGTGGTCGCGGCGTATGCCGACGAGCGCGTGTTCAGCGAAGGGCACTGGCACTTTGAAGGCTTTGATCAACTGCGCACCTTGCACCATGTGGCGGGCGGGCATTTCCTCACGATCGGCCAGCCGATTGACGGGCAGCAGCTGACGCCCGCCGGTTGAGCGCGTTCAGCGCCCGAGCATCTTCACCCAGCGCGCCGGCGGCATGCCGTAGGTGCTGTGAAATTGCCGGGTCATGTGGCTCTGGTCGGTGAAGCCGGCGATCATCGCTGCGTCCACCAGCGTTTTGCCCTGGGCCAGCAGGCTGCGTACCAGATCCAGCCGGCGCATGGTCAGGTAGCGGTAAGGGCTGGTGCCGAACAACAAACGAAAATCCCGCGACAAGGCCCAGCGGTCGCGGCCGGCGTGTTCGGCCATTTCATCCAGGGTGATGCTGCGGCCCAGGGCGCTGTGGATAAATTCCCGGGCGCGTTCGGCGGCGACGTAATCGAAGGTCTTGCGGGTGGTGATCGCTCCCGAGGCGTTGTTCAAGGCTTGGGCCAGGTCGAACAGGGCGTCCTGCTCCTGCAGCCGGTCGATCGGGCAGTCCAGGCTTTGCAGCAACACTTCGCTGGCGCGAAACAGCCACGGGTCGGTGGACACCCCGCCGGGGATAAACGGCAACGGCTTGCCGCCGAGGATCTGTTGGACCAGCGCCGGCTCCACATAGATCATGCGGTACTTGAAGCCTTCCTCGCTGCCAGCGCGGCCGTCATGGGTCTCGTCGGGATGAATCACCATGGTGGTGCCGGGCAGGCCATGGGTCATGCCGCCGCGATAATGAAAACTCTGCACGCCGAACAAGGTGCGACCGATGGCATAGGTGTCATGGCGATGCAGGTCGAACGCGATGCCGGCGAAGTACGCCTCGATACGGTCCAGGCCACTGGCATGCGGCGCGCGGTGGACCCAGTCGAGGGTGGGGGTGGGTTTACCCATGGTGACTTGTCACAAGAAGAGGTGGAAACACGTTAACCGAGTCTGAGGCCCTTGTCTGCCGGGGTCTTGTACGATTGTGCAGGGGGGCAGGCGAGGCCTATGATCGCTGTTCGTGCCCTGTGCTGATGGAGTTGCCCGCCATGGATTTGCTCAACCCCGCCTACGTGACGCCCCTGATCTCGCTGGCCCTGCTGTGGACGGTGGCGGTGGTCACGCCCGGGCCCAATTTCTTCAACACCGCGCAACTGGCCGCCAGCTGTTCGCGCCGCCATGGCGTGGTGGCCTCGGCGGGTGTCGCGACTGGGACGATCCTGTGGGGGCTGGCCGGTGGGCTGGGCATAAAGTCGCTGTTTACCGCCGCACCCATGCTGTACCTGGCGTTCAAGATCATCGGTGGCTGCTACCTGATCTACCTGGGGTTGAAGCTGTTCAAACGCTCGGCGCCGGCGATGGGGCAGAGCCGCTTGCCGGACGGGGCTCGGCGCTCGTTGTTTTCCGCCTGGCGCCTGGGGTTGCTGGGCAATCTGTCCAATCCCAAGGCCGCGCTGTTCGTCGCCACCATCTTCGCGTCCACCATGCCGCCGTCGCCATCGCCGATGCTGTTGACCCTGGCGGTGATCATCATGGCCACCTTGTCGTTCAGCTGGTATTCCAGCGTGGCCCTGGTGTTTTCCAGTGCGCGCATGGCCGACCTCTACAGCCGCTCGCGTAAGTGGCTCGACCGTTTTGCCGGGAGTTGCTACATGCTGTTCGGTGTACATCTGGTAGCGAATCGCTGACCGCTCATGGTAAGAAGCCTTACTTTCAACAGTGAGGTCGGGTCATGAGCAAGGTGCGCGTAGGGATTATTTTTGGTGGTCGTTCGGCCGAGCACGAAGTCTCGCTGCAATCGGCGCGCAATATTGTCGATGCCCTCGACCGCTCGCGCTTCGAGCCGGTGCTGATCGGCATCGACAAGGCCGGTCACTGGCACCTTAACGACACCTCGAACTTCCTGATCAACCAGGAAAACCCAGCGCTGATCGCCCTCAACCAGTCCAACCGCGAACTGGCGGTGGTGCCGGGCAAGGCCAGCCAGCAAGTGGTGGAAACCGCCGGCAGCGGCCTGCTCGCGCACATCGATGTGATCTTCCCCATCGTCCACGGCACCCTCGGCGAGGACGGTTGCCTGCAAGGCCTGCTGCGCATGGCCGACCTGCCTTTCGTCGGCTCCGACGTGCTCGGCTCGGCGGTGTGCATGGACAAGGACATCAGCAAACGCTTGCTGCGCGACGCCGGCATTGCCGTCACGCCGTTTATCACCCTCAACCGCAACAACGCGGCGCGCACGTCGTTCGACATGGCGGTGGGCAAGCTCGGCCTGCCGATGTTCGTCAAACCCGCCAACCAAGGCTCTTCGGTGGGCGTGAGCAAAGTGAACGACGAGGCCGAATACCACGCCGCCGTCGAACTGGCCCTGGGCTTTGACGAGAAAGTGCTGGTGGAGTCCGCCGTCCACGGCCGCGAAATTGAATGCGCCGTGCTGGGCAACGAACATCCCATCGCCAGCGGTTGCGGCGAGATCGTGGTGAGCAGCGGCTTCTATTCCTACGACAGCAAGTACATCGACGACCAGGCGGCCCAAGTGGTAGTGCCGGCCGATATCAGCGTGCAAGCCAGCGAGCGGATTCGCCGCCTGGCCGTCGAAGCGTTCGAGGTGTTGGGGTGCGCAGGGCTGGCGCGGGTCGATGTGTTCCTCACCGAGGACGGCGAAGTGCTGATCAACGAAATCAACTCGTTGCCGGGTTTTACCCGGATCAGCATGTACCCCAAGCTGTGGCAGGCGGCGGGGATGAGCTACAGCGAGTTGGTCAGCCGCTTGATTGAACTGGCGTTGGAGCGGCATGCGGGGCGCAAGGGGTTGAAGATCAGCCGATAGTCATCGCCCGGCGCGTCAGTAACGCCATCAGGCGTTACTGAGGACTTCCCGGAAAACGTCCGGTCTTATAGCCGCAATATGCAGCAGCGAACGTGCTGCGCCGGAGGGGGAGCGACGCCCTTGTTCCCACTCTTGAAGGGTTCTTATCGACACCCCCAACAGCTCGGCAAATTTGGCTTGCGACAACCCAGTCTTACTTCTTGCGTCCGCGGCTTGAGTGATTTCAACCTGGTGGACTGCGCCGTAAAGCCCCGCTTTGACATCCTGAATGGCTGCCAGTAATTCTTCGCCGATAGTGCGCTTGGCGTCACGTTCCTTCAGCTGTTTCTCAGTGAGTGGCATGGTTCATGTCCTTCGCGATTTTGTACAGGATATGCGCTGGAATATGCTCGGTAGCGCCCTTGCCGTAAATCGGCAGGGCTACCACCGCTCCACACGACAATTGTGTGGTGTAGGCCTTTGTTAATCAGCTTGTACGAGCAATCCACGAATACAACAACGTCTTCGCCTCTTGCGGTTGATGCGTGCGTCGGCGGTAGCTGGCAAACGTCGGTGATGTGCAATAGGTACACACCTCACTCACTTCAATCTGCTCGCGCCGAATGCCCGCCGCTTGCAGCAGCATCAGCCCATACCCGCTCAAGTCAAACCATGCGCTGCCCGCTTGTCTCGCCTGGGGCGGTGCAATTTCCGGCGTCAGCAGCGGTGCCGGTTGCTCAGCGCTCCATGGCGCCTGGCGGTGTGGCCACAGGTGCCCTTGGTCCGACTGGAACTCGGCAATAAACGCCGCGCTCACCTCATAACAACAGGGCTTGATCGACGGCCCGATTGCCACCTGCAATTGATCGACAGCCACTCCTTCAGCGGCAAAGCGCTGCACGGCGCTGGCGATGATCCCGCGTTGCAGGCCCTTCCAGCCACCATGCACAGCGGCCACCCAGTCACCGTTGTTCGAGGCGAACAGAATGGGCAGGCAGTCGGCGGTGATCACCGCGATCGGGTGGTGATGGCGCGTCAACACGCCATCGGCTTCGACCGTATTGGCCACCCGATCTGCCTGCCATTCCATCACCGACGCACTGTGTATCTGCTTGCAGATGAATACCTCTTCCGGCCGCTGCGGGTCATTGATCGAACAAAAACCGTGGTCGACACCAGGAACGGAACCGAGATTGTTTGCCTTGCGCACTGTGCTGTTCTCCGTGCATTAACGATCAATCGCCCAACGCCTCCCCCTCCCGCCGAGGGTCGGCACCGCCGCTCAGCAGCACCTTGCCCTGCGCATCCCGCGTGCGAACGATGGCCTGGACGCCACTGGTCATCTCGATCTCGCTGAGTGCATGGCCCTTGTCCCTGAGCGCCTGTTTCAACGCCGGGCTGAACAGGCCGGTTTCCAGTTCGGTAGCGCCATTGCGGCTGCCGAAGTTGGGCAGGTTGATTGCGGCTTGCGGGTCGAGTTGCCAGTCGAGCATCGCCACCAGGGACTTGCTCACGTATTCGATGATCTGCGAGCCGCCCGGCGAACCCAGGGCGGCCAGCAACTCACCGCTGTGGCGGTCGAACACCAGGGTCGGCGCCATGGCCGAGCGCGGGCGTTTGCCGGGTTGCACGCGGTTGGCCACCGGCTGGCCGTTTTCTTCGGGAATGAACGAGAAGTCGGTCATCTGGTTGTTGAGCACAAAGCCCTGGACCATCAGGTGCGAGCCAAATGCGGACTCCACCGTGGTGGTCATCGACACGGCGCCACCCTGGTCATCCACCGCCACCACTTGTGAGGTGGAGATGCGCAGCGGCGAGCGGTCCGGGGCATACGCCACTTGAATGCCCGCCGGTTGGCCCGGCTGCGCGATGCCCAGGCTGCGTTCACCGATCAAGGCGGCGCGCTGGGCCAGGTAGTCGGGGGCGACCAGGCCGGCGACCGGCACCGGCACAAAGTCGGCATCGGCTACATACAGGGCGCGGTCGGCAAAGGCCAGGCGCCCGGCTTCGGCGATCAGGTGAACCGCCTCGGGCGTGGGCTCAAGGCCGGCGGGGGAGGCGCTCTTGAGCGGCGTCATGGGCGCGATGGCCAGGCGTGGGTCGCGGGCTTGCAGGGCCTGCAACGTGCCGAGGATCTGCGCGATGGCAATCCCGCCCGACGACGGCGGCGGCATGCCACAGATTTTCCAGCGCTTGTAATCGGTACACAGCGGCGCACGCTCCTTGGCCGCGTAGCCTGCAAGGTCGGCCTCGGACAGGCTGCCCGCGTTGCGGTGGCCCTGCACCTTGCGCGCAATCTCATCGGCGATCGGGCCGTGGTACAGCGCGTCCGGGCCTTCCTCGGCGATGCGCTTGAACACGGCGGCCAGCGCCGGGTTTTTCAATAGGGTGCCGGTGGCTTTGGGCGTGCCATCGGCGTTCAGAAAGTAGGCCGCCATCTCCGGCGACTGTGGGATAAAACGGTCAGCGGCTATCAGGCTGTGCAAGCGCGGCGAGATGGCGAAGCCGTGTTCCGACAGCCGGATCGCCGGCTCGAACAACCGGGCCCAGGGCAGATGCCCGGTCTTTTTGTGCGCCAGCTCCAGCGCTCGCAACACCCCCGGCGTGCCCACCGAACGCCCGCCGATCTGCGCTGTGGTGAACGCCATCGGCTGCCCGTCGGGCTTGAGGAACAAGCGCTCGGTCGCCCCGGCCGGTGCGGTTTCCCGGCCGTCATACGCCTGCACGCGGTTCCCGTCCCACAGCATGATGAACGCGCCGCCGCCAATCCCCGACGACTGCGGCTCCACCAGCGTCAACACCGCCTGCATGGCAATCGCCGCGTCGATTGCCGAACCGCCCTGGCGCAACATCTCGCGCCCGGCTTCGGCCGCCAGCGGGTTGGCCGCTGCCGCCATATGCTGCGCGGCGTGGCGCGGGCTGAGGTCGGCGCGATAGCCCGAGCCCAACTCCGGCGCTGCTGGCGGTTCGTTGACCGGGGAGTGGCAGGCCACCAGGGCCAGGGCTGCGGCAATGACCGTCAGGTGACGGCGGGCAATCGAAAACACGCGCTGAACTCCGTTCATTTTGCGAATGATCTGTCGTTCTTGGGGAGTGTGTTTTACAGGTAGATCGAGCCCTGCATATACAGCACAGCCTTGCCGGAAATAATCACCCGGTCGCCCTTGAGGGCGCAGCGCAACTGGCCCTTGCGCGTGCCGCCCTGTTCGGCGCTCAGGCTTGTCTTGCCCAGGCGCTCGGCCCAGAACGGCGCCAGCGAGGTGTGCGCCGAACCGGTGACAGGGTCTTCATTGACCCCCACATTCGGGCCGAACCAACGGGAAATGAAATCGAACCGCGCACTCTTGGCCGTCACCGCAATCCCGCGTTTGGGCAGGCCCTTGAGCCGGGCGAAATCCGGGGTGAGCGCGGCGACCTGGGCTTCGTCGTCGAGCAACACGATGTAGTCATCGGTGCCGAACACCTCGGCGCGTTCAATCCCCAGCGCGCTCAACATTCCGGCAGGCGGCTCGCACGCCTGTGGCGCTTTCGCCGGGAAATCCATCGCCAGTTCATCGCCCTCGCGGGTTACCCGGAGCTCGCCGCTGCGCGTTGCAAACCGCAGCACGTCAGGCGCATCCGCCAACGCATTGATCAACACCCACGCCGCTGCAAGCGTGGCATGGCCGCACAGGTCGACTTCGACGGTCGGGGTGAACCAGCGCAACTCATAAAAATCGTCACGGGGTACGAAGTAGGCGGTTTCGGACAGGTTGTTTTCGGCGGCGATGTTTTGCAGTTGCGCGTCGCTCAGCCACTCGGTCAGCGGGCACACCGCAGCGGGGTTGCCGCCGAAAGGGTGTTGGCTGAAGGCGTCGACTTGGTAGATGTCCAGTTTCACCGTGGTGTACTCCATGTGCGAGGGGAGGCTGGACACTAACAGCGGGCTGCGGGGAGCGTCAAAATACAGATGGGCTGTTTTTTTGCGCGCATGCAGGATGCCGCGAGGGACGCGGCAGGGCTTTTTCGATGTTGCGGAAAAAAATGCCCCGGCAGGCTGGGGCATTTTCAGCTCGCGGTGTTACATGCTCCGAGGTTATTTCTCCGCGCGGTTTTGCTGGCCGCCTGCCCCGCCCCGACCAGGACGGCCAGCAGGGTCAGCTGGTAAAACGCACGTCGGCACCGGTGTCGTCCTGTTGGGCGTACAGGTCGGTCCAGCTGGCGAACAGGCTGCCGGTGCTGTAGTACTTGGTGCCGTTGGCGACCCATTGCTCGCCCTGGCTGCTGATGCGGGTAATCACCTGGCCGATCTTCACGTCAGCGACTTCGGTCCAGGTATTACCGACCAGTTCCCCGGCCACAAACCGCTCGAACCAGGCATTCTGTGGGCTGAATGCCTGGGCGTTGAGGCGGTGTTCGGGTCAGATACGGAAACTGCCCACCAGATGCTTCAAGCGTGCCGCCTGCTGTTCCAGGTCGGCGCAGGCGCGCAGGGTCGATTGCAGGTTTTCCACGCCTTCCTGATTGAGCGTGTTGATCTCGGTGATGTCCATGTTGATCGACTCCACCACCGAGGTCTGCTCCTCGGTGGCAGTGGCGACTGACTGGTTCATCCCATCGATTTCGCCGATGCGCTGGGTCACGCTGTTCAAGCGTTCGCCGACCTGGTTGGCGATCTCTACGCTGTCGAGGCTGTGGCGCTGGCTTTCGCCCATGGTGTTGACCGAATCCCGGGCGCCGACTTGCAGCTCCTCGATCATCGTTTGCACCTGTTGCGCCGACTCCTGGGTGCGGTGCGCCAGGTTGCGCACTTCATCGGCCACCACGGCAAACCCACGCCCGGCGTCACCCGCCCGGGCGGCTTCGATGGCCGCGTTGAGCGCCAGCAGGTTGGTTTGCTGGGAGATGCTGGTGATTACTTCGAGAATCTGCCCGATATTCACCGTTTTGCTGTTCAGCGACTCGATATTCCTACTCGACGCGCTGAGCATTTCCGACAGCTGATTCATTGCACCGATGTTGCGTTCCACCACTTGCTGACCCTGCTCGGCCATCCCGCGCGCGTCGCTGGCCTGGTGCGAGGCCTCAGCCGCATTACGGGCTATTTCCTGAGCCGCGGCCCCCAGTTCGTTGATGGCGGCGGCCACACTGTTGGTTCGGCTAGCCTGTTCGTCGGAGTTGAGCATGGATGAGTTGGAGGCGCTGACCACGCGCATTGCCACTTCGTTGACGTGCTCGGTCGCCGACGAGACCTCTCGGATCGAAGTGTGAATACGTTCGACAAAACGGTTGAACGCATTGCCCAGCATGCCGAACTCGTCATGCGTGTGGATGACCAGGCGTTTGGTGAGGTCACCTTCGCCTTGGGCAATGTCCTCCATGGCGCGGGTCATCGCGTGCAGCGGTTGGAGCAATACGCGGATCAGCAGGCTCAGCAGGACGATGATGATGACCACCGCAACGATGGTGGCAATCACCGCCGAATAGCGGAACTTGCTCAGCGTCGCGTAAGCCTTGTCTTTATCGATAGACAGGCCGATGTACCAGTTGGCCGAAGGGAGACCTTTGATCGGTGCGAAGGTCAGCAAGCGGGCTTGCCCGTTGACCTGGACCTCGGTCAGCTCGCCGGAAAGTTTCGGTGTGTGTGTAGGGTACAAATCCGAAAGCGACTTCATGACCAGCGCTTTGTCCGGATGGACCAGGATCTTGCCCTGATCGTTGACCAGGAACGCATACCCCATGCCGCCAAAGTTCAACGAGTTGATGATTTCCACCAGGCCATCCAGCGCCAGATCGCCGCCGACCACACCGATGTTGCTGGAAACCTTGCTGATGACACCAATGACCATCTTGTTGGTGGCCATATCGATATAAGGCTCAGTCAGCATGGCGCCGCTGGCGTTCATACCGTCCTTGTACCAAGCCCGGGAGCGCGGGTCATAGCCATCGGGCATCTTGGTGTCCGGACGAATGCTGAAGCTGCCGTCGACCTTGCCTAGATAGTCGGTGAGAAAACTTGAGGTCAGGACGCTTTCATCCATCAGCGTCTCGGCATTGGCAGGCTCCCTGGCAATGTTCTGCGCCAGGTTCGTCACCAGATTGATCCGCCCCTCCAGCAGGTTGCGAATATTGGTGGAGGTCGACTCACCCATTTCAGCCAAATAGTTTTCCAGGCTGGTGCGGGTGGCATTGCGCTGTAGATAGTCGTTGTACAGCGTGAACAGGGTGAAGGCGAGCATCACTATCAGCGACACGGCCAAAAGAATTTTATGACTGAAACGAAGGCTTTTATTCATGGCGTATTGAGTTCGCTAGGTCTTTTGCAGGGACTGTGGAAGCGTATCGGCTGGAGCCTGGTAAACCTTGAGATGCGAAGAGCCTGTTTACTGCGACGGAGGAAGGTAAAGGAGGCAAGGAGCGACCGCCAGAAACAACGAAGCCCGCAGGAGGCGGGCTTCTTGAGGGGCGTCATAGACTGCTGCACAGCGGCGGGCGATTTCCGCTCATTCGGTCTTTAATCGATGCTCAGGGTCTTTCCAGCGGCTCAGGTATGAAGCCTTGCTCCCTGAGGGACTTGATTACACCTCGAATGAGATAGTTGTTGGAAAAACCGATCGTGTACTGCCTCGCGCCGGCGTTCAGCGGTAGAAGCATCCCTTGGTCCACCAGCTTTTTGATCAGGTAAGTCCGTTGATTGCTCGACTGCTGTGGGAGTACGGCTGCTACATCTGCCGATTTTACGACCTTCAGTTTTATTGCGGCCAACAGCACCGCTTCCTCTACCTCCGTGATCCATTTTCGTTCCCGTGCGAAGGCCACGGCAGGCACGAGTATGCATTTGGTCAGGTATGCGTAGTCTGTGAGGCGATCGACTTTCTCCAGCGCCTCACGAACCCCTTCCAGCACGTAGGTACACCACGCCTCCAGTCCGTCCTTTGTTCCTTTGTCGGCGGTGGCAAGCATTGCGTAATAGCGCTCACGATCGTTGCAGAATACGGCCGTAGGATTCAGGACACGGCCGCCGGCGTTGACGTTGAAACCATACTTGATCAGGAGTGCGTAGGTTAGCAGCCTGACCACGCGGCCATTGCCATTGCCGAATGGATGTATCCATCCAAATCTATGGTGAGCGAGCGCAACCTTCATGAGGTCGTATTTCGGGGGAGCTTCGTGATTCACGAATGCGACAAGTTCCTGCATATACGCTTGAACGTGGATGAAGTCAGGAGGCTGGTGATCAGACTGAGATATTCTGACCTCTCCACTGCGATAGGCTCCGGGCGTTTTGTCGCCCTCACGCACCAGATCGTCGACGGTCATCGCGTGCAGCTCTCGAATCATCTGCTCGGTCAGCGCTGCGCCGGGCGCCATGATCCGCTCAATGTAGTCCATCGCCTTTTCAATATTGGCCACCTCGCGCAACGGGTCCGTGTCCTGGGCCTTACCTTCGACCTTGCTGTCTATATAGTCCGCCAACGTCGTGTGGTTGCCTTCTATGCGGGCAGAACCGAGGCTTTCCAGTGCATGGAAAAGCGATTTGAGTTGGTAGAACACCTGCGGCGGCGTATCACCTTCAAGCCTTAGGCGACGCAGATGCTCCAGTTCGCTCAGTACATCGACAAGGTCCGAGTCAAAGGATGGATTGAGAAGCTCAAGGTCGTGATGGATAAATGTAGGCATATGGAAAGATATCTCAAGCCGGCCGAAAGGTTATCTTGAAAAAAATCAGGGAAGCTACCGTAATTAAGGGTGTTTGCTTGGAGTGCGCTAAACATTATCTTGAATTCAGGCTTAAGCTAACTCAAAAATGAGCAATGATTAAGTGAGAAATCTCGATGGTTAGCGGAGGGCATGGCGAGGATGTGCTTTCGGCAGGTCTGAATGATGGGGCCTTTGAGCGTCATGAGTCGCCGCCAGGCCTTCAAGGTCAGCAGCAAGGGCTGACCTTGGTATTGCAGGTGCTGGAAACTGCTACGGAAATAGCCGTTAGTTTGACGATGGCGGGAAGTCGATATCGGTAGCGGCGATGTTGTTCAAATAGTTGGTCAGGGTTAACAGCGTGATCTGTGCCACCACCTCCACGATCTTGCTATCGGTAAGACCGGCGTTGTGCGCTGCGGTGATCTGGGCATCACTCAATTGTCCGCGGCTTTCGGTGATTTGATGCGCCAGAGCCGCGACCGCGCTGAGTGTGCCCATGCGTGCTTTGCCAACGGCCTCCTCGCTCAAGCCAGCCTTGGCCCCAAAGAATGCATGTGCGGCCACGCAGTAGTCGCAACCGTTGACCTCTGACGCAGCGAGGGCAACGACCTCACGCTCAACGGCACTCAGTGAGGTTTTACCCAAGGCCTGAGCGAGGCTCTGGTAACCACTCAATGCGGCCGGGGAGTGAGCCAGGGTTTTAAATACGTTGGGAATAAACCCAAGACCTTTTTGGATACCTTCAAGGGCAGCGCGCGAGCCAGCAGGGGCTTGGTCCAGCGAGAGAGCAGCGATACGAGTCATGGTAATTCTCCAGTAGATTGATTAGCCGGCTTGTCGATCAAGCCTGGTGTCAATATTAGGGAGGCAGACTTTCCTTTCGGATTCAGATCGTCGAACTTATGCAACAGATCGTCTAAATTTGAGCGAGCTATGGACCGATTATCGACACTGCTTAAACACTTCAATCTGCACGCGTCCACGTTTCACCAGGGTGGTTTTTGCGGAACAACCAACCTCTATGGGCAGGGCCGTTTCGGGCATGCACATTTACTGCGTTCGGGACGCCTGGCCCTAAGGGACAAGCGCGGCCAGCTCATTGAGTTGACGGAACCCAGCCTGATTCTGGCGGTGCGCCCGCAGGAGCATCAGTTGCTGGCGATCGAAGCAGATGAAGCGGAGTTGGTCTGTGCAACCTTGCAATTTGATGGCGGGGCGAACAATCCCCTGACTCTGGCTTTACCGGACTTCATCATCAAGCCACTTCGTGAATTGCAGGGGCTGAGTGGCACCCTCGACTGGCTATTTGAAGAAGCCTTCGGCGACGAGTGTGGCCGTGATGTCATCCTCAATCGTCTGTTCGAGCTGATGGTGATTCAGCTGCTTCGCCACCTCATCGCCAGTCGTAGCATTGCGTCAGGGATGATGGCCGGATTGGCTAATGCTCAGCTGTCCCGCGCGCTTGTAGGCATCCACAACGAACCACAGCGCAATTGGTCCGTGGCGCAATTGGCGGATCGCTCAGGTATGTCACGCGCCAGCTTTGCTGCGCACTTTCGCGAGACGGTGGGTAGTACCCCGGCAGATTATCTGGCGAACTGGCGAATCAGCTTGACGCAGAAACGCCTGCGTGAAGGGCGCCCCATCGCGTTGATTGCCGATGAGGTTGGCTATGAAAGTCCGTCTGCGTTAGCCCGTACTTTTCGGCGCAAAGTTGGTGCAAGCCCGAAGGAATGGCTCCAGCACACTAAGGGATGACGTCTAACCGATTGGTGGCGCAATCGCAGGAATGATCACGGTCCTGGGCTCAGTGTGGAAACCCTCACAGGTGTGCCCGGAGAAAATCGATGAACGCCATCGTCCGCGCTGAATGTCGCCGCTCACGACTGAACACGGCGCTTACAGGCAGCGCGGTGTTCTGATAATCGTTGAGCACGCTACGAACGTTGCCTTGTTCGACGTCAGCTGCGAACAGCCATTCTGGAGAAAGAGAAATGCCCAGGCCGCAGAGGACCATTTCACGGATGGCATCGCTGCTGTTGCTGGTGACGTTGCCTTTGATAGCCACATCGAACTCTCCTGCACCGTGCTTGAAGTGCCAGGTGTCATAGTGCTCCAGCAACGTGAAACCGATGCAGTTGTGGCCTGTCAGTTCATCGGGCTCGCGTGGCAGACCGTGTAGATCCAGATAGGCGGGCGCGGCATAAACCCGCCGCGTGCTGGTACCCAGAGACATTGCCACCAATCCCTCGCTCTTGACCGTCCCGATCCGGATCGCAAGGTCGATGTTTTCCTTGAGCAGGTCTTCATTGTAATCGCTCAGCCGCAGGTCAATCCGGACCTCGGGATAGCGCTGCAGAAAAGTCCCTACCAGCGGCGCTATGCACAACCTCCCGTAACTGACCGGTGCCGTTACTCTCAGGGGACCTGCGATCTGCTCCTGGCCGCAGGCAAAGCTAAGCGTGGCGGTTTCGAGGTGGCCGAGAATTTCTTGGCAGTGGCTGTAGAAGCGTTGGCCCTGGTCGGTCAGGGCCAGGTGCCGGGTGCTGCGGGCGAACAATGGCCCGCCCAGATACTGCTCCAGTGCGCGGACTTGCTTGCTCACTGCCGGCTGCCCCATGTTCAGCTCTCGAGCTACCGCAGAAAACGACCCGCGCTCCACGACGCGTACAAAGATGTGCATGTTGTCGAACAGGTCCATCGGCAATTTGGCCTCTTTGTGGAATAAGTCATATGCAAATTCAGTTTCTTATCGGAACAATGAAAGCGCGGCAACCTGTAAGCGTCCATTCAATCATAGGGTTTGCGTCATGAATCACACCATGCTTGCCGCTATCGCCGAATCTGCCCAGGTCCCTCTGACCGTCCGCCACATCGCTCGCCCTGTTCCAGGTAAAGGGCAGGTCCTGATCAGGGTTCACGCCGCGGGGGTCAATCCTCTCGATACCAAGATCGCGATCGGCGCAGGCGCCCACGCCCGTCAGGCGCTGCCGGCAGTACTCGGCCTGGACCTGGCCGGAAGGGTCATCGAACTGGGCGAGGCGGTTGAAGGATTCACCCCTGGCCAGGAAGTCTTCGGTATGGCCGGCGGGATCGGCGGCGCCCAGGGCACCATGGCCGAGTACATTGCCGTGGATGCGCGTCTGATCGCGTTAAAGCCGCAGAGACTCGACATGCGTGAGGCGGCCGCATTGCCTTTGGTATTCATCACAGCGTGGGAAGGGTTGGTGGATCGCGCCAATGTCCGTGCAGGTCAACGTGTGCTGATTCATGGCGGTGCAGGCGGGGTCGGCCAAGTGGCTGTGCAACTGGCAAAGGCTCGCGGTGCCGAAGTCTATGCCACCGGTTCGGCGGCGAGTCTCGACTTCATTCGCTCACTGGGTGCAAGGGCTATTGACTACCGTGCGCAGAGCGTAGATGACTATGTCGAGCAGCATACGGCGGGGGAAGGTTTCGACATCGTCTACGACACGGTGGGAGGCAGCACCCTGGATGCGGCGTTCAAGGCAGTGAAGCCTTATACCGGGCACGTACTGAGCTGCCTGGGTTGGGGGCAGCACAGCCTCGCGCCGCTGTCGTTTAAAAGCGCAACCTACTCGGGCGTATTTACTCTGACGCCGTTGCTCACAGGCAAGGGGCGCGAAAACCACGGGGCTATCCTGCGCGAGGCCGCCGCGCTGGCAAATGCCGGGCAACTGACGATCCGGATAGATCAGCAGCCATTTGGACTGAATGAAGTCAACGAAGCGTTTCGCCAGGTCGCGGAAGGCCGCGGCAAGGGCAAGACGGTAATCCATTTGGTGAGCGAATAGTCCCCAACGACTTCAACGGTGTGCAGCCCTCCGTGAATGGTTCATACCGCATTACGCACTCACATTTTCCGGTCTTAAAAATGCCTTTATTTTGTCATGTTCCTGCAATGAACCCATGCGAGTTTGGTCGCCGGAAAATAGGACGCAACCGAGTGTTTCAGTGCGCTAATACGCTGTTTTAAATATGGAAAATTGATTTTAATGTCGATGTTTTGTCAGAGCATGGATAAGTCTGAGAGTGGTGGGGGCGGGTGCAAAATCCCATCCAATGTATTGACGAAGATTCTGTCGCAAACAGCCGCGGCCACGCTGCGCATTTCCATCGACGAAGAACCGTGTCAATTGGCGTATGAGCGGTTTCTGGAGGGGATCGCCCAAGCGCTGAAGCGGCCTTCGACTGTCTCGACAACTCACGCTGTGGCCCACGTGTCATGAAGGTGGTGACCTCAGGCTCGGCCTACCTGGACATCGACGCGTATGCTTGTTGCATTGCGTACGCCGAGCTGTTGAATCTCCAGGGCGTTGATGCTCGGGCCGTCAGTAGCGCCCCGCTCAATGCCAGCATCTCCAAGACCGTGCTCGGATGGCAATCCTCTCTGGACGATTATCTGCCGAGGGCGGGTGATGAGTTCGTGTTGGTGGACGTCTCCGACTACCAACATTTCGACCCGGCGGTGGTGCTTGAACAGGTGGTGGAGGTCATTGACCATCACCCAGGCTTTGAAAACTATTGGGCACAGAAGCTCGGATCTGCGGCAGACATCCTGCCGATCGGCGCAGCGGCGACTCTGATTTTTCAGCGTTGGGAGTCGGCAGAGCTGTTGCCGCTGATCAGCAAAAAAAGTGCGGTGTTACTGGCCACGGCGATTCTGGACAACACCCTGAATTTCACCGGGCAGTTGACCACCCAATCGGATATTCGGGCTTATGAAGTCCTCGCACAGCGGGCGAAACTGGAAGCGGACTGGCCCGAGCGGTATTTCGCCGAGTGCCAAGCCACTATCGAGTCGGACCTGATTGGCGCATTGGCGGTGGATATGAAGCGGCTGAAAGCCGATAGCAACCTGCCGCAGGTTTTTGCGCAGATGGCGGTGTGGGATGCCAGTGCGCTGATCCGAACGCATCGTTCAACGATCGGTCACTGGTTGGCGGCGCAGGGGGGCGACTGGCTGTTGAACGTCATCAGCATCCGCGAGTGCAGAAGCTACTTTCTGGCTGAGCCCTTGGTCAGTCAACAAAAGTTGAGCCAATTGCTGTCGATCGAATGGCATGCCGGAATGGCTGTGCTTGAGCGCGCGCTGCTACGTAAGGAACTGTTGAAGTTGGGGTTGGAGCGCATCTCGGTTATGAGTAAACCCCCTCTGGTTTTGTAGCCATGTCGAAGGGTTGTTTCTGGCTGTTTTCTGCCTGTCGTAACTGATTGAATCCACCGTCAAAAGACGTCATTCAAAGGTGTTTGGGAACTAGGGGCTATTAGGGGAAGGGGACGGAAGGAGCCACGCTCCTTCCGCGGGTTCAGCTAATCAGTTCGTACCAATGTAGGGGTCCCATTGGATGAAACGTGTCGATGGCCGAAGCCCTCCAGAGGTCACCTTGACCTGGATCTGGTAGGTGGTCTGAGACGATGCGTTGCGAGCCAGGCCCACCCAATAGTTACCCGCGGCACCGACTTGCATCGGGTAGCCATCGCTGCCGAACACACTGCCCTGGGAAATTTGGAAGCCGGTGATGGACACCGTGTCGCCAGCGTTCGGATCGATCGGAACCACCTCGAAGCCGAGGTAGTCCCCGATGTTGCAGTGGGTGCGCAGTTCCAGCGTTCCTTCGCCGCTGCTGTCATTGCTCAGACGATTGTCGAACATGTACACACCGGTGGAAATGTTCCCGCCACCAGTGCCGAGTACATATGCGGTATCGATGGCAATGGTGATTGCGGTTTGCGGATTGGCGATGCCGGCTAGCACCTGCGAATCAGCCGTCCACACCTGGGCAGTACTTTTTTGGCCACTCATTGTCGTGCTCCTTCCTTAGGCAGAGACAGTCACGCTGGGGTTGAGCTTCACGGTGATACCGGAGCCGCCCGCCACCTGTACGTTGAGGGATACCGGGTAGGACGCGGTACCTGCGTTCTGCACGGTGCCGGTGTACGCGCTCGCGTTATCCGAAGCGGTTTGCGGCTGGCCACTGAAGCCCCAGGCGCTCGAGTTACCGAAGGCGGCAATGGAGACCTGCGAGGTCGACTTGGGATTGATCAGGAACACTTGCCAGCAGACATTGCTGCCTTTGGACGCAGCAGTATTCAGGTTGGCGGTGCCTTCGTGGGTGGTGCCAGCAGAGATACGGTTATCGACCAGATAGACCCCAGCGGTGGAGCCATTGGTCACTGCATTGTCGTCGACCCAGATTTGCACCTGGACGTCACAACTGGTGGTAGGAATTGCCATGAGAGAACTCCTTGTAAGGTTTCGACGCAAGCGTCGGGCATGCCCTATGTCGACCCCACACGCTTACCTGCAGGCGTGGTGCCGAACCACCTTGAGCCTTGTGGTCGCGAGGACCTTGGCAAAGCATCTCGGTCAGGCGAGTGGGAGGATAGACAAAGCAAATAAAGGCAACTTGCCATTACGCTATTAGCAGTAGAGCCATTCGAAATAACTGCCGCGACAGCAGCCTCAAATCGCCTTGGGACGGCTTGGCGAAACCGCGGAATACAAGGTTCTCGAGATTGCAGGCATGGCAACCTCAATGCCGAAACGGCTGGCGATGACCTTGCGCCCGCTCCTCGGTGGGTCAGTGCATGGCTGTCTAGGTTCTGGGTTATTCACTGGGGATTGATGGCTAACTTCTGTCGGTCGCGACAGGTAGAAATAGGCCGATTGTGTTGAAAAAGACGGTTTTCCCAAAACACTCGAATATTGATGGATGAAACACCTCTGTTGCACGCTGCTACGCGAAATTCGAGTACTGAACCTTCTGCCAAAAGTTCAGATTTCAATCTCAGGCGCGTACCTTTCTGGCGTGGAATTCGAAGCCGTCTTTTTCAACAGAATCGGTCGAAAGCGGTCACTTGCAAGCGTTCGCTTCTGGCCCAGAGTGTGTAAAAACGCTTCGTCAAAATTGAAGTGTGCGCGTCTACGTTAAATCTGAAATTTATCGGCACGTCAGCAGATGTGGATTTCGCGTAGAAGCGCGACTTTCAGTCCGGTTTTGAGTACCTGCCGCGCTCAAAAACGTTTTTACACAGCCTCGGCCAGAAGCAGACGCTGAAAGGCGCTGCGTTCGACCAGTACTGCCTTTACTTCGAGCTGCAAATTGGGCGTCGCTTTGCGAGCACGGGCGTAGCGCGGTGAAACTAGAACCCACGGACCGCCCGTAATAAAGCGCCCGTAAGTGGCTCAGCGCGCCCAACTTCGTAAGTCGATTCAGCTTCCCCCTTTACCCATGCCGCCACCCATACCACCGCCTGCGCCGCCGCCCATGCCGCCGCCCATGCCGCGCGCGGGTGGTTCTTCCGGCAACGTCACACCCCGTTCTTTGGCTCGCTCACGCATCTGTTCATGGTGCTGGACGCGAATCTGCTCGCGCTCTTGTTGAGTGGTGGCTTGGCGCATGCGGTTGCGGTATTCCAGGCGTTCTTGCTGGGTCATGATCTGCGAGCCGAAGACCTGCTCGCTGCTACCGGCCGCGCCCTGGACGTCGGAGGACTGCGCCAACGCTGCACCGGATAGTAGGGCCATTGAAAGGCCGATGGCGAATTTGATGCTTTTCATGGGTATCTCCTCGTCTGAATATTACCGGCGACGCATCAACGCTCGTGCTCTTCGTCGTCGGGGTGGTGCGATGATTCCTCATCGCTGGGCTGGTCGCCCATGTACTTCGGTCCCTTACCGCAGCTAGCGAACTCAGGTTGTGCTTGCGATCAGCATTGTCGATGCGACCGCCGGCGAGGGTGCGAGCGTTGTAGTAGTCGTCGCTGTCGTAGGACGCAGGCGGCCGATCTCGCTGGCACCCCCCAGGTATGCTTCATCGTGCTCGTAGCGGGTGGGCTCGCGTTGCAACTCCGGCCCGGCAGCGCCGGGGACATAGCGATCCTCATGATCGCGGGTGTGGCGTACGCCCCCGAATACTTGCGTTTGCTCGGTCAACTCGCGGGTACCGTCGAGGCCTAACCAGAAGTCCTCCACGTCTTCGGAATCGGCGTCCTGATAGCGGTCGAGGTCGGCGCCGAGATCCACGCTCAGTTCGTGCCGTTCCCAGTCCGATTGCAGTAGCAGCGACGGTGACAGGGTGAAGATGGTGTCTTCGGTTTCATCGGTACGCTGGGCGTAGATGTTGTCGTCGCGGGTCGCTGAAAGCACGACCTGAGGAAGTGCGACGAAAGTGCCGATAGGCAGGCCAGGAAATTCGCGCGTGTCGGCCTTCTTCAGCGTGGCGCTGATAGGAGCCGCGCTGGCTGGCGTGATCGAACCTAAGCCGAGCACAGCCATCGCAAGTACAAGTTCACGGTCCATCGAGCACGCTCCCAATCCATACGACAAATAGATGGTTTCGCACGATGAGCAACCATCGCCGACGCTCCACAGGAGCTGGTACATCGCTTAACGTCGATTACCGTTATCTGCAACGTACTCGTAATTACTGCAATAAGATTGATGTAAATCATGCGCGACACACTGCCTGGGTTAGCTGTTGGTCAGCGCAGCGACTAATAGCGTCCGCCTAGTGGTGGCAGTGCGGTTGGATTTGGTTTCTCTACGGGGCGGAACCGTTGCGTCCGCCGCGTCCGCACATGGCCGAGGCTGTGTAAAAACGTTTTCGATCCGCGGAGGCGGACGAAAACAGCCCAAAAATCGCGTCCCTACGCAAATTTTAGGTCTACTTACCAAACGAGCGACGGCAGATTTCACGTAGCACCGCTGACTTCAAAGTGACGGATGCGTTTTTACACAGCCTGGGCCAGGAGCAGACATTCGAGACAGGCTAGCTATGGGCCATTTTCGGAGTTTGTTGATGGGGCTGGGGGGCTCCCTTGTCTCATTCTCCAAGGTCCCTCTCTAGGAGCCCTCATACGCCAGTCGTCGCTTCGGCGTAGCTAGGCTGGCTGATAACGCCCTTTTTTCAGCGCAAAAGTGCCAGCGTGAAAGTGGCTGCACAAACAGCAGCCATCCTATACCAGGCCCGGTCGGCTTATTGCCCGGCCTGGCTGACAGGGGTAACGCTGCGGGTGTGATAATCGCCCGACGAGTCCTGGATGCAGTAATTCGGGGACATCGGTTTTTCCTCGCCGGCTTTCAACTCAACCACCTCATTGCGGCACGTTGTCTGGAATGTTTGCGACTGGAATGCCTGCCGGACTTCATAGTCGGCGCCTGCGCGTGGCACGAAACTGACGGGTGCTGATGAGCAACTGGACCCGGACGTGACGAACGCCACAAACACGATCAGCGGCTGCCCGGCCGGGACCACACGTTCATCGAAGTACCTGCGCGTCTCATCGATCTTCGCGCTGACCGGGGAGGCCGGCATGCCGATGACATTGTTCTGGTAGTCGGAAGGCCACATGCCGAAGATATCCGTGCTCTGACCGCTGGGCACGATACGCGAAGGATTCCATCCTTGCGGCCGCTCGCGGGCGGCCAGCGCTTTTCTGTAAGTGTCGTTGAAATACTGCTCGCAACTTTGGCCGGATACGAAACCTGCGTATGCCCCTTGCCCGCTGATCAGGCGGATGCGCGCCGTACTGGCGGGGTCGTACTTGGCCATCTCGGCCGGGTTCTGGACATCGGTTTTCTTGAAGGTGCAGCCGCCGACAGCCAACGGCACGATGAGCAACAGCCCCAGGCGTGCGATGACAGTGCCCAAGCCGGTATGAATTGATGAGCGCTTGCTGGCGTCCTGCTTCATTATTTTCTCCCTGTTAGTGGCGCAACCTTGGTGATGGCGGGGTTTGGGCAGGCGTTTGCTTTCAAAGTTCGCGGGTTCGCATTGGATTGGATTGGGGCAAAGAAAGTATGGCGGCGGCCTTCTCTCTCCCCCGAAGTGTCGCGCGTACAGTCTACCCTGTTATGCTGATTCAGCAATCCGGCGTGTAGATAAGATGCTATACGGCATTAAGTGACAGGAATGTCGGCTAATTGATAGTTAGGGAAAACTGAGTATGCGTCGCTTAATAGCCAATGGGTTTGTGTTTTTCAGCATTGCGATACTCTGTTCCGGCTGCACATCTTATTCGTCCCAGCCGACAATCAACGAACCCGCTGAACCCGAAACACAAGAAATCATCTCCAGCTTCAGTTACGCAATAAACTCCCCATGGAAAGACAGTCGCTTCGGCAAGGACGCATACGCAGCGACACTCAAAGTTATTCCCGATGCACAGGATACGGGCTCCAGCCTTGCCGCCCCGACCCTACCGGCATTAGAAATAAAGATCTCGGAGTTCTCATCTGGCGGCGCTTGCGGACAAGATTACTTGACGGGCCTGAGTCTGGGTTTGATCCCCAGTTGGTGTACGCGGACAAACCTTTTCAAGTTTGATTTTATATTGAATAAGGATCAGCGCTTTTGCAGGCAGAAAACCTACTCGATAAACGCCACGTCGTTTTCACATCTCACGATGATTCCGTTTGCACTATTCAATACGGACAATCAGCCCTTGACGCTCTATCAGGCGGCGCTTAAAGATTTTCTTCGGATAGGTCAATGTGCGACGCGTTGAGATGCATGTTAACAGGCTTTGTTTTGCGGCTACGAGGGGCTCACTCCAGGCGTTGGGACGTTCGAAATTTATCTCTGGTGAGCGGCAGCTTTTGGCCGATATTTGCCCGTGGCGTCAAGCCAAAGTCGTCGCTTTACCCATGAGTCAGCCAAAAACCTAGCAGTCCAGAATAGAAGCGCACCGTACTTTCGGGCCAATCCCGTGCCGCATGCTACGGTCATACTTCTACAGGATGGGTGTCAGCCTGTTACCGGCACCCTGCCGGCCTCTTGGTAAGGTCAGGTGCGATGAAATTTCCTCGGACCCGTTGGGTTCATAGGCGTTTGCCGGTAACTGGTTATACTCACATGCTGCGGCCATCGTTGATGTGCGATCAAACTAAGTAGCGGAGCTTCTGTGAACGAATACGATTTTTCGCGGCTAAATGACAAAGAATTCGAAGTTTTTTGTACTGATTTGCTCAGCGCACGCGAAGGCGTCCGCTTCGAACGGTTCAAGCCTGGACGCGACTCTGGGGTGGATGGCCGCTATTTCAAATCTGACGGTAACGAGTGGGTTCTTCAATGCAAGCATTGGGTCGCTACGCCTCTGGAAAAGCTGGTTAAGAACATTGAAGATACGGAATATTTGAAAGTTAAGAAGCTATCTCCCGCCCGATATATTTTAGTGTTATCGCATCCACTATCTCGGAACGATAAGACTATATTGATGCAAAAATTAGCGCCATTTGTGTTGACGCCAGATGATATTTTAGGTCGGGAAGATTTGAATGATCTGTTGGCTAAGTATCCTGATGTGGAGCGGAGGCATTACAAGCTCTGGATCAGCAGTTCAAATGTGTTGCGCTATCTTCTGAGTAAGCCAATACATGACAGGAGTGATTTTGCATTTAATGAGATAGTGGAGGACGCCAAGCTATACGTTCCTACTGCCAATCATGCGGACGCCATAGACAAGTTAGAATCTATGAATGTGGTAATCATCACCGGACCGGCTGGAATCGGTAAAACCACGCTTGCGGGGCAGTTAATCTTACATTATGTGTCGCAAGATTTCACGCTTGCTGTAGTGGCGGATGATATTAAGGAAGCAGAGGGTGTCTACGATCAAGAGGCTAGACAAATATTCTATTTCGATGACTTCTTGGGGCGTAACTATCTCGAAGCTCTTTCAGGACACGAGGGTGGGCAGATAGTTAATTTTATTAAGCGCATTGTTAAAGACCCTAATAAGCGTTTTGTCTTAACGTCAAGGACTACGATTCTGAATCAGGGCAAGATACTTAACGATGTATTTGAAAATCAAAACATTGCGAGAAATGAATTCGAAGTCACACTTTCATCTATGAAAGTCATGGATAAGGCTCGGATCCTTTATAACCATATCTGGCACTCAGAGCTAGAGGGCGATTATGTAGATGAACTTTATGCGCAGAAACGGTATCGCGATTTAATCGATCATCCTAACTTCAACCCTAGATTAATTCGTTTTATTACCGATGTCCAACGCTTAGAAGGCGTAGCCCCAAAGCTATACTGGTCTCACGCTATTAATTTGTTAAACAATCCCTCTCAGGTATGGGATAACCCATACCAAGCACAGTTAGACGACTGTGGGCGTGCAATGGTCTTACTCGTGACTATGAATGGTCGTCAAATTTCTGAGGTAGACCTTGCTGAAGCGTTTGCGAGATACCTTGGTGCTCCGGGGCTGGGAAGTCTGACAGGGAAGAAGGATTTTTTGTTAAATCTTCGTCACCTTTCGGGTTCTATGCTGACCCGATTTATAGTGGGTGACACGCAGCCATTCATTCGTCTCTTCAATCCATCGCTTGGTGATTTCGTACTAAATCGCTACGCGACCAACAAGCCGGCGCTGCGAATTTGTTTCAGCAGCCTGCAAACTCTATCTTCTTTGAATACACTCAAGGATATGGTAGCTAACAAAATCATTCCTGCGAGCACTGCTGTCGATGTGGCTGATTATATATTTAGATGTATATGTGAATTAAGATTCTTGAGTTGTGAGTCCGAATTCGTTGCGCGACTATGCATGATGAGGACTGAGTTAGGTTTGGTTTTCAGTACTTCAGATCAAAGCTTTTTGGATGCGATAGAATTCATTATTTCTTCTGATTGCGCCGGGTTATTTTTATCTTCTGCTAATGTAGTGTTATGGGCTCTCGAAAATGAGTGCGTAGGTATGGGCCCCGTTGAAAGATTTTTAGAGACTGCATGCTCCAGCAATCCCTCCTATGATGAACTATTAGTGCTAGGTGAAATAATTTCTCATTTTGGTGCTTCTGAATATGAAGCACTCACTGTGACTTACGATGAGGCAGTCACCACTTACTTGATTGAGTCTGTCGAGGATGAGTTTCCAGAGTCAGCTGTATTCAACGATTGCAGCTCGGAGTCTCAGGCGCGCAGGAATTTTAGAGAGCTGATGGAGGAGCAAGCTGGTCAGCTGGGTGCAACTGATTTGTCCGCAGTGGTAGACAGTGTCGAAGAATCAATCAATGTTGAAAAACATTATGACACTTACTTTTACGGGGGAGAGCCTGAGCCTGACTATGAGTACCGTCGAGACCAACGCATGATCTGGCCCGGCCCGTTACGCGATGAAGTCGACCCTGTCGACGATTTATTCTCGCGGGACTAAGATTTACAGTTTTTCTTCGACATTAGGTATCACCCATCAGCTTTCTTTAAGTTGCATAACTCCTGAGTTATGCAACGACTCATTCGGGCCTGATAGCAAAGGCATTGCGATGCCGCGTGAGTCTGTCGCAGGTACTCAATTACCTGCGACATGACGTGTGACAAATGTGGCATTGAGACGGAGTGATGTACCGATACCGGTCACGACTGACAGAAAATGGCCGACTTCTGCCTGTCACGAAGGGCTGAAGTCGGCCAGAAGCAGTTGCTCATGAGCCTAGAAATATATAAAAATGCTAACCTCGCATGGGCGAAGTAGCCTCAAAAGGTCATAAAAAACTCGGGGAATCGAAATGGAGGAAACGTTTTTCGGTGCTCAATTTAATGCTTTACAGAAAGGAATCGTGATGAAGTATTCCGCCATTTTTTTGTGGATTCCCGTTATAACACTTGCAGTCACATTGCCGGCCGCGGCCGTAGAACCCTCCCAGCGTCTTCAGCGCGCCTCAGGTTTGTGGAAGGTAACACCGTCCACCTCGCCGTTTTCCTGGGAGATTTGCGTCGATCAGCCAAAGGACAGGCTGATCGACGACGACTTATGGTCCGACTTCGAACAGGAATGCAAGATCGAATCGGAAAGCGGCAAAGGCGACGGCTACAATTTTAAATCAAGCTGCCCAGACGCGAAGCTGGCAGGCTCGTTCAGCGGCGATCTTGCGAAATCGTACGTACTGACGGCCGATACTTCGTTTGACTTAAACGGGAAAATCAAAACGCAGCACACCGTCATCAATGGCATCTTTCAAGGCGCATGCCCTGCGGACATGGAACCGGGAGTCAAAAAAATGCGCGGCGGTATGAAGATGAAGAGCCTGTACATTAACCGATAAGCGGTTAAAGGTTGTACATCGCATCAGCAAATTGACTGTTGCCGTCAGCATGAGAATGACCCATTTAGTAAAAAGTTGGTGATCCAAGCTCAGATAACTTGCTGGTAGCTGGCATGCATTTAGGAGCGCTCGGCTTTGCTCATATCAAGCGCTCAGGGAGCACCTACGCCATTGCTTACGAAAGGTGAGTCAAGTGTAAGCGATCCATCACCTACACATTCAAAGCCGCCCATTGAAGCCTGATGCTGTGCTCCCGATCTCTTTACGGAGCCAGCACCTCATGATGCGTCCCGACGCCAAAGTCGAAAAAGTCTACCTCTACCCCAAGCCCGTGGATTTTCGAAAATCCATCGACGGCCTCGCCGCCCTGGTCGAGCTGGATATCAAGGTGGCGGTATTCGACCCGGTACTTTTTGTTTTTCTAAATCGCCCCCGTAACCGGGTGAAAATCCTTTACTGGGAGCGCAATGGCTTTTGCCTTTGGCTCAAGCGCCTGGAGTCCGAGCGTTTCAAAACCTCGCCCGACGCGACTGACGAAGCCATCGTATTGAGCGTCCAGGAACTGAACTGGCTGCTTGACGGTTTTGACCTGTGGCGCAACCGTCCGCATCAGGTTTTGACGCCGCGATTTGTTGCTTGATTGGGTATAATCCGGGCCATGACTTCGATGCCCGACAACCATCCCGATGACCCGGCTGCGCTCAAGCAATTACTTGCTCAGATGCAGTCGAAAGTCGCTCTTCTTGAAGAGGAAAATGCACTGCTTCGTCAGCGCCTGTTCGGACGAAAATCTGAGCAAACCGTTGATCCGATGACACCACAGCTGCCGTTGTTCAATGAAGCTGAAAGTATCGCCACGCCAGTGCCCGTTGATGCTGAGGAAGAAGTTGTCGCCCCGACCAAACGCCGTGGCAAACGCAAGCCTCTACCCGCTAACTTGCCACGAATCGAAGTCATCCACGAACTCCCCGAACACGAACTGACCTGCATTTGCGGCTGCCGCAAACATACCATCGGCGAAGAAACCAGCGAACAGCTGGAGATCGTGCCGATGCAGATCCGGGTGATCAAACACATCCGCAAGGTCTACGGCTGCCGTGGTTGTGAAACTGCACCGGTCACCGCCGACAAACCCGCGCAACTGATCGAAAAAAGCATGGCCAGCCCCAGCGTGTTGGCCATGTTGCTGACCGCCAAGTATGTCGATGGCCTGCCGCTGCACCGTTTCGAAAAAGTCCTCGCTCGCCACGGTGTCGATATCCCGCGTCAAACCCTGGCGCGCTGGGTGATCCAGTGCTGCGAACACTTCCAACCGCTGTTGAATCTGATGCGTGATCGGTTACTGGAAAGTCCGATTGTTCACTGCGATGAAACGCGAGTGCAGGTGCTCAAAGAGCCAGGTCGAGACCCGACCAGCCAATCCTGGATGTGGGTACAAGCCAGCGGCCCACCGGCGCGACCAATCCTTCTTTTTGACTACACCACCAGTCGAGCGCAGGAGGTGCCGTTGCGGCTGCTCGGCGACTATCGTGGCTATTTGATGACTGACGATTACGCCGGCTATAACGCCTTGGCCGCACAGCCGAGTGTCGAGCGTTTGGCTTGTATGGCCCATGTACGGCGCAAGTTTGTCGATGCGCAGAAAGTGCAGCCCAAGGGTAAAACCGGTCGGGCCGATGTTGCGCTGACGATGATCAACAAGTTGTACGGTATCGAACGTGATTTGAAAGAAATGACGGATGAGCAGCGCTTTGCCGGTCGCCAGGAAAAGAGCTTGCCGGTGCTCGCGCAGTTGAAAAGCTGGCTGGAGAAAACTCAGCCGCAAGTCGCATCGCAAAGTGCTCTCGGCAAGGCGCTCAGTTATCTGGGTAGCAACTGGAGCCGGCTGGAACGTTACGTGGAGGCCGGTTTTTTACCGATCGACAACAATGCCGCCGAAAGAGCGATAAAGCCGTTTGTCATAGGGCGCAAGGCATGGTTATTCAGCGATACGCCCAAGGGCGCCACCGCCAGTGCGCAGATCTACAGTCTGGTCGAAACGGCTAAAGCCAACGGCCAGGAGCCCTATACGTGGCTGCGCCACGTACTGGAGCGATTACCGCAGGCTGAATCAGTTGAAGATGTTGAGGCGTTACTACCCTGGAATTGGAGGGCATCATGAGTATCAACATTGATCATCTGAGCGTCGATGAGTTAGTGACATTGAATCATCACATTATCGAACGGCTGAAGATGTTGGAGTCATTGGAGGCTCATAAATCAATGATGCAGTTCCATCCGGGAGCACGGGTAAGCTTCGATTCACCCAATGGTGAGCGCCTGTCCGGTACCGTCATGAAGTTCAACCGCAAAACCGTCACAGTGGTAACTGACACCGGCCAGCGCTGGAATATTTCGCCGCACTTACTGTCACCGATCAAAAACGTACAGGCGGGGATGGTGGTGGATATCAGGCCGAAAAAATGAAGTAACTGTGCCGAGAATGGTCTCCGCGCCAGCATGATTTGATTCCTCCCCACCTCAGGCGCCGTCTGTTTGGATAGGTGGGGTTTATGGATCAGTTACCAGGCTTCGTCGCTTGAAGATTATGAAGCCTTGCTGCCGTGGAACTGCTCGCCAGAAATGCCACGGTAAACTGTTGACCCAGTGTTGGGTAGGTGGGGTTTATGGATCGCTTACGTTTGAATTTAACTTTCGTGAGGATGAATTTTGATTTGGGGGGTTATAGTTCCGCTTGAGTGGGGGGTTAATAATTGATTATTTATCACTGAATAGTGCGGTTCTTCAGGGTGACGTTTTGTGCCATAAATAGAAAGGTCGCGCGCATAAGTATATGCAATCATCATCGATATTTATTTTTTGGTTGAAAATAAAGTTTTAGATAGTATAAATGTGACTGGGATAGTCAAGATTATGGAAATGAGTGGTGCAATCGCAATATTAAATCTAAGCTTTTCTACCCACATCCAGATAATGATAAAACTGAGAACGTACTGAATTACGTAAATAAACGGGAAAAGTATTGCAGATTTAGCACCTCGGTGACTTTTGAATACAAAATACCGACTCAATCCAAAGGCCAATAGGATGCCTGCCAAGTAGGAAATGGTATAAGCGGTCTTATAGCTAAAATTTTTGAGCAGTAACAGGTAAGCCCCATATGTCAGGACGGTATTTACGCCGCCCGACACCAGAAAGCGCGCAAAACTGAAGCTTGTCAGTTTTTTCAGCAGGCTTTTATTTTTCAATATCATGCTTTTTTCAATGCGGTGAACTCATCGTAATTACGGATGTAGTCTGCCGAGTCATAGTAATGGGATGCAAACACCAACAATACTGCATCGCTTGAATAGCGGTACTGAATTCCCCATGTCATGGGCGGAAGATGGATCCCTACATTAGGCTTGTCGAGGATAAACTCTTCTCTGTTGACGCCATCATCGGCAACGACATGAACCGTTCCCTTGACAGCAATCAGAAACTGGTGGCATTCCCGGTGAGCATGTTCCCCGCGGGTTTCTTCAGTGGGTACGTCATAAACAAGGAAGTATCGTTCAGCCTTGAAAGGAATGACCCGATCAAACTCGCCAACTGATAGGCTTCCGCGGATGTCCGTTACCTCAGTCAGAACGTGCAAGGTGACCTTTGCAACAGAGGTGGCTTGTACAGTCTGAGCCTTGGGCGACAATGTATCATTACTGGTGCTACCAGGCTTTGCATTCACATAGCCTATAATTTTAGCCGGGTTGCCAACGACTATCGCATTAGGCGGGACTGATCGGGTAACGACCGCCCCCGCGCCAACCATGGCATTTGAATCAATAGTGATGCCCGGCAGAATAGTCGCATTGGCGCCAAGCGATGCCCCTTTACGAATTATCGTTTTCGAAAAAAATTCTGGATATATCTTGCTTCTAGGAAAACGATCATTGGTAAACGTCACGTTTGGACCAATGAACACATCATCTTCTATTTCTATGCCGTCCCAGATCTGCACGCCGCACTTAATCGTCACTCGGTTACCAATGATCACGTCGTTCTCGATAAAAACCTGATCGCATACGTTGCAGTCTTTGCCTAATCTGGCGGAGGGCAATATATGTGTGAACGCCCAGATTCGCGTTCCCTTACCGATATTCTGACTTTCGCATAAAGCATGCGAGTGTACGAAAACGTCGCTTGCTGATTCAGTCATTGCCCACCTTCGTAGCTTTCAATGCGCATTGGAATGGCCAATGGGCGTTTTTTGGTATTTTCATAAGTGCGCCAAGCATAAGAGCCAACAATACCCAAACCCATGAGGTTCGCGCATCCTAGAAAGGTCACTGTGAGCATTAGCATCGCGTAGCCGGGTACCTGAATCATCCCGTTGAGTTTTGCAAAGGCGACGACTATACCCAGCAAAGCGGCCGAACCTGCGCCGATGCTACCTACGCGCGTCAGGATACGGATTGGCAAGTCAGTGAACGAAAACACACTGTCCATAAGGTAGTTAACCTTTTTGCGGAATGTCCATGCAGATTTACCATGTTCGCGCTGGATACGGGCGTAGGTAATGCATTTGCGGCGAAAACCAAGCCAGAAAATTTGCGCAATCAATGAGCTGTGGCGTTCCTCCAGCGTCAGCAAGGTGTCGCGGAATGCAAGATTGCAGCCAAACATATCTATGCCGCCAGGAGGTATTTCCGGTACTACGTAACGGCGATAAAAGCCCCAGAATAAACGTGATGCCATTCGCGACAACAGTGGGTCTTCGCGCCCCTCACGTGCACCGACCACTACATCTATCGGTTCTGTCCGCAAGATGCGATCCATGGCTTCGACCAGTTCTGGAGGTTCCTGCAGATCCGCAGCCATAACGGCGAAGCGGCTACCGGAGCCATATTGAAGACCTGTGCGAATGGCCATGAATGATCCGAAGTTTTTCGACAACAGAATCAGCTTGGAGACGAAGCTTTGCGAGGGGAGCGCATCTCTCAGCAGCTCAAAACACTGGTCAGGACTGCCGTCTACGACGAACACAACCTCAAGCGCTCCTTCCAGTTTGCTGTTCAAGCTTGTCACTGCTTTCAGAAGATCTTGGATCGATCCCTCGTTCTTGTAGACCGGTATGACGAGCGTGAGCAAGCTAATCTCCTTATTCAAATTGGGGGGCCGTCGTGAGAGCCCGGTCGACTTCCTCATCCGTCACGTTGGGAATCGGGGCACCAATAGTACCTGAAAGTGTACATTTGGGTCATCAGGCTGCGGCATATCCATTTGCTTCCTGGTGATTTCGGCACAACGGTCTATCTCTTTCAGGCTGGTGTATCTATCGGTTCTCGTGCACCGACATGAGTTTTTTCGTTTGTGATAGCAAAGGGCATGAACCATCAGTGCTGGTGCGGTCTTAGCCAGCAGTCATGTGCTATGCGATTTTATGGATTGCGAGCTTTTGGCTTTTATATAGAATTTTGGAGGTGTGAAATTTTAATTGCTGATATGGGGATGATAAAGTGGGTTCTCTGTTTTATAAAGATGGATTGGCCGCTTGGCGGCTGGGCGTTACATATCATCGCTGTAGCGGCGCCGGGCTTGCGTGAAAATTCTTTGCGCTGCAGATAAGAATGAATTTTAAATGGCGCAGCTTTAGGTGATAGTTCTGCTGAGCTTATTATGACTGTCTGTTGCTTGCAGCGGTCAAAAGCGATAGAGTGTCACGCCTCCGACCTTGTCGTCGTAAATTTATTATGGATATATAAAATATGTATTGGGCGAAAAAAAACGTTAATCCAGCGGCGACAACGCTTTGTATTCTTACTTCTGATAATGCCGCTGCAGGGTTTTTTATTTCGTTCTGTGCATATATGGTCGTACAGCTTTATATGAATGTGCAGGTATTTCCTTTTGATGCTGGTAATTATTGGGCGCTCAGCGCGCATATTTGGGATTTTTCGTTCCCTCAACAGATGCGAGGTTATTTTTATCCTTTAATGTTATCCCCTTTCAAGTTTTTGCATGATAACTATGCTCCTTTCGGTCTGCTATTTTTCAAGATATTTACATCGGTTTTTTATGCGTATTTTTTTGCTGTGCTGTTCCCAGGTTTTTTTAGTACTATATTTGGAGGGAAGTTAACTGTACTAAGTCGATCTGTTCCGTCAATGTTGATTGCGATCATTTTTCCTGGTCTGATTTGTTACCCTCTGAGCGATGCTCCTTCTCTTGCATTAGTTATTGGTGCTGCTGTATTGGCGTTATCGGGTATAAAGAGTGAAAGTAATATTAAGCGATTTGGATTGTTTTTTATTGCTGGTATGTTTGCGTACTTTGCATATAATACTCGCACTATCTATTTGTTTTCAATTGTTGCGCTGTGTTTATTGATCGTTTCCACTGCGAAGCTAAATTTTACAAAGCGAGCAATAGGGGTTTTCGCATTTTTGCTCGGTGCGTGTTTAGGCGCCGTACCTCAGATGGCCATAAATAAAGGCCACTATGATACTCCATCACCGTTTATTATCACTGATTTGGGGAGTGGCTCGCTGTTTTTATCTCAACTCATGTGGGGTGTTGTGGTTGATCGCTATGAAACATACACGCCGGTTGGCGCTCCCGGTTCTCCTGTTTTTTACGCGAACTCGGCGGGGGAGAATTTATTGCTTCATACTGATGCTCGTAAAATAGTGAGTATCAAAGACTATTTAAAGCTTGTGGTTACTCACCCACTTACCTTCTCTTCTATTTATGCGAGTCACATCGCGTCAGGATTGGATGTCCGTGATGGTGAGGTTTATACCCAAACGCCTTCTCATCAGAAATCAATGCGGTCTATTTTTTCACTGGCAGTAGTTGTATTGGGTATAACACAGTTCTTTCGATTGTTGTTTTTGTCTGGCGCTTTCTCTCCTGCAGGGTTGGTGGAGAAATTGGGATGGACAATCGTATTATTAATTGCTTGTGTCGCAGTCATCCCTGGTGCTGTAGAAACTCGGTTTTTCTTCCCCGTATTCTACGTGTGCTTAGTCGCCATGGTTAGTGGTTTTCAGAGTGATCCGCTCAAGTTCAAGGGACAGCAACTTGTCTTGGCTGCACTGATAACACTTTCAATTTATGCTTTTGTCCAGCAATCAATTCAAAATCCGATCTACGATCGGCCAGAGTCACGGATGTACAACTACCGTTCAGACTAACTGTTTGTTTAAACATTTTTATATCAGCGCTCCGGCGGTGTCGTAATTTGGCGACGCCACGGGTGCTGCTCATGAAGGCAGATCAACATTAATGTATTGAGTTGCCGGGAAAAGAATGGTAGCGGTAGGGGCGGCGGTTACCTGCCGCCCCCCACACAGATCCGTACGTGCGGAACTACCGCATACGGCTACTACCTTGTGTATGTGGCGCGGAACAGTTCTCAGGGTACGGATGTGCATTTCTGGGCTTCGGTATGTAGATGTCAGCAAGGCCTCAGTAGTGTGACCATTGAAGCCGATTTTGCTGGCTGCCACGTATTGGGGTTGCCGCCATAGGCGGAAAGCCGATGAACGAAAATTGCTAATACGTATCAGTTTCCCTGGCACCGCGTGATAGTTGAAGTTATCCCTGATAACTTGGGTAAGCCACCGACCCACGACTTGAACAGATTCGTGGCTACATTGACTATCCTCTGTCAGCTCTAACTGGCGCATTAAGTGCTCTATAAACCCCAGATTCAAAGCGCTTAGCTGGTGCTCGATGCGGTGCTCTCGATTTCTTTCTGGAGCACCGCCGCCATCATGTGACACCGCGCGAAAGTCAAAAAAATCTATCTGTACCTAAGCCCTTCGACTTCCGAAAATATATTGACGGCCTGGCTGCCCTAGTCGAACTGGGTATCAAAGTCGCCACATTTGACCCAGTGCTCCTTGTTTTCCTCAATAAGCCGCGAAACCGAGTGAAGATTCTGTATTTGAAGCGCAACGGCTTCTGCCTTTGGCTCTAGTGTCTGGAGTCCGAACGTATCAAAACATTGCCTGATGTCGGCGACGAGGCGGTTGTCCTAACGTAAGCGATCCATCACCTACACTACACATTCAAAGTCTCCAGTTGAAATCTGATGCTGTGCTCCCGATCCTTTCTGGAGCCAGTCCGTCATGATGCGTCCCGACGCCAAAGTCGAAAGCCCTCAGCGCAGTGTTTCCAGACACAACTTTGCAAACATGCATTGTTCATCTGATCCGCAACAGCCTTGATTACGCGGCCTTGGATAATCGCCGCGAACTAGCCAAGGCACTCAAACCGATCTATCAGGCAGTCACCGCCGAAGCGGCTGAGCAGGCGCTGGATGCCTTTGAAAGCGGGCCGTGGGGCAAGCAGTATCCGACGGTGGTGGCTGCTTGGCGGCGTGCTTGGGATCGAGTAATTCCATTTTTTGTTTTCCCGCCAGCGATCCGAAAAGTGATCTACACGACCAACGCCATCGAGAGTATCAACGCCCAGTTGCGCAAGATCATTAAGACTCGCGGCCCCCAAAAAAATTGAGTCTCGGTCTGTTCATACCTTGCAATACCCCCACTTTTGACACCTCCCCCTCATCGCCTAACGTAGAAAAGCAGCTTCGGAAAAGCTGCTTTTTCTACCTCACCGATGTCATGGAGCCCCACCAATGCAAAACACCTACCTCACCTCCCTAATCTTCGCCTTCCTCACCACTCTCTCCGCCGCCACTACCGCCGCCCCATCGATCAAACCCGAACTCCCAAGCCCCATCACCACCCAAATGACCCAATCCGAACAATCCTCCAAGGTCAACCTCAACGCCGCCGACGCCGAAACCCTGCGTCGTGACCTTTTCGGCATCGGTGCCGCCAAGGCCAATGCAATCATCGCCTATCGCGAGAGCAACGGTCCGTTCATGGCGGTGGATGAGTTGTTGGAAGTAAAGGGTATCGGCAAGGCGTTGCTGGAGAAGAATCGTGGCAGGTTAGAGATCAAGTAAGCATCGAGGGGCCGGTCAGTGACCGGCCTTTTTTCATCCGGGATCTGCGCTTACAAACCGTCGCGCACGATTTCGACGGTGCGTGTTTACCACGCTGAATCTTTTTACATCGCGCAGGCGTTGGCATGAAAAGTGACTACTGACAGAGGGAGGATTGTTCAACAATCGTGAGGTAACGATGACACTCAGCTTGTCCTTAGCCGACCAGATCGCCCTGGAACTGCGTGCCGACATCATTGGTGGCCGACTGTTGCCGGGAATGGCATTGGTCGAAGCCGAGCTGGTCAGGGCCTATAACGCATCGCGCAATACGATTCGTGAGGCGTTGCACCGTTTGGAGCGGGAAGGGTTGACGCGCTACGTGCGCAACAAGGGCGTGGTGGTTCGTCGGTTGGAGCGCGAAGAGGTGCGTGATTTATTTGTCGTCCGCCGCACGCTCGAATTGCAGGCCATTGCCCAGAGCGGTGCGTTCACCCAGGATCAATCCGAGCGTATGCAAAACGCCATCGAGGCCACCGCGCTGGCCCGGGAGCGTGAGGACTGGCGTGCGGTTGCGACCCACAGCCTGTTGGTGCATCAGCAGATTGTCGGGCTGATGCGCAGCCCGTTGTTCGACGAGTTTTTCGCCCAGGTGATTGCGCAGTTGCGTCTGGTGTTCTGCGCCGCGCCCGATGAGCAGCGTTTCCAGTCGCCCTGGCTGGAACGGGACCTTGAGATCCACACGTTATTAGCCAATAACAACAAGCTGGCAGCCGGGGAGGCGATGAGCGTGTACCTGGATGATTCGGAACGGCAGTCGTTGGCCCTGTTTACTTTCCCTTGATCGAGGAACCGCACCATGTACAAAGACTATCCAGCCGCTTACCAGGTCAGCAAAGGTTCGGCGTTGCAGGTCGACACCGCGTTTTACGAGCGTATCCGTGAGCGCAAGGATCAACGCACCTTGGTCGAACAGTTCGAGGTGCCGATTCGCACGGGCAGGGCGTGGAAGGTGCCGGCCGGGCATGTGTTCCGTGTGACTACGCCGGTGGGGCCGCAGGTGGGCGACTTCAATGTGTGGAACGCCAACGACCCGCGCGAACGCCTGTGGGCCGCGCGCACGCGCCAGTTGCAGGGCGCGCATGTCAGCACCCATGACCGGTTGTGGTCGAACCTGCCGTTCCTGCGGCCGCTGGTGACCATCACCGATGACAGCCTGGCCAGCTACGGCATTGATGAGCATGGCGGGCGCCTGCATGATTTGCTCGGTACGCGCTGCGACCCGTATGTGAACCGCATGCTCACTGGTGAAGATTTCCATCATCACTGTCACTCGAACCTGACCCGTGCGGTGTTGCCTCACGGTCTGACGGAATTCGACGTGCATGACGTGCTGAACATCTTCCAATGCACCGGCCTCAATCACGACGACATGTATTTTATGAAAGCCTGTCCGGCGCAGAAGGGCGATTACCTGGAGTTTTTTGCCGAGATTGATTTGTTGTGTGCGCTGTCGACCTGCCCGGGCGGGGATCTGTCGCTGCCGATGTGGGGCCCCGATGCACAGGACCCGCTGACGGTGTGTCGTCCGCTGGGGGTTGAGATTTATCGATTGGAAGCCGAGTTGCTGAACGGCTGGAGTCAGCCGGAGCGTGCTGCTTATAAAGGGCAGCACGGTTTGCAGATTGCCAAGGCGGAATGGGAGTAACCGGGGGAGGGGGCTGCTTCGCAGCCCAACGGGAGCAAGCTCCCTCGCCACAGGGGCAAACCAGGTCAGCGGTCCTGCGAGTCCTTGGCATCCGCCTGCGCATTGCGCTCGGCCACGCGTTTGCGTTGTTGGTCGGTGAGTTCCACTTTGTTGGCGCTGTCACGCAGCATCAGCAGCCCGCCGACGATCGACCCGATCGCAACCACCATAATCAACCATGCATCCCACGGCATAACGCTCTCCTTGAGGCAGATTGCCGTGGGAGGTTTTTCCCACGGTAATAACTGCTTTGAGTTACAGGCTTTCTGAGTAGTTCAGTGTAGGCCTGTTCTGCCTCAAAACCTTAGAGCCCGGTCAACATTGCATCTGCCGGTGCAGCGGCGCGGTCGTGCGCGGTCATCTGGAAGTAGATGAAGCCGACCACCATGAAGCCGAGGAAGATCATGCCGATCAGTGCGTTGAACCAGGCCATAGCCACCAGGCACACCACCGCCAGCACCAGCGCGATGCCCGGTACGATCGGGTAGCCCGGTGCGCGGAAGGTGCGTTCCAGCAGCGGTTCGGTCTTACGCAGTTTGAACAGGCTGAGCATGCTCATGATGTACATCACGATGGCGCCGAATACGGCCATGGTGATCATTGCTGCAGTCAGGGTCATGCCGCCCAGGTTGATCAAACCGTCGCTGTAGATGGCGGCAATACCGACCACGCCGCCAGCGATGATTGCCCGGTGCGGTGTATGAAAACGCGACAGCTTGGCCAGGAACGACGGCAGGTAGCCGGCCCGAGCCAGGGCGAAGAATTGGCGCGAGTAGCCAAGGATGATGCCGTGGAAGCTCGCCACCAGCCCGAACAGGCCGATCCACACCAGCATGTGCAGCCAGCCGGAGCTTTCACCGACCACAGTTTTCATCGCCTGGGGCAGCGGGTCATTGATATTCGACAGAGTGCGCCAGTCGCCCACGCCGCCGGCGAAGAACATCACGCCCATGGCCAGGATCACCAGGGTCAGGATGCCGCTGATGTAGGCTTTCGGAATGGTGCGCTTGGGATCTTTCGCTTCCTCGGCCGCCATGGCCGCGCCTTCGATGGCGAGGAAGAACCAGATGGCGAAGGGGATCGCTGCGAACATTCCGGCAATCGCCGGGGCGCCGAAGGTGTCGGAGCCGGCCCAGCCATTGAGGGCGAAGTTGCTGAAGCTGAACGCGGGGGCGACCACGCCCATGAACACCAGCAGTTCGGCGACGGCGAGTACGCACACCACCAGTTCGAAGGTGGCGGCGAGTTTCACGCCGAGGATGTTCAGGCCCATGAACACGATGTAGGCGCCGACGGCGGCGTGTTTCGGATCGAGTGCGGGAAACTGCACATTCAGATACGCACCGATGGCCAAGGCGATAGCGGGTGGGGCGAACACGAATTCGATCAGGGTCGCCAGGCCGGCGATCAGGCCGCCTTTTTCACCAAACGCGCGGCGGCTGTAGGCAAAGGGCCCACCTGCGTGGGGAATGGCGGTGGTCAGTTCGGTGAAACTGAAGATAAAGCAGGTGTACATCGCGGCGACCATCAACGAGGTCACCAGGAAGCCCAAGGTCCCGGCCACGCCCCAGCCATAGCTCCAGCCGAAGTATTCCCCGGAAATCACCAGCCCGACCGCGATGCCCCACAAATGCAGGGTGCCCAAGGTGGGTTTGAGTTGTGTGTTCATCGTATTGCGCTCCCTGAACCGGTTGGAATGATTCAAGGTGTTGCAGCGGCCATGCCAGCCTGAGAATCATTGTCGTAAAGCTGCGCTACTGTCGTTTGGGGGATGGTTTGGCGTTTGAATTTTCCTGTTGCTGCACCAGATAAGTGCGGCGGTGACTGTGCCGGTGCTATCGGGAGCAAGCTCCCTCCCACACTTGACCGAGTTGTCACGCCGAGCGCCGATCAACCTGTGGGAGGGGGCTTGCCCCCGATAGCACCCGCCCAGGCGCCGAAATCCCCGGTGTAAACCCCGCATAAACCCACTCTTTACGCCATCTTTACGCCTCACCCAGCCCCTCGCTCTCGTTCCTTTACACCACTCCTGCCGACAATTGCCCCACACGCGGCACTCGCCGCTAAACGGAGAGACTTCCATGAGCGTTCTGGACGGGGTGTCACTGCTATTGGCCGTGGCGCTGTTCATTTATCTGCTGGTTGCGCTGTTACGCGCGGATCGGAACTAGGAGCAGGCTATGCACAGTTATGACTATTGGCTGATCATCGCCTTCTTCGCCGTGGTACTGGTGCCGGCCCCGTTCCTGGGGCGGTTCTATTACAACGTGATGGAAGGCCGGCGCACTTGGCTCACGCCGCTGCTCGGGCCCGTGGAGCGCGCGTGCTATCGCCTCTCGGGCGTGGACGCGCAGCAGGAACAGAGCTGGCAGAAATACATGCTGGCGTTGCTGGCGTTCAACCTCGCCGGGTTTGTGTTGCTGTTCTCGATCCTGTTGTTCCAGGGCTACTTCCCACTGAACCCGCAGAAGTTGCCGGGCCTGGAGTGGACCCAGGCCTTCAACACCGCAGTCAGTTTCATCACCAACACCAACTGGCAGTCCTACAGCGGTGAAGCGTCCCTGAGCTACCTCAGCCAGATGGCCGGCCTCACCGTGCAGAACTTCGTCAGTGCGGCCACCGGCCTGGCAGTCCTGGTCGCGCTGTGCCGTGGGATCGGTCGCAAATCCACCCAGACCCTGGGCAACTTCTGGGTCGACATGACCCGCGCCACGCTCTACGGCCTGTTGCCGTTGTGCCTGGTGATGGCGTTGTTCCTGGTGTGGCAGGGCGTGCCGCAAACCTTCGCGCATTACGTTGATGCCGTGACCCTGCAGGGCGTCGACCAGGTGATCCCTTTGGGCCCGGCAGCCAGCCAGATTGCCATCAAGCAACTGGGCACCAACGGCGGTGGTTTCTTTGGCGTGAACTCGGCGCATCCGTTTGAAAATCCGACGGCCTGGGCCAACCTGTTCGAGGTGTCGGCGATCATCCTGATCCCGGTGGCGCTGGTGTTTACCTTCGGCCATTACGTGAAGGATCTGCGTCAGAGCCGGGCGATTCTCGCTTGCATGCTGGCCCTGTTCCTGATCGGTGGCGCGACCTCGCTGTGGGCCGAGTACCAGCCCAACCCGACCTTGAACAACCCGGCGGTTGAGCAGACGGCGCCGCTGGAAGGTAAAGAAGCGCGCTTCGGCACCACTGGCACCGTGTTGTGGTCGGTGACCACCACCGCGGCGTCCAACGGTTCGGTCAACGGCATGCACGACAGCCTCAGCCCCCTCAGCGGGATGGTGGCACTGGTCAACATGATGGTCGGCGAAGTGATCTTCGGCGGCGTCGGCGCCGGTATGTACGGCATGTTGCTCAACGTGTTGATCGCGGTGTTCCTCGCCGGCCTGATGATCGGCCGCACTCCGGAATACCTGGGCAAGAAGCTGCAGGCCAAGGAAGTGCAATTGCTGGTCGTGACCCTGATGGTGATGCCGATCGGCGTGCTGGTGCTCGGTGCCCTCGCTTCCAGCCTGCCCGGCCCGGCCGGTGCGATCAGCAACCCTGGCCCCCACGGGTTCAGCCAGTTGCTCTATGCCTACACCTCGGCCAGTGCCAACAACGGTTCGGCGTTCGGCGGCTTCAGTGCCAACACGCCGTTCCACAACCTGATGCTGGGCCTGGGCATGTTGATCGGTCGCTTCGGCTACATCCTCCCGGTACTGGCCCTGGCCGGCAGCCTGGCGATGAAGAAGACCGCACCGATTGGCCAGAACAGCTTCCCCACCCATGGTCCGCTGTTCGTGACCCTGTTGACCGTGACCATTTTGCTGGTGGGCGGCCTGACCTTCCTGCCGACACTGGCACTGGGCCCTATTGCTGAACACCTGAGCATGGCTGCTTTTAAATGAAGAGCCGAGGGATATGAAAATGAACATGCCTGCAAAAAACGCGAGCCCGGTCAAAACCCACGAACCCGCCAAAACCGCGATCTCCGCGCTATGGCGCCCGGCGCTGGTCCAGGCGTTCGTCAAGCTCGACCCACGGCAACTGCAACGCTCGCCGGTGATGCTGGTGGTCGAACTGACCGCCATCCTCACCACCGTGCTGTGTCTGGTGCCCGACACCGCCGTGCCGACCTTCGTCGCCGCGCAAATCGCCGTGTGGCTGTGGTTCACCGTGCTGTTCGCCAACTTCGCCGAAGCCTTGGCCGAAGGGCGTGGCAAGGCCCGCGCCGACAGCCTCAAGGCCGGTAGCGAAGGCCTCAGCGCTCGGCGCAAGGAGGCCGATGGCAGCTTCAAGGTCGTGCCCGCCACCAGCCTGCGCAAAGGTGATGTGGTGCGCGTCGCCGCCGGGGAAATGATCCCCGGCGACGGCGAGGTCATCGAAGGCATCGCCGCGGTCAACGAAGCGGCGATCACCGGTGAATCCGCGCCGGTGATCCGCGAATCCGGCGGCGATCGCTCGGCCGTCACCGGCAACACGCGCCTGGTCTCGGACTGGCTGCTGATCCGCATCACCGCCAACCCCGGCGAGTCCACGCTGGACCGCATGATCGCGCTGGTGGAAGGCGCCAAACGCCAGAAAACCCCCAACGAAGTGGCGCTGGATATCCTGCTGATCGGCCTGACCCTGATCTTCCTGCTGGTGGTCGTGACCCTGCAGCCGTTCGCCCACTTCGCCAATGGCAGCTTGCCCCTGGTGTTCCTGGTCGCCCTGCTGGTGACGCTGATTCCGACCACCATCGGCGGCTTGCTCTCGGCCATCGGTATCGCCGGCATGGACCGCCTGGTGCGCCTCAACGTGATCGCCAAGTCCGGTCGCGCCGTGGAAGCGGCGGGGGACGTGCATGTGTTGTTGCTGGACAAGACCGGCACCATCACCTTTGGCAACCGTCGCTGCGCGGCAGTGGTGGCGGCGCCGGGCGTGAGCGGCCGGGAACTGGCCGAGGGCGCGCTGCTGGCGTCCCTGGCGGATGACACGGCAGAAGGTAAATCCATCGTTGAATACCTGCGGGCCCTGCACCCACAGGCCGAGCCGTCCCTGGCGGAACTGACCGCCGTGCCGTTCACCGCCGAAACCCGTTTGTCCGGCGTCGACTATCAGGGCCGCGTATTCCGCAAAGGCGCCGTGGACTCGCTGCTGGCGTTTATCGGTCAGCCTCGCGGCGACCTGCAACCGGCCCTGTCGCGGGAAGTCGACAAGATCGCCCAGAGCGGCGGCACGCCGTTGCTGGTGTGCGTCGATGGCAAGTTGCTCGGTGCGATCCATCTGAAGGACGTGGTCAAGCCCGGCATCCGCGAACGGTTTGCCGAGCTGCGCAAGCTGGGGATTCGCACCGTGATGGTCACCGGCGACAACCCGCTGACAGCGGCCGCGATTGCTGCGGAAGCCGGCGTGGACGACGTGTTGGCCGAAGCCACCCCGGAGAAAAAACTCGCGCGGATTCGCCACGAACAGAACGACGGTCGACTGGTGGCGATGTGCGGCGACGGCGCCAACGATGCCCCGGCGCTGGCCCAGGCGGACGTCGGCATGGCGATGAACGACGGCACCCAGGCTGCCCGCGAAGCGGCCAACATGGTCGACCTCGACAGCGACCCGACCAAGCTGCTGGACGTGGTGCAGATCGGCAAGGAATTGCTGGTGACCCGCGGCGCGCTGACCACCTTTTCCATCGCCAACGACGTGGCCAAGTACTTCGCGATCCTGCCGGCGCTGTTCGCCTCGATCTACCCGCAACTGGGCGTGCTCAACGTGATGCACTTGCAGAGCCCGCAGAGCGCGATCCTCTCGGCCATCGTGTTCAACGCGCTGATCATCGTCGTGCTGATTCCCCTGGCGCTGCGCGGTGTGCGGGTGCAGGCGGCGAGCGCGGCGGCGTTGCTGCGGCGCAACCTGTTGATCTACGGCCTGGGCGGGATTGTGGTGCCGTTCGTGGGCATCAAGGCGATCGACATGTTGCTGACCGCGCTGCACCTGGTTTGACCCGAGGCCTGTGGGCACCGGCAAAGCGGTGGCCACAGGTTGCACTGACCGAATCGAGGAATTTGAAATGTCCAATATCATCCGCCCGGCCCTGAGCCTGCTGGTCCTCATGACCCTGATCACCGGCGTTGCCTACCCGTTGGTGGTGACCGGCGTCGCCCAGGTTGCCTTCCCGGACCAGGCCAACGGCAGCCTGGTGCGCGACGCCAGCGGCAAGGTGCGCGGCTCCAGCCTGATCGCCCAGGACTTTACCGGCGACAGCTGGTTCCACCCGCGTCCTTCGGCAGGCGCGTTCGCGACCGTGTCCAGCAGCGCGAGCAACCTGGGGCCAAGCAACCCGGCATTGGCCACGCGCGTGTTCGATGACGCGAATAAACAGTTCGTGCCCGCGCAAGGGCCGGTGCCGTTAGCCTCGCTGACTACCTCCGGCAGCGGTCTTGATCCACACTTGCCTCCGCAGGCGATTGCCTATCAACTGGCGCGGGTAGCCGCCGCGCGGAATGTGCCGGTGGCCACCCTGCAACGCTTGCTGGATGAACACATCGAAAGCCCACTGGTGGGCCCGCCGGTGGTGAATGTGCTGGCGCTGAACATGGCCCTGGAAAAATTGTAAACAGGAGCGCCGCTATCGCGGGCAATGCATTCCAAATGTGGGAGCGGGCTTGCCCGCGATAGCGCCCTGAAAGACACCCTATAAACCCCTGAAGGAACCCCCGCGCATGAGCGACTCCGGCCGCGCCGATGCCCTGTTAGCCGATCTGCCCCGGGACGGCCGTGGCCGGCTCAAAGTCTTCCTGGGCGCCGCGCCGGGTGTGGGCAAGACCTACGCCATGCTCCAGGCCGCCCACACGCAGTTGCGCCAGGGCGTCAGGTTGCTCGCTGGCGTGGTCGAAACCCACGGCCGCGCCGAGACCGAAGCGTTGCTCAGCGGCCTGCCGCAGCAACCGTTGCTGCGCAGTGAATACCGGGGCGTGATGCTCGAGGAAATGGACCTGGACGGCCTGCTCGCCGCCAAGCCGCAACTGGTGCTGGTGGACGAACTGGCCCACAGCAACGCGCCCGGCAGCCGCCATGAAAAGCGCTGGCAGGATATTCAGGAACTGCTCGCCGCCGGCATCAACGTGTTCACCACGGTCAACGTCCAGCACCTGGAAAGCCTCAACGATCAAGTGCGTGGCATCACCGGCGTGCAGGTGCGCGAAACCCTGCCCGATTGGGTCCTGCAGGAGGCCGATGAGCTGCTGCTGATCGACCTGCCGTCGCGCGAGTTGCTGGAGCGCCTGCGCGACGGCAAGGTGTATGTGCCAGAACAGGCCCGTGCGGCCATCGACGCGTTTTTCACCCAGACCAACCTGATGGCCCTGCGCGAGCTGGCGATGCAAACCGCCGCGGCTCACGTCGACGACGACCTGGCCCAGGGTTACCGCCAACTCGGCCAGGCCGCGCCGGCCGTGCGTGGGCGCTTGCTGGTCGGCGTCGACGGCGATGCACAAGCCGAACGCCTGGTGCGCCATGCCAGCCGCGTGGCCCAGCGTCGCCATCTGCCCTGGACCCTGGTGCATATCGATAACGGCCGCGCACGCGATGAACAAGCACGTCTGCGTCTGCAAAATGCCCAGCAACTGGCCGAACGCCTCGGCGGTGACGTGGTGCTGCTGCGTGCGGGTGAGGTGACCAAGACGTTGATCCAGCATGCCGCCGAGCGCCGCGCCAGCCTGGTGCTGGTCGGGCAGTCGCGGATGAACTGGCGACGCCGGCTGTTCGGCGGTGGCGTGGCCGAGCGCCTGATGCGCAATGCGCGCGGTCTGGAAATCAATATCCTCGACAGCGACGACGTACCTGCACCGCCGCGCCTGCCGGATGTGCGCGGGCTGGTGTGGTTCGACTATGCGCTGGCGGTGGTCGCGACGGTGATCGCGGCGGCCCTGGCCTGGGCGGTCGCCAGTGTGTTGCCGTTGCCGAATATCTCGCTGGTGTTTCTCGCGGCGGTATTGCTGGTGGCGGTGCGCAGCAGCCTGGGGCCGTCCCTGATGTGCGCGGCGCTGTCGTTCCTGACGTATGACTTCCTGTTTATTCCGCCAAAATTCTCCTTCGCCATCCAGCGTGAAGAAGACGTACTGACTCTGTTGTTCTTCCTGCTGATGGCGGCGTTGACCGGCAACCTCGCGGCGCGCCAGCGTCGGCAGTTGCAGGCGTTGCGCGATACCCAGGAAGAAACCAGCGAGCTGCTCGACCTGTCGCGCAAACTCACCGCCGCCACCGACCGCCAGGCGGTGATCAGCGCGGCGGCGCATCACCTGGAAGGCTGGAGCGACCTGGATCTGTGCCTGGTCAACCGCGACGGCCAGGGCGCCTGGAAAGTCGAGACCGGCGGGCCGCTGACCTTCACCGAAGCCGAACGCGCCGCCGCCGACTGGGCCTGGCAGCATGACCAGCCGGCAGGTAAGGGCACCGGCACGCTGCCGTTCGGGCGCTGGTGGTGGTGGCCGTTGTCGGGCGAAGAGGGCCCGCTGGGGTTGCTCGGCGTCAGCGCAAAACCCGGTATGGAACTGAGCGGCCAGCGCCGTCGCTTGCTGATCGCCTTGAGCCAGCCGCTGGCCCAGGCGTTGGCCCGCGCGCAATTGGCGCAGGAGCTGGAGTCCGCGCGCCTGCACGGCGAGACCGAGCAACTGCGCAGTGCCTTGCTCGCCTCGGTGTCCCACGATTTGCGCACGCCGTTGACGTCCATGCGCGGCAGTATCGACAGCCTGCTGGCACTCGGCGAAGCCATCCCGCTGGAGGATCGCCGCGAGTTGCTCGAAGGCACCCGCGATGAAGCCGAGCGCCTCGACCGCTATATCCAGAACCTGTTGGACATGACCCGCCTGGGCCACGGCGCGTTGAAGCTGGCGCGCGATTGGGTCTCGCCCGGTGATATCGTCGGCAGCGCCCTCGGCCGTTTGCGCGCGGTGCTGGCGCCGTTGCAGGTGAGGATCGATGTGCCGTCTGAACTGCCATTGCTGTATGTGCATGCCGCGTTGATCGAGCAGGCGCTGGTCAACGTGCTGGAAAACGCCGCTCGATTCTCGCCGGCCCAGGGCCATTTGCACGTCAGCGCCGGGGTGTCGGATAACCAGCTATTCTTCGCCGTGGCGGACGAGGGCCCCGGGATTCCCGAAGACGAGCGCGCGAAGATTTTCGATATGTTCTACACCGCTGCCCGTGGCGATCGCGGCGGGCAGGGCACCGGTCTGGGCCTGGCGATCTGCCAGGGCATGGTCGGTGCCCATGGCGGGCATATCAGCGTCGCCGATGGGATTGGCGGGCGGGGTACCTGCATCACGCTGTTCCTGCCTTTACCCGCACAGCCTGGCCTGGAACGCGAGGCGTGAGCTACTCTCTTTTTTCGATGGATTTTGATTGGACACCATGAGCCAGACCGCGACGATTTTGGTCATTGACGACGAACCGCAGATCCGCAAATTCCTGCGCATCAGCCTGGCCTCCCAGGGCTACAAAGTGATCGAGGCCGGCACTGGCAACGAAGGCCTGGCCCAGGCCGCCTTGAGCAAGCCGGATTTGCTGGTACTCGACCTCGGCTTGCCGGACATGGACGGCCAGCAGGTGCTGCGCGAGTTTCGTGAGTGGTCGACGGTGCCGGTGCTGGTGTTGTCGGTGCGCGCCAGCGAAGTGCAAAAGGTCGAGGCGCTGGATGGGGGCGCGAACGATTACGTCACCAAACCCTTTGGCATCCAGGAGTTTCTGGCCCGCGTGCGCGCCTTGTTGCGCCAGGCCCCAGCGGGTGAAGCCCAGGAAGCGGCGTTGTGTTTTGGCCCGCTGACGGTGGACCTGGCCTTCCGCCGCGTATTGCTGGACGGTGCCGAAGTGGCGCTGACCCGCAAGGAATACGCGGTGCTGGCGCAACTGGCGCGACATCCGGGGCGGGTGATTACCCAGCAACAACTGCTCAAGGACATCTGGGGGCCGACCCATACCGAGGACAGCCACTACCTGCGCATCGTGGTGGGCCACCTGCGCCAGAAGCTGGCGGATGATCCGACTCAGCCGCGGTTTATCGTGACCGAGGCGGGGGTGGGGTATCGGTTGTTGGGGGCTTAGGTCTGATGGATTTTCGTTGGCTGTCAGGGCCTCATCGGGGGCAAGCCCCCTCCCACATTTTGAAATGTGTTCACAAATCAAACTGTGGGAGGGGCGGTGCGACGATTCGACTTGCCCCCGATGAGGCCCCCAGCCACACCGCCAATCTCAGTGCTGCTCACTCTCATACCGATCCAACGTATCACTGGCGATCTCGCGCCCCAGGGCGATCAGTTCCGGCGCCTTGTAGAACTCGAAAAACCGGCACACCCGCTTCGGCACGTTGATCAGCACATCCGGCGGGTAGCCGGCGATCTTGTATTGCGCCAGCGATGTCTGCATCACCTCGAAGCTCTGGTTGATCAGGTCCAGCAATGATGCCGGGCCGACGTTGTCGATGATGAACGATCCGGTCGCCGACTTCGGCGCCCCGGCTTTTTCCGGGGCGGCGGCGGGCTGCTGGGATTCCGGTTCGGCCGACTCCAGCCACGGGTTGATCTCGGCCGCTTGGGCCTGCAAGGCTTCCTGTTCGAGCTTCATCAACTGCTCGGCCTGCTTGCGGCGAAACGGCAAGTGCGACCCCAGCGACTTCGCCAGGCTGTTGAAGCGGCTCTTGAACGCCGGCGGCCGCTGGATCACCGGCAAGTGGTAGTGTTTCTGGTTGGTCGCATTGAGGTTGACCGCAATGATCAAGTCGCAATGGCTCGACACCACCGGCACGATCGGCAGCGGGTTGAGCAGCCCGCCGTCCACCAGCATGCGGTTGCCCTGCATCACCGGGGTGAACAGGCTCGGAATCGCCGCCGATGCGCGCATGGCCTGGTGCAGGCAGCCTTCCTGGAACCAGATTTCCTGCTGGTTGGTGAGGTCGGTGGCCACGGCGGTGTAGGGGATGCGCAGCTCTTCGATATTGATCTCGCCGACGATCTTGCGGATCTGCCCGAAGACCTTCTCGCCGCGAATCGCTCCCAGGCGGAAGCTCACATCGACCAGGCGCAGTACGTCGAGGTAATCCAGGCTTTCGATCCAGTTGCGATACTCGTCGAGTTTGCCAGCAGCATAGATTCCGCCCACCACCGCGCCCATGGAGCAGCCGGCGATACAGGCGATGTCGTAGCCGCGCCGTTCGATTTCCTCGATCACACCGATATGGGCATAGCCCCTGGCCCCACCGGAGCCCAGCACCAAGGCAACACGCTTCTTCATGGTCGATGTCCTTCGTTAAGCAGGCGCCCACAATGCACCCAATACGGGGGCGGCTTCAATCTTCGCGCCAACGCGCAATATTTTTCCAGAATAGCGGCTAGGCTCGGGTATGCTCTGGCAATAGGCGCTTTTGATTTCGGGTGGCGGACAAGGCACTTTTCTTTGTAGGCAACGTCTACACGGTACGACCGTTTTTCTTTATTTTGAGGTGTCATCGATGAAAGCCTGGATGTGTGTGCCTGTGATCATGTTGGCCCTGGCCGGTTGCGCCGGGAAAACTGCCTATCGCGACAGCTGCGGCAGCCAATTGGACGCCGCGTGGAAAGAGCTGGACCTGGCCAAGGCCGAAGGCTTTGCCGGTACCGTGAGTTATTCCAAGGCCTTGTCCCTGCTGACCGGCGCCAAGACCCAGCAGCAATTCGAAGCGTTCGAAGGCTGCGCCAACAAGGCCGAGAAGGCGCGTTTCTATATTCGTGAGTCGCGCGCCGGCCGCTGATTCGTCGCAGCTGTCGAGTGCAACCAGGCTGCGTCAGCGGTTTGAGTGATGCAGGGATTATTCGTCGTCAGTGGAGGAAAACATGTCAGCCTTGGTAGATCAGTTAGTCGCTCAGGTCATCGGCCTGGAAGTAGGGTTACTGAGCTGCCAGGCTCGGCTCGCCGCCGTCACCGACGATGAAGCCCTGCATGATTTGCGCACCACCGTGCGGCGCCTGCGTAGCCTGTTGCGACCCTTGCGCGGCTTGCCGGGGGTCGAACAACTCGAACTGGCCGCCAGTACCGTCGGCCAATTGACCACCCCGTTGCGCGATCGTGAAGTGCTGGCCGCGCATCTGCACCAGCACGGTCACCATGCCGCCGCCGACCGTCGTCTGCGCCTGCAACCCGAGGCCTATCGCCACGTCGCCGAGGGCCCGGAGCTGGCGCACCTGCTGCAGATCCTCGATGCATTCCCGCGGTTTATCCGTGCCTCGCAACACCAGAAACTGCTCAGGGGCCTGCGCACGCGTATCGAGAAACGCCTGGCCAAGCAATGGCACAACCTCGATGACGCCCTGCAGGACCCCAGCCACGATCGCCACCGTCTGCGCTTGTTGATCAAGCGCGTGCGCTACGCCGCCGAAGCCTACCCCGAGCTGGACAAGCTGCCGGTCAAGGCGATGTCGCGCCTCAAGCAAGCCCAAGGCGCCCTGGGCGATTGGCATGATTGCTGGCAGTGGCTGCTCCAGGCTGAGCATCAAGCCGATCTGCAGCCCTGTGTGACGATTTGGCGTCGCACCATGGCCCAGGCCGAAGGCGAGGCGGATCGGGTGCTGGACAAACTCTGCGCGGACTGTTTCTGAGCCGGTCCGGTTTTTGGCCGGAATAGGCGCTGTACCTGGTGGGTGCGCTGGTTAAGATCGCTGCTCCGGTCTTTTTGATGTGAGGTCGCCATGCGCTTCAGTGATTTGCTCGACGCCGCCCGTAACCACCCGCTGGAGGTCACCATCCCCGCCGAATGGGCGCAGGGTCGCGCGACCTTTGGTGGCCTGGTGGCCGCTTTGCAATATGAAGCGCTACGCGCCCAGGTCCCTGCCGACCGGCCGTTACGCTCGTTGGCAATCACTTTTGTCGGCCCGGTCGCCGCGGATGTGCCCGCCAGTTATCACGTCGAAGTGCTGCGCGAAGGCAAGGCGGTCAGCCAATTGCTTGGCCGGGTGATGCAGAACGGTGAAGTGGCGACGCTGGTCCAGGCCAGTTTCGGCGCGTCCCGTGAGTCGCAAGTCGTGGTGGCGAGTGAGCCGCCGCCGACCTTCAAGCATTGGGATGAATGCCAGGAGCTGCCGTATATCCAGGGCGTCACCCCGGAATTCATGCGGCACCTGGCGATGCGCTGGAGTGTCGGCGGCCTGCCGTTTACCGGCAATACCTCCCGCGACATGGGCGGTTGGGTGCGCTTGCGCGGCGATGTGAAAGAAGAGCCGCTGACCGAGTCGCACATCCTCGCCCTGGTGGATGCCTGGCCGCCAGCGTTGCTGCCGCACCTGCGCAAGCCCGCGCCGGGCAGTACCCTGACCTGGACCATCGAGTTTATCCAGCCGCTGCAAGACCTCACCACACTTGACTGGTGCCAGTACTACGTCAACATCGAACACGCCCGTGACGGCTACGGCCATGCCGCTGCGGCGCTGTGGAGCCCGAGCGGCGAGTTGATCGCCATCAGCCGCCAGACCGTGGTGGTCTTCGCCTGACCTTCAGTGCCGGTGGCGTTGACGCCAGGCGCGCCACCAGCCACCGCTGAGCACAAAGCGTGGGAAGCTCACGAACTGCTCGACCAACAGGCGTTGGACCGCGTCTTTGCGGTCGCTGAACGGTTCACCGGCCTGGGCTTCCAGGCTGTGGCCATGCTGCTGCAAGGCAAGGCCGGCGAGGATGCCGACAACGCCCACGGCCAAACTGGCCAGGCTCAGGCTGAACACCCCGGAAACGACCAACAGAAACCCGATGATAAACAGCGGCACCGCGATCATGTGCAACGCCAGGTTGGTCGGGTGCTGGTGGTTTTGCGGGTACTGACGCCATTGCCAGGCGGGGAGATTGGGATGACGTTTGCCCATGATGATGAATCCTCTGTCCGTTGAAATAACTTGAACAGAGTTTAGGTCGGGTCGGCTGGCGCGGCGAATCAAGGCTGGCTATGGGGGCCATAGCCTCGCCTTGTATTGCTTATAGCTTCAACTGGCCAATCGCCTTGCTCAACTCCCCGGCCAATGTGGCGAGCTGATTGCTGGTGGTGGCCGAATCCACGGTCTGCTGCACGGTGTTCTCGGTCACATCACGAATACTCACCACGGCGCGGTTCATCTCTTCGGCGACATGGCTCTGCTGTTCGGCGGCGACGGCGATCTGGGTGTTGCTTTCGCGCATCTGCGCCACGGCGCCGGTGATTTCGGCCAGTGCCGCGCCGGCTTCCTGGGCCTGTTGCACGCAGTCATCGGCCTTGAACGAGCTTTCTTGCATGAAGTCCACCGCATCGCGGGTGCCGGCTTGCAGCGCCGAGACCATGAGCGTGATTTCGTCGGTGGAGGTTTGCACGCGTTTGGCCAGGTTGCGCACTTCGTCGGCGACCACGGCGAAACCGCGGCCCATCTCCCCGGCGCGGGCGGCTTCGATGGCGGCGTTGAGCGCGAGCAGGTTGGTCTGTTCGGCGATGCTGTGGATAACGCTGACCACGCCGTTGATTTTCTGGCTGTCTTCGGCGAGTTTCTGGATCATCTCGGCGGTCTGTTGCACGCCGCTGGACAGCCCGGCGATTGAGCGTTGTACCCGATCCACCACTTCGCGGCCGCTGCCGGCGAGGGTGTCGGCGGTCTGGGACAGGTCGCGGGTGGCGCCGGCGTGTTGGGCAATGTGGTGGACGGTGGCCGTCATCTCGTTGATGGCGGTGGCGGCCTGGTCGGTTTCGCTTTGCTGGCCGAGCATGCCGTGCTGCACCTCGTTCATGCTGCTGGCCAGGCGCGCCGCGCCCTCATCCAGTTGCTTGGCGGTGCTGGCCACGGTGTTGACCACTCGCTGGTAGCCGGCTTGCATGGCATTGAACGCGCTGGCCATCTGCCCGACTTCATCTTTGCAGGCCAGCGGGACGCGCGCCGACAAGTCGCCGGTTTTCTCGACGTGCAGCATCACGTCCTTGAGGGTGTTGAGCTGGCTGAGCAGGAAGCGGATCAGCAACTGCGACGCGCAGAGCATCGCCAGCATCAGGATCAGCACCGCCACCGCGTAGTTGGCGAAGCGCTCACTGAACACCTGGCTCAGGCTTGGCGCGTAAGCGAGCACGGCGACCTGTTGCCCGTCGGCGCGGGCGACCACTTCAGCGCCCATCAACGGGTTTTCGCCGAACAAGGGCAGGTGATTGAGTTCGACCCAGCCGCTGGCACTGCTCAGGTCTGACAGATCTTGATCAGCCAACTGTGGGACTTGGCCACGGGCAAACGTCAGCCACGCCTCGCCCTTGGGCAGCGCCTTGTCGGCCGGCCAGGCGCTGAGCAAGCGCGCCTGGGCTTGTGCCGAGGCCTGGGACGCCTGGCTGCGCGACTGCTGTTCGAGATGCACAGCGTATAGCACCAACAGCAGCGTGGTGATAAAGGCGACCGCGTTGACGGCCCAGAATTTGTATTTCAGCGAGATATTGCTAAGCCAGGCACCCATAGAAGGTTTTTCTCTGATAGCGGAAACAGCATTGGCAAGGTGCCATTATTGTGCCGCTACCGAAAAAATACCACTTTGATATGGGTCAATACGCCACATCAAACCACCGCGGGTAGGCCAAAAAAAATGCGCGCGCAGGCGGTGCTGTGCTGGGCCAGGTCTTCCAGGCTTTCGTTGCGGTGCAGGGCGACTTCGCGCAGCACCTCCGGCAGGTAGGCCGGTTCGTTACGGCCGTTTTTCGGTTTGGGCCGCAGGGTGCGCGGCAGCAGGTAAGGCGCATCGCTTTCCAGCATCAGGCGGCCCCGAGGAATTTCTCTGACCAGCGGATGCAGGTGCGTCCCACGGCGCTCGTCGCAGATCCAGCCGGTGATGCCGATGTGCAAGTCGAGGTCGAGGTAGCTGAACAGCGCCTGCTGCTCGCCCGTGAAACAATGCACCACGGCGGCGGACAAGTGATCGCGGTAATCCTTGAGGATCTCCAGCAGGCGCTGGTTGGCGTCGCGTTCGTGGAGAAACACCGGCAGTTTCAGCTCGACGGCCAGGGCCAGGTGTTCTTCGAGGACTTTTTCCTGCTGCGGGCGCGGTGAGAAGTCGCGGTTGAAATCCAGCCCGCATTCGCCCACCGCGCGCACGCGGCTGTCGTTGAGCAAACCACGTAGGCGTTGGGCGCTGTCGCCGTTCCAGTCGCTGGCGGAATGGGGGTGGATGCCGGCGGTGCAGAACAGTCGCTGGCCGCTTTCATCCAGCTTTTCGCACAATTGCAGGGCCTGTTCGCTGCCGTCGACACTGGTGCCGGTGAGCACCAATTGTTGCACGCCGGCGGCATATGCACGCTCGAGAACGGCCTGGTGCTTCTCGTCGAAACTTGGGTTTGTCAGGTTGACGCCGATATCAATGAGTTGCATGGTGCTATCTCCGCCTGCGGCCGGAAAGCATATCAGAGCTGTAGATTTATAAGAAAAACCTAGAACTACAACGAGTTATAGCTGTCTTTGAACGTCGCAAGTGACATTGTGGTGGGTCTATCGCCTATCCTGGTGCCGCCGTTGCGTGCCTTGTCAGCGCATAAAGCGCTCTGTTTCTGACCTCCAGCCCCTCGTTTTTCGCGAAGGTGCTGGCCAGTATTCTTTCCGGAGAGCGGATGATCCGACCCTCGGCGTTGCTTATGTTGTGCCTGACGTTATTGCTGCCCATGGCGGCGGTCGCGCGGCTGGACGGGCCGCTGGAAGTGACCAAACCGAGCAAGGTGCGCGACCTGGCCGAGATTCGCTCCAGTCGTACCCTGCGCGTACTGGTCAACCAGAGCCGCAACAGTTCCGGCGAAATCCAGGGCCAGGCCATTGGTGTCGAATACCATCGCCTGCGTGCGTTCGAGCAGTACCTCAACGACCAAGCCCGCGATGGCCAGGAAATCAACCTGAAGATCATCCCCAAGGCCAAGGACCAACTGCTCGGCGCGCTGGCGCGGGGTGAAGGCGATCTGGTAGCCCCCGGGGAATTGCTGGAAGTGAAGGCCACGCACAAGATCAGTGCGAGCGACCCGATTGCCAGCGGTGTGCCGTTATGGCTGGTGGGGGTCAAGGGCGAGCGCCGGTTCACCCGGCTGGAGCAGTTGTCCGGGCGCACATTGGCGCTGACCACCGGCAGCGCGGCGGCGGATGCGATCAACCAGGTCAACCAGAAACTGGCCCTGCACAAGCAGCCGCCGATCAAGGTGGAGTGGGTCGACCCGAGCCTGGCGGTGGAGGACGTGCTGGAGATGGTCCAGGCCGGCATCTTTCACCTGACCATCGTCGAGAAGCCCATCGCCGAACGTTGGTCGAAGATCCTGCCCAAGCTGCGCTTCGACAAGCAGGTGGTGATCAATGAGCCGGGCGAAGAGTATTGGTTCGTGCGGCAGGACGCCGCGATGCTGCGGGCGAGTATTGATCGCTTCCTCAAGACCTACCGCACGCCTTCCGACCAGGACGTGGCGTTTCAGCGCATTTATCGACGCCTTTACCAAGTGCGCAACCCGCTGGCCCGCATCGACCGCCAGCGCCTGGAGAAACTGCGTCCGATCCTGCAAAAACATGCGCGCGAGCAAGGCATGGATTGGTTGAACCTCGCCGCGCTGGCCTTCAAGGAGTCCGCCCTCGACCCAAGCGCGCGCAGCAGCGGTGGTCCCACGGGCCTGATGCAGATCACGCCTTCGGCGGCGCAGCGGGTGGGCGTGAACAATATCGAGAATCTCGACAGTAACGTACAGGCGGGCGCACGTTACCTGTCGATGATCCGCCGCAAGTTTTTCGCCAGCCCCAAGCTCAACGAGCGTGAGCGCATGGCGTTCGTGCTGGCGGCCTACAACATGGGGCCGGAACGCGTGCAAGGCATGCGTACCGAAGCCAAGCGGCGTGGGTTGAACCCCAATCAGTGGTTCTTCCAGGTGGAGCGCATTGCCATGGAGCAGGTGGGGATGAGCGGCGTGAGCTATGTGAATAGCGTCAACAAGTACTACCTGGCGTTTGATCGGGAGCGGGACTCCCTGGAGCCGTCGGCGTTGGAGCCGAAAATCGCTTCGCGCAAGTGATCGATTTTATAGATATTAATCAGGCATTTTTTCGGCTTTTATCATTGCCTAAACTGATTAATATAGCGGCCAACCAACCCCTACTCTGAAAAGGATTATCCCCATGAGCCCACTGATCAAAAGCATCCTGTCCACCCGCGCCGGCTATGGCTTGACCATTCTGCGCATTGTCGTCGGCATCATCTTCGCCGCCCACGGTTCGCAAAAACTCTTTGGCTGGTTTGGCGGCTACGGCCTGGCGGGCACCGCGCAGTGGATGGAAAGCATCGGCCTGGCGCCGGGCACCCTGATGGCCTTGTTGTCGGGCGGTACCGAGTTCTTCGCCGGCCTGGCCTTGATCATCGGCCTGCTGGCACGCCCTGCGGCCTTGGGCCTGACGATCCTGTCGCTGGTGGCGATCTTCTCGGTGCATATCCATAACGGTCTGTTCATGGCGAACAATGGTTATGAGTTCGCCCTGGCCTTGCTCGGCGGCTCCCTGGCCGTCCTGTTCGAAGGTGCCGGCAAACTGTCCGCCGACCGCGCCATCACCCACTGATCGGTCTGTAACCGCTGGAGAAGGCCCGCCATGTGCGGGCCTTTTCGTTGCGCGGGATTCTTGACACCGCCCCATCGGCTTCTCTAGGATGTTGGTTATGCGCCGATTTAAACAGCTAATTGCGGGGCGCCACTGGGACTCGATGCAGCCCGACAGAAGCCAGTTCTCATTGCAGACGCCGGCTTCGAAATACCGCTAAAGCGCTGGTTCGGTGTTGCCTCTCACCTGCCCGCAGACTTTTGAGGCAGAGACACGACACGATGAATGCACCACGCCCCCTCATACGCCTGGCTCCGATCACTGCGGAGCTGACTCAACGCAATCCGAGAATTCTCCTGGGCGGCAAGCACCAGCCGACGCTGTTGCGTTACCTGGACGGCTGGCCGCGTCGGGGCGGGCGGCCCTCGGCGTTCCTGATCCAATTTGTCGAAGATGGCGATTCCCTGGCACGCTTTGCCAGCAACAGCTTTGACCTCGCGGTGATCCAGGCGCCCAGCGCCAGTGACGCGGCTGAGGTGATCCGCCAACTGACGCGCATTGCCCGGCAAGGTTTGATCGCGCGGCGCTGAGCCCTCAATAAAACGCCGACGGCGGCACCGGCCAGCGACGACGCCGCCGCCGAAACAGCCCCCAGGCAATCAGGCACAGCAGTGCCGGCAACGGCACAGTCACCAGCAGTTTTACGTTGCGTTCCAGGCGCTGCACTGGCGCGTAAAGCGTGTTTTTCAGCGTATGCAGTTCCATCGGTAGACGCAGGCGTTCCTTGTTGAGCGCTTGCAACTGGGTACTGGTATCGACCGACTCCGTGCCCAGGGCCGTGACGTCGGGGTTAAGGCGCTGCCATTCCTTTTCCGTTCGTGCCAGGCGCCGTTCCAGCTCGGCAGCCTGATCCCGATAGGCGCGTTCGGCAGCCTCGCGCCGCTTCGCCAACAGCTTCAATGAATGGCCGGCCACCGCGCGCGGGCGAATATCCGCCAGGGCCTGCGGCGCGGCGAGGTTATCCAGTGCGTTCATGACAAATAGTTTGTTGGCATTTCGCGCGGATTCGCCGGGAGGCTCGCTCAACATATCCGTATCTGCAACCACGACCACATGGATCTGCGCCGCCTTCTGCAACCCCGGCGGCCGCCCGCCAAATCCGTCGGCAAACGCCGAATAGGCTGGCCCTTCGAGGCGGGCAGCGATCACGTGAGGCTCGCCACGCGTGGGTAACGCACTGTCCACGGCGTCTGAATCGATCAGTAACGACTGTCTGGAACTGCGCAACAGCGGCGTGAAGATGGCGCGGCTTTTATCCAGGGAGAACAGGGCGCCGCTGTTCGACACGGTCACTGTGCCCAGCTTCCAGGTGCTGACATCGCGGGTATTCATTGCTTGGCGTGGCAGGGTGAATGTGGCCGGTTGATGTTCCGACGGGGCATAGGTGGGGTCGACCAGCACTTTGTTGCTCGGCATGCTGACCCCCCAGCCGGCGAGCAACCCGTCTAACCGGGTGGCGGAAGACGTTGTCTTTGAGCCGCCTTTGTCGAGGGGGTCGATAAACATCAGCAGTTTGCCGCCGCCCAGGACGAACTGGTCGATCGCATACAGTGTTTTTTCCGGCAGCCCGCGTGGATGTACGAGCATCAGGGTTTTAATCCGCGAGGGCACATGATCGGCCGTCGGTTCCAGCTCCAGGAGGTCGAAATGTCGGTGCAATTCCAGTACCAGCGGCTCGATGGATGCGCCGGCCGGTAACCCTGATAACAGCCCGACGATCGCGGGCTCGGGGTGCAGCAACTGGGTGATCAAGTGGCTGATTTCATACTCCAGCAGCGGCTCGTTCTCCGGGTTGAACGACTCGATGCGTTGGGCGGTTTGCCCCTCCCGAGCGCCGATAAGACCGAAGAACCCCGGTTGATCGCGCAGGCCATACAGTCCTGCTTTGTAGGCATCCTCTGAAAAGGGAGTGGGATCGATAATGTGCAGATTGATCCTGCCGTTTGCTGCGTGTTCGAACGCCCTGAGTTTTTCTTCGACGCGTTTGGCATAGTGTTTCAGGATGCTTTTTTTGGCCGGTATGCTTGAATTGAAATAATAGAAGTCCAGTGGACTTTCCAGTGTGGTGAGTAAGTGCAATGCCGCGGGTGACAATGTATTGGTCTGTTGTTGGGAAAAGTCCTGGCGTAAATCAGGAAGTTTGACTACCCATACCAGGTTGAATGCGAGGAACAGCAGCAGTATGACGCTAAGTGTCATGCCGGTGCGCAATGGATATCGCATCGAGAGTGTTCCTTCTCAGCTGTTCTTGTAGTTGAGGATAACGGTCGTCGCAGCAAGAAAAGCAATGATCATGCTGATGAAATACGCGCCGTCCTGAAAGGTAAGTGTCCCGTGATCAATCAGGCCAAAACGCAGGAGTGGGCTGAGAGATGTCAAACTGTCGATGATCCAGATGGGGGCTTGACGCTCCAGTGCATCCAATATCGAAGACACGCCGCTGGCCAATAACAACAGGCTCAGCGTCAATATGAAAATGGCCAGGCGCTGGCGGGTCAGTGCGCAAATAAAAACACCCACTGAGAGATAGCTTCCGCTCAATAACCAACTGGCCAGGAATTGGGAGACGATGACCCGGTTGTCCGCACTGCCCAACAAGTTGACCACCGTCACGATGGGGAATGTCAGTAATAATGCCAGGCCCGCCACGACCCAGGCGGCGAGGAACTTTCCAATAACCAGTTCGGCGGGCCGCACAGGCAGTGTTTTCATGAAATCGCCAAAGCCTGTCTCGTTCTCGTCCGCCCAAAGTTGAGTCGACAGTGCAGGGACCAGTAACAGGTACAACCAAGGGTGCCATTGAAAAAAGCCCTGCAAATCGCTGCTGCTGCGCTCCAGCAATTGGCTGGTGTGCAACCCCAGCAAGGTCGACAGCAACAGGAACAGCGCAACACTCAGGTAGGTGGCAGGTGCCGATAGATAGCTGGCAAGCTGGCGTTTGAAAACAGATGGCAGCAGGTTCAATGGGATGCCTCCTGGCTCAGGTGGTGAACGACATCGTTCAGGCGGCCTGGCTCCAGATTCAGTGAGTGTATTTCCCAGCGTCGGTTGGCAATCAATGCGCAGATGGCGGGGTAGATGGAGTGTCCCGGCATGGCGAGAACGGTTACCGTGCCAGGGCCGTGCCGGTCTTCTTCGATACCTGCCACGCCGGGCAGTACGGCAAGCGCCAGTAAATCCAGGGCTGACTCCGCCGCCAGGGTGACTGCGCGAAAGTGCCGGGAACTGCGCTGCAGCTCGGGCATCGGGGTGTCCGCCAACAGGCGCCCGCCGCCAATGACTAGGGCGCGGGTGCAGACGCCGGCCAGTGCTTCGCAATCGCGTGAGGCAACGATGATCGTCATCTCGTCGGCCAACGACTGGATAAGCCTGCTGATCTTGCCTTGCTGATGGGGCGCCAACCCTTCGCTGGGTTCGTCCAGTAACAGCACGTCGGGGTCGTGCAGCAGGGCCTGGGCAAACGCGACTTTGCGTTTCAGGCCAGGGGGAAGGGTGTTGATCGGGTAATCGAGGACTGGCCAGAGTTCGAGTCGGCTGGCCGCATGATCCACCCGCCTGCGTCGCTCCGCGCCTTGGAATCCCCGAACGGTGGCGATGAACCTGAGCAGGTTCTTGACCGACAGGGTCGGGTGACTGACACCGGATTCGGGTTGATAGCCTATTGCCTTGCGTGCGTGATAGCCGTGTGTGTGTGTATCCAGCCCCAGAATCCGCACTTGCCCCGAGGAGGGTTGGATGGCGCCGGCGATCATTTTTAAAAGTGTCGTTTTACCTGCCCCCTCCAATCCAAATAAACCAAGGCACTCTTGGCGTTTGGCAGAAAATGAGACATCGCTGATTACACTCTTTTTGTTCAAGTATTTTGTGAGGTTGCTTATCTCGATCATTATGCTTTTCTGTTCGGTTGGTGAGGCAAGAAGAATGAAGAGGCAAGCGCCTTTGTTGAGTGATATAGGGCTCGGGTTTAAAAATGGTACGTTCAATGTACAGTGCTTGGAAACGCTGAAGTATCTTAATAAGAGAAGTCCTACGTTCAGTCTGTTACCTCGCTGAAACAATCGTTGAGTGATAAATGCATGTTGATGGTCGGATGTTTATCTGATGTTTATATACGCTTTGCTTGTTGTCATGAGGCCTGATTACTATGATGCTTCTACGTACCCTAGTTCTTGAACGCTCTGGTGAGGATGCGCCGGTCAACGGTGCTCTGCTCTGTGGTTTTGCTGTTCCCCAGATCGCGTCGAACTTTCTTGTGTACAGCCTGGATGAAGAAATAGAGCCGGGTAGTTCCCGGGTATATGTCGCAGCATTGCGTAGGAAAGTTGAACGCTACTTCTTGGGTGGGGTGGATACCCAAGAGGATCTGCAAGTTGCGATGCGGGTGTTTAAACAAATACTGACCCTGGCCGCTTCCGGTACCAAGTCCGGTAGCGTCGGCGACGGCCAGATTCCCTATCACTTTGTCGACTTGAAAGGCTGCAAGTTGCCGCCCGCCAGGCCCGAAGATCATCATTCAATGAACATCAAGAAAGCCTTGGTGATGAAGGTGATTACCTTGGGCACATCGGCCCCTGCGTCAGAGGCGATTGAAAGTCCTACGCTGATTGTCCCGTCCATTCGTTTTTCTTCCAAATTGGTCTCGGCTCCCAAAGTCACCAAGGAGCCTGAAAAGGTCTTACCGGTGGTGATCGAGGGGCTGGCTGAACCTCAGCGGCAGGTGCCCGCGGTCGTGGCGCCAACTGCTGCGCCGGTCGTCGCGGTTGCACCCAGTGCGCCGCCGGCATCCAACGAACAGGCAGAACACAATTCACTGTTCGAGGTGGACAGCACCTTGACCAACCTCGCGCGTGTCGCCCAGGAACTGACCCAGCAAAAACTTGCAATGCAAAAGCGCGAAGAAGCACTCGAACAGCGCCAGGTTGAACTGCAGCGAGGGCTGGCGGAGCTTGAGCAAAAGCGCCAGGAACTGACCCGTCGCATGGTGCAGGAGGAGGGCGCCGTGCAGTTGCAGGCGCAGGCGTTGGAGGGGCGTGAAGCGCAGTTGGCAAATGCCGTGGCCATGCAGCAGCAAGGGCAGCGTCAAATGGATGAGCGCACCCGCGTCCTGGAAGAGCGGGCCATTCAAGTCGAGGCGCAAGAGCTGCGGGCGCGTCAGAAAGGCGAGACGTTGGCGGCGCTGCTCGTGCAGTTACCAGGGTTGCGCCAGAATGTGCATGCCATTCTCTATGAACTCGACCAGGCGTTGGACGGCCTGGCCAGGAATGAACTGGTTCAAGCGAGCAGCGAGCCGGGCGCAATCCAGCTGTGATGCGAGGCGTCAGAGGGTCTGGCTACTTTCCCCGGTTCATTTATCATCACCCTCTGTTCGTCGACGCCGGGCCTGCATGCCGCGGCGTATTGGAATCAATGGACATTGCCTGGGGATGCACACGTTTGAGTACCAAGCTGATTACCAAAGAAGGTCATGAGGCGCTGAAGAAGGAGTTGGATTACCTGTGGCGCGAAAAGCGTCCGGACACCACGCGCAAAGTGACTTGGGCCGCTTCCCTGGGGGATCGCAGCGAGAACGCGGACTACCAGTACAACAAGAAGCTGCTGCGTGAGATTGACCGACGGGTGCGCTACCTGCGCAAGCGTCTGGAAGACATGCGCGTGGTGGAGTACATGCCCGAACAGGAAGGGCGGGTATTTTTCGGTGCCTGGGTCGATATCGAAAACGAGCAGGGCGAAACCAAGCGTTTTCGCATCGTCGGCTATGACGAGATCTACGAACGCATGGACTACATCTCCATCGACTCGCCGATGGCGCGGGCGCTGCTGCGCAAGCAAGTCGACGATGAGGCCATCGTGCAGACGCCGAACGGCGAGGTGTGCTGGTGGATCACCGCAATCGAGTATGTGAAATAGACAATAGTGGCCCGCGGTCTGTGACGCGCGGGCCATTGTCGTCTCAGCCTTCGCGCAATACCGCCAATGGCGTGGCATTCAGCGCGCGGCGCGTCCCGAACACCCCGGCAGCGCCGATCAGCACGCCACCGATCACCGGCAGCAACAACAACCACGGGTGTGGGTGCCAGGCCAGGTCGAAGGCATAGCGGTACAGCACCCAGGTCACCAGCTCGGTGCCCAGCGCCGCGAGCAAACCGCTGACGGCGCCGAGCAGGCCGAACTCGATGCGTCGGGCCTTCACCAGCAGCTTGCGCTCGGCGCCCAGCGCACGCAGCAGCGCACCTTGGCGAATGCGCTCGTCCAGGGTGGCCTGCAGGCCGGAGAACAGCACCGCCATCCCTGCCGCCAGCACGAACAGCAGCACATACTCCACGGCCAGCGTTACTTGGGCGAGGATGCTGCGCAACTGTTCCAGCAGGGCCTCGACTTGCAGGATCGTGACCGCCGGGAAGGCCCGGGACAGGTCGATGATCTGCCGGTCATGGCCGGGGGCCAGATAGAAGCTGGTCAGGTAGGTGGCCGGCAGGTCTTTCAAGGTGCCAGGCTGGAAAATCATGAAGAAGTTGGGCTGGAAGTTATCCCAATTGATGGTGCGCAGGCTGGTGACCCGCGCTTCACGGGTTTCGCCCGCCACGGTGAACACCAGGTGGTCGTCGAGCTTGAGTTTCAGGCTTTCGGCAACCTTGGCTTCCACCGACACACCCGGTATTTCATCGCCCGGTTGCTGTGACCACCAGGTACCCGCGGTCAGGGCATTGCCCGGCGGCAGGTCGGCGGCCCAGGTCAGGCTCAGGTCGCGCTGGATTGCGCGGTCGCCGCTGGAGTCCTTGCTGACGATCGCCTGCACGGGCTCGCCGTTGACGCTGATCAGCCGGCCGGGCACCACCGGATACAGCGGCGCCGATTGTGCCTGCAGTTCGAGCAGGCGAGCGCCAAAGGCGTCTTTGTCGGCGGGCAGGATGTTCAGCGCGAAGTAGTTGGGGGCATCCTTGGGCAGCTGGTTTTGCCAGGTGTCGAGCAATTCGCCGCGCAGCAGGGCGATCAAGCCCATGGACAGCAGGATCAAGCCGAACGCCAGCGACTGGCCTGCCGCCGCCAATGGATAGCGCAGCAACTGGCCCAGGCCCAGGCGCCACGGCAGGGACGCCCGGGCCAGCAGGCGGCGCAGGCTCTGCAACAGCAGCAGGAGCAGGCCACCGAGGATCAACGCCGCAACCACGCCCCCGCCGAGCAGGGCGAAGGTCAGCACCAGGTCGAGGCTCAGGCGCCACATGATCAGGCCCAGGGCAAGCAGCGCCGCGCCGTAGACCATCCAGGTGCTGGACGGGATGGGCAGCAGGTCGCGCCGCAACACGCGCAGCGGTGGGACGCGGCCCAGTGCTGCCAACGGTGGCAGGGCGAAACCGGCGAGGGCCACCAGCCCGGTGCCGATCCCGGCAATGGCCGGCAGCAGCCCGCCGGGCGGTACGTCCGCCGGCAGCAGGTCGTGCAGGAAATAGAACAGGCCAAATTGCGCCAGCCAGCCCAGCAGGGCGCCGGCCAGGCTCGCCAACAGGCCGAGTACGCTCAGTTGCAGGCTGAACAACAGCATGGTTTCACGCCGCGATAAACCCAGGCAGCGCAACAACGCGCTGGCATCAAAACGTCGGCTGGCGAAACGGTTGGCGGACAACGCCACGGCCACACCGGCCAGCAACACCGCCACCAGGCTGGCCATGTTCAGGTAGCGCTCGGCCTTGCCCAGGGCGCCGCCGATCTGCTGGTTGCCATCCCGCGAGTCCTGCAGGCGCTGGTTGGCCGCGAGGCCCGGCTCGATCAGATCACGATAGGTTTGCAGTGCCGTACTTGAGGGGGCTGCGCGCCACAGCTCGCGGTAACTGACGCGGCTGCCGGGCTGGACGACGCCAGTGGCGCCCAGGTCGGCCAGGTTGATCATCACCCGTGGCGTGAGGCTGTAGAAATTGCCGGCGCGGTCCGGTTCATAGGTCAGCACACGCGCCAGGCGCAGGGACTTCATGCCCACGTCGATGCTGTCACCGACTTTCAGGTCGAGTGCGGTGAGCAGCCGTGCCTCCACCCAGGCTTCGCCGGGTTTCGGGCCGCCGCCTGCGGTTTCGTCAGCGAATGGCGCGGCTGCGCTCTTCAGTTCGCCGCGCAGCGGGTATTGTTCGTTGACCGCCTTGATGCTGGACAGCTGGATGCCGTTATCGGTGGCGATAACGCTGGAGAACTCGACGACGCGTGCGTGATCCAGGCCCAGTTCGATCCCGGACCTGATTTGCTCGGGGCGCGCGGGTGAGCTGCCCTCGAGCACCAGGTCGGCGCCGAGGAACTCGGTGGCGCGCAACAGCATGGCGCCATTAAGGCGTGCGCCGAAGTAGCCGATGGCGGTGCTGGAGGCCACGGCCACCAGCAGGGCGAAGAACAACACGCGCAATTCGCCGGCGCGGGCATCGCGCAGCAATTGGCGCAGGGCAAGGCTGAACAGGCGCAACAGCGGCAAGCGTGCCATCAAGGCTCCAGGGGCGCGACCAGCAGGCCGGCTTCAAGGCGGATCAGGCGTCGGCAACGGTGCGCCAGGCGCTCGTCGTGAGTGACCAGGACCAGGGTCGTGCCGCTTTCTTTATTCAGTTCGAACAGCAGGTCGCTGATGCGCTCGCCGGTATGGCTGTCGAGGTTGCCGGTGGGTTCGTCGGCAAACAGCACGTCCGGTTCGGCGGCAAAGGCGCGGGCGATCGCCACCCGTTGCTGCTCACCCCCGGAGAGTTGGCGTGGCGAGTGGGTCAGGCGTTGGCCCAGGCCGACCCGTTCGAGCAGGTACCTGGCGCGCTCGCGGGCGTCTTTGCGGCCGTCCAGCTCCAGCGGCAGCATGACGTTTTCCAGGGCGTTGAGGCTGTCGAGCAGTTGGAATGACTGGAAGACGAAGCCCACATGCTCGGCGCGGATGCGCGCGCGCTGGTCTTCGTCGAGGCTGCTCAGCGCTTGGCCGGCGAGGATGACTTCGCCGCTGCTGGGCAGGTCGAGGCCGGCCAGCAGACCGAGGAGGGTGGACTTGCCGGAGCCGGAGGCACCGACGATAGCCAGGCTATCGCCCTTGTTCAGTTCCAGGCTCAGTTCGTGCAGGATAGTCAGTTCACCTTCCGCGCTGGGAACCACTTTGCTAAGGTTTCGCGCGATGAGAATGCTTGCGCCCATGGAGAATCCGATGCGAATGTGGTTTTTGAGTGCTGGCCTGGCCTTGATGTGCATGGCCCAGAACGCAGCGGCGGGTACAGTCCTGATCGTTGGCGATAGTATCAGTGCCGGTTTCGGACTGGATACCAGCAAAGGGTGGGTAGCCTTGTTGGGACAGCGGCTCAAACACGAAGGTTTCGACGATAAAGTGGTCAACGCGTCCATCAGCGGCGACACCAGCGCCGGAGGCCTCGCGCGGCTGCCGGCGGCGCTTGCGGAGCATAAGCCCAACCTGGTGATTATCGAGCTGGGCGGCAATGACGGCCTGCGTGGACAGCCGCCCGCGCAATTGAAACAAAATCTTGCGTCGATGATCGAGCAGTCCCAGGCGGTCGGGGCCAAGGTCCTGCTGCTGGGCATGCAGTTGCCGCCTAACTACGGTCCGAAATACACCACGGCATTTGCCGGGGTCTACGCGGCCCTGGCCAAGGAGAAGAGCGTGCCGTTGGTGCCGTTTTTCCTCGACGGCGTGGGCGGTCATCCCGAGCTGATGCAGGCCGATCAACTGCACCCGGCGGTCGGCGCCCAGGGTAAGTTGCTGGAAAATGTCTGGCCGACGCTAAAACCGCTGTTATGACGCTTTTCTACCGGCAGGCTTTCGGCTAAGGTGGCGCCCCCCCGATTTGGAGCCCTCGATGTCGCGTCCTGCCTGGTCCCTGTTTAATTACCAACTGATCGAGCCGGACGAGCAGCTGGATCTGTTCGCCTGCCAGGAAGTCCGGGTGCATCTGGTCACGCGTCAATTGGAGCTGGGCGGCACGATCGATCGCACGCTCTGCGGCACGTTGTTGCCGGCTCAGCCACGCTGGTCGGCGGTGGATCGCTCGATCTTCCAGGACCAGCGCCTGTGCCCCCTGTGCCGTGCCATCTTGGAGTCGCAAAAGCGTGGCACGCCGCCGATCTGGCCGGAGCTGCGCTTCGAGTGGTGAGGGGCGCTACGAGCTTGCAGCTTGAAGCCCGCATCGCGTATACAATCGCTTTTTACCTACACGTTGTTCTGCGAAGGATTTTCCGGATGTTGTCGCGCCTTTCCGCCGTCACCTGCTGCCTGTCTCTTGCCGCCCTGTGTGCGGCGGGTTCCGCGGCGGCCTTGCAGTTGCCCCTGCCACCCCCGGGCGAAGACATCGTCGGCCAGGTCCAAGTGATCAAGGCCAAGTACGAAGATACGTTTGCCGACCTGGGCACCACCTACGACCTGGGCTACTCGGAGATGGTCGCCGCCAACCCGGGCGTCGATGCCTGGTTGCCGGGGGCGGGCACCGAGATCGTCCTGCCGACGCGGTTCATCCTGCCGCCGGGCCCCCGCGAAGGCATCGTGATCAACCTTGCCGAATACCGGCTCTACTATTTCCCCAAGGGCCAGAACGTCGTCTACACCTTCCCGCTGGGGATTGGTCGTGAAGGCTGGGGCTCGCCGATCGCCCATACCAGCATTGTCGCGAAAACGCCGAACCCGACCTGGACGCCGCCCGCTTCGATCAAGGCCGAGCACGCCGCCAACGGCGATCCGTTGCCCAACGTGGTACCGGCCGGCCCGGACAACCCGCTGGGGCCGTTCAAGTTCACCCTGGGCACGCCGGGCTACCTGATCCACGGCTCCAACATGAAGTTCGGTATCGGCACGCGTACCAGCCACGGCTGCTTCCGCATGTTCAACAATAACGTGCTGGAAATGGCCGGCATGGTACCGGTGGGTACTCCGGTGCGTATCATCAACGATGCCTACAAGTTCGGCAGCAGTGGCGGCAAGGTCTACCTCGAAGCGCATACGCCGCTGAACGACGATGGCACGCCGTCGGTGGTCGACAAGCACACCGCGGTGATCAACGCGCTGCTCAAGCGTGAAGACCTGGCCAATCACCTGCGGGTGAACTGGGATCAGGTGCGCGACGTGGTCGCGGCGGAAGATGGCCTGCCGACTGAAATCGGTGTGCCGGCTGCGGCGTCGATGGTCTCGAACGCGCCGCTCGATCCGTTGCAATAAGCCGGTTCGATCAATCGCCCGCCACGGCCTTGGGCTGCGGCGGGCTTTTTATTGCCCGTGATCCGGGACCGAATCGCAGGCAATAAAAAGCCGGTCCAAGAATGGACCGGCTTGGTAACAACCCCGAAGGACTATTACTTGCGGCTAGCTTTTTCAAGCATGCGCAGAGCGCGCTCGTTAGCTTCGTCAGCAGTCTGTTGTGCTTTTTGAGCAGCAGCCAGAGCTTCATCAGCTTTACGGTAGGCTTCGTCTGCACGAGCCTGGGAGCGAGCTGCTGCGTCTTCAGTTGCAGTCAGACGAGCTTCGGTTTCTTTGGAGACGCTGCTGCAACCGGTAGCCAGAACTGCGGCCAGAGCCAGAGCAGAGAATTTCAGAACGTTGTTCATCGTGTTCCCCTTCAAGGACTTTCTATAAGATAGCTACTATCTCAGAGTGAGCTAATAGCCGGCGTACATACTACTCATTACTTGTAGTAAGTAAACTGACGTAGCGCAAGAAGCAAAAAAAAATTTCTGTGCTGAATCTATTTTGGCTAATCTTTTGGGAAATTGTATAAAAAGCGTTCAATTTTTAGCAGTCTGCTGAAGAATGCATGCGCCCTGAAAGGGCCGGCCCGCATGTGTCAAGCCTTGTAAGTAGATGAAAATTTATATACTGAAGCTAACACTTTTGTACAGGTTGACTTTGCCAAACCCTGTATCTTTTGCGCATGTAGAGGTGACTTTAACAGCGCCTGTTCGTCTCAAGCTTCAACTGCCGGCAATGTTCAGGCTTTCGGTCACCGATTGATCGAGGCCCTTTCTATATCCGCCAGCCCCAGGGATGACGAGTGCGTCTTGAGCAATTTCAGGATTGCCGCCTACTATTCTCTACGTGCTGGTTGTGAGCGCTCACGGTTTTCTCGTTGTCGAAACCGGCACGGGGTGGCGTAGATGTTCCTTCGCCGGAAAAACATCGGTAAGGTAGGGGTCAGAATCCAAGACCCGCGAGGAGTAGTGATGAGCGAGGCGTTGTCCATCCACCATGACCAGGCTGGTCATCAGTTCGAGACCAATGTGGACGGTCATCGTGCCTACCTGACCTATATGGACCTCGGGAAGCAGACCTTGGACATCTATCGGACCTTCGTGCCCAACGCACTGCGAGGTCGCGGTATCGCGGCTGCATTGACCGAGGAAGCCTTGAAGTTCGCCGAAGAGGCCGGCTACACGGTGATCCCGTCGTGCTCTTACGTCGAGCGCTACATGGAGCGCCACCAGCGCCATGCGGCCAAGCTGTAAGGCATGAACTGCAACATGAAAAACGCCGGGCTTAGCCCGGCGTTTTTGTGTGCGCTGATCAGGATCAGGTTCAGCTGCGCTTGCGCAGGGGCAACACGTCCTTGAGCTTGGCGTGCATGCTGCGCAGGGTGTTCTCGGTGGTCGCCCAGTCGATGCAGGCATCGGTGATCGACACGCCGTACTGCAAGTCGGCCAGGTCTTTGGGGATCGCCTGGCAGCCCCAGTTCAGGTGGCTTTCGACCATCAGGCCGATGATCGACTGGTTGCCTTCCAGGATCTGGTTGGCGACGTTTTCCATCACCAGCGGTTGCAGGGCCGGGTCCTTGTTGGAGTTGGCGTGGCTGCAATCGACCATGATGTTCGGCTTGATCTTGGCCTTGTTCAGCGCCTGTTCGCACAGGGCAACGCTGACCGAATCATAGTTGGGCTTGCCGTTGCCGCCGCGCAATACCACGTGACCGTAGGCGTTGCCTTTGGTGGTGACGATGGAGACGCCGCCTTCCTGGTTGATACCCAGGAAGCGATGAGGGCTGGAGACCGACTGCAGCGCGTTGATCGCCACGGTCAGGCCGCCGTCGGTGCCGTTCTTGAAGCCCACGGCCGAAGACAGGCCGGACGCCATTTCGCGGTGGGTTTGCGATTCGGTGGTGCGCGCGCCGATGGCCGACCAGCTGATCAGGTCCTGCAGGTACTGCGGGGAGATCGGGTCGAGGGCTTCGGTGGCGGTGGGCAGGCCCATTTCGGCCAGGTCCAGCAGCAACTTGCGACCGATGTGCAAGCCGTCCTGGATCTTGAACGAGTCGTCCAGGTACGGGTCGTTGATCAGGCCCTTCCAGCCGACGGTGGTACGCGGTTTCTCGAAATAGACGCGCATGACCAGATACAAGGTGTCGGACACTTCTTCGGCCAGCGCCTTGAGGCGCTCGGCGTATTCGTGGGCCGCCTTGAGGTCGTGGATCGAGCATGGCCCGATTACCACGAAGAGGCGGTGGTCGGTGCCGTCGAGAATGTCACGAATGACTTCGCGGCCCTTGGTGACGGTCTGCAGGGCAGCGTCGCTCAGGGGGATTTCGCGCTTGAGCTGATCGGGCGTGATCAGGGTCTCGTTGGATTCGACGTTCAGGTCGTTGATCGGTAAATCAGCCATCGTGTTACTCGTCAGGGTCACGGGTGCCGGCCGCCAGCCATCCCCGTGCGGCGGAGCACAGCATGATTTGAATGCAGGGGGGAGGAACCTTAGCGCGTAACACGGGCCCGCGACAATGGGCAAAGCCCGCTTTAATCCAGTGCCGGCACTACAAACGCCTCATGGGAGAATTCACCGGCATGCCGCGCCACCCACTCGCGGGCCATCGTTTCGAACTGCTCGGGCGTCGACTCGGCGTCTTCGTGCTGGCGGCAGTAGCGCTCTATCCGGCATGCTTGCTCACCCATGCGTGCGCCGAACAACGCATGTTCATCGGTAAACGAGATGCCGACGCGATAGCCGTCTTCTACCTTGCGGCACCATGCCACATAGCCCGGGTAGCGGGCCCCGGCGCCCAGGGACGGGATATGCAGGTCAACCGCTGTACCCTGGCGCCAGGCACGCGGGCAATTGCAGGCGATGCCGCCCAGGCCGATAGTGTGCAGGCGTTGGCGGGGAATGGGGGGAGAGGGACGTTGGATCAACAGGGCAGCGACATCATCAGGATGAGGTAAAAAACGACCCATGTACACGGACTCCGAGCACCGTCCAGTCGACGGCGGTGGCAGCAGTATAGTGAAGGAGCAGGCATTGACCGACCTGGATATTGACCAGCAACTGCTGGGATTACCAGGCATTTCGCTCGTGCTGTTTACCAGCGTGGGCTGTTCCGGTTGCCGTTGGGCGCATCAGCAGCTACCGGGCTGGCAGTTGCCGGTGGATCGGTTGTGCTGGGTGGATGCCGGGCACAACGGCGGCGCGGTGGAACGTTATCAGGTCTTTCATTTGCCGGCGCTGTTCGTGGTGTGCGAGGGTCAATTCTTCGGGCAGATACAGACACGTCTTACACCTTCCGAGCTTACCGACGCTATTCATCAAGCGCTTACCCGCACTCCAGAGGATTTGCCATGACCGCATTGTCGCCACGCATTGGCATTATCGGCACCGGCGCCATCGGTGGTTTCTACGGCCTGATGCTGGCGCGCGCCGGCTTCGATGTGCATTTCCTGCTGCGCAGCGAATACGCAGCGGTCAGTGAGCGTGGCCTGCGCCTCAATAGCAGCGTGCATGGCACCTTGCACCTGAACCCCGTGCAGGCCTACGCCCACGCCGCCGACATGCCACCGTGCGACTGGCTGCTGGTAGGCACCAAATCCACGGGCAATGTCGACCTGGCCCCGACCATCGCCCAGGTCGCGGCGCCCGACGCGAAGGTGGTGTTGCTGCAAAATGGCCTCGACGTCGAAGACAGCCTGCGCGAACACTTGCCGGCGTCCCTGCATCTGCTCGGTGGGCTGTGCTATATCGGCGTACACCGTTCCGCCCCCGGCGTCGTCGAGCATCAGGCGTTGGGCCGGGTCAACCTGGGTTATCACAGCGGCACCGCCGCCAACGACGAAGCGCGCCAGAAGGCGATTGTCGAAGCAGGCGCCGCGTTGTTTCATCAGGCCGGCATCGAGTCCCAGGCCATGGCCAACGTACACCTGGCGCGCTGGCACAAGCTGGTGTGGAACGTGCCTTATAACGGTCTCTCCGTGCTGTTGGGCTGTGGCACCACGGCGATGATGGCGGACGAGTCCAGCCGCGAACTGATCCAGGCGCTGATGGCTGAAGTGGTGAAGGGCGCTCACGCCTGCGGTCACGACATTCCGGCCAGCTATGCCGAGCAGATGTTTACCATGACCGAAAGCATGGACGACTACCTGCCTAGCATGTACCACGACCATATCCATAAACGCCCGCTGGAACTGGCGGCGATCTACGCTCGCCCACTCGCCGCCGCCAAGGCCGCCGGCTGCGAGCTGCCGCGCATGCAGGCGTTGTATCAGGCCTTGAGTTTTATTGATCGGCATAACCGCTGATTGGGGGGAACCACCATGGCAAACGGATTGGGCGACAAACTGGTGCTGGCGATTTCATCGCGGGCCCTGTTCGACTTGAGCGATAGCCACAAGGTCTACCTGGCCCAAGGCGTGGAGGCCTACCGCAAATACCAGATCGAGCACGAAGAAGAAACGCTCGAGCCGGGCGATGCCTTCCCGCTGGTCAAAAAACTGCTGAGCCTCAACGCCAGCCTGGGCCGGGCCCGGGTCGAGGTGGTGCTGGTGTCGCGCAACAGTGCCGACACCGGCCTGCGCGTGTTCAATTCGATCCAGCATTACGGGTTGGACATTTCCCGCGCCGCTTTCGTAGGAGGGCGTAGTCCATATCCTTATTTGGCGGCGTTTGGTTGCCATCTGTTTCTTTCGACCCATGCTGACGATGTGCGCAGTGCGCTCGATGCCGGGTTCGCCGCGGCGACGATTCTGTCGGGCGGCGCGCGCCGTGCATCGAGCGAGGAGCTGCGGATCGCATTCGATGGCGATGCGGTGTTGTTTTCCGACGAGTCGGAGCGCGTTTACCAACAGGGCGGGCTGGAAGCGTTCCAGGCCAGCGAACGCGAATCGGCGCGCCAGCCGTTGCATGGCGGCCCCTTCAAGGGCTTCCTCGCGGCGCTGAACCTGTTGCAGCGTGAGTTTCCGGACGCGGCCTGCCCGATCCGCACTGCCCTGGTCACCGCCCGGTCGGCGCCGTCCCACGAGCGGGTGATCCGTACCCTGCGCGAGTGGGATATCCGCCTGGACGAGTCGTTGTTCCTCGGCGGCCTGGAGAAATCCGCGTTCCTGGAGGCGTTCGCCGCCGACGTATTTTTCGACGACCAGGCCGGCCATTGCGAGAAAGCCAGGGAGGTGGTGGCCACCGGGCATGTGCCCCATGGCATCAGTAATGAGGTGAAGGTTCAGACGCCGAGCTAAGTCAGTCGAAATCCCCGAGGCGCTGCTAAGCTCATTCAATCTCCGCCATCCTGGCAGTCCAGGAGGTTTTATGATCCGTTCGATGCTGTATGCCACGGACCTTGGTCTGTATGCGCCTTATGTGATGCAACATGCGCTGGCGCTGGCGCGAACGTTCAAGGCTGAGCTGTCGGTGATTCATGTGGTCGAACCCATCGGGCTGTTCGCCGAATCGGTGTTGCAAAGCTACCTTGATGAAAAGGCCCTGAACGAATGGCAGAGCCAGGGCCTGAGCACAGTGATGGCGACGATCGAGCAGCGGGTCCTTGAGAGTTTTCGCGAGGAGCTGGGGGACGGCGCGCAAGACTTGCAACTGATCCACTCGGTGCGGGTGATCCAGGGTGACCCGTGCGAGGTGATTCTCGACCAGTTGCGTAAACTTTCCGTGGATTTGTTGATCGTAGGCAGTCATAGCCACGCAACGGCCGCGGCCACACCCCTTGGGCGCACTGCCGCGCGGGTGTTGCAGCTGTCTCCGGTGCCGGTTTACCTGGTGCCATCGTTACAACGTCGACGCAGTGATGACGTGTGAGGGGGAGTGATAGATAAAAAGTTCTAGATTTATCCGTCTAACCTTTAATATAGTTATATATCGTCGCTGATACCCGTGGCGTCTATCTGCTTTGAGGGATACATATGAAGCTTCAACAACTGCGCTACATCTGGGAAGTGGCGCACCACGATCTCAACGTTTCCGCTACCGCTCAAAGCCTGTACACCTCGCAACCGGGTATCAGCAAACAGATCCGCCTGCTCGAAGACGAGCTGGGTGTCGAAGTGTTCGCCCGCAGCGGCAAGCACCTGACACGCGTCACCCCGGCCGGTGAGCGCATCATCACCACCGCCGGCGAGATCCTGCGCAAAGTCGAAAGCATCAAGCAGATCGCCCAGGAATTCTCCAACGAGAAGAAGGGCACCCTGTCGATCGCGACCACCCACACCCAGGCACGGTATGCGTTGCCGCCGGTGATCCGCGATTTCATCAAGCAATACCCGGACGTGGCCCTGCACATGCACCAGGGGTCGCCGATGCAGATCGCTGAAATGGCCGCCGACGGCACCGTCGATTTCGCGATTGCGACTGAGGCGCTGGAGTTGTTCGGCGACCTGGTGATGATGCCGTGCTATCGCTGGAACCGTTGTGTGGTGGTGCCGCAAGGCCACCCGCTGGCCAAGCTGCCTAAGCTGACCCTGGAAGCCCTGGCGGAATACCCGATCGTGACTTATGTGTTCGGCTTTACCGGCCGCTCCAAGCTCGACGAAGCCTTCAGCCACCGCGGCCTCACGCCGAAAGTGGTGTTCACCGCGGCCGACGCCGACGTGATCAAGACTTACGTTCGCCTGGGCCTGGGCGTGGGGATCGTCGCCAAGATGGCGGTCGATACCCAGCTCGATAAAGACCTGGTCGTGCTCGACGCCAGCGAGTTGTTCGAGTCCAGCGTGACCAAGATCGGTTTCCGTCGCGGCACGTTCCTGCGTGGTTTCATGTGCGACTTCATCGAGAAATTCGCCCCGCACCTGACGCGCGAAGTCATGGCCAAGGCGATCCAGTGCCACAACAAGCAGGAACTGGAAGAGTTGTTCGACGGCGTAGAACTGCCCGTCCACTGAGTGGTTTCAGCGGGCCTCGGTCACCGTAAAGTGTTGCCGGGCGCCCGCCACCAGGATTTCCACCTCATCGCCTTCGAACTTGCCCAGCAGGCTGTGGCCCAGGGGCGAGCGCGGGGTGATGACGGTGACCGGTTGCCCCACCACATCGACTTTCAAACCCGCAGCATCCGGCGCCAGGAACAACCATTGCTGGCGACCGTTTTCGTCCTCCAGGCCCACTAGCGCGCCGACTTCTATGCCCCGTTGCTCATCGTATGCACGCAGCTGCAGTTGCAGGTTCTGGCACAGCGCCAGCGACTGCTTGATTTCTTCCACCCGCTTGGCCTGCCCGGCCGCCAGGTAAGACGCTTCCAGGCCGAGGGTGTCGTATTTGTTTTCGGCGATGTTTTCTTCGTGGGTCGCGGTTTCGTAGGCGGTCTGCGCGGCGCGCTGGGCGATGTCGAGGTCGACGCTGAGTTTTTCCAGGATCAACTGGAGGACGGCGTGTTTATTCATGGTTGGGCTTGATCATTCGCAAAATTGCAGGACATTCGCCTTGCTCTTTTCATTGGGCGCGTTCTGGTCCTGTTGCAGCCAGAACTGGCATTTGGGGTTGGACAGGTTGCGCGCATTGTTGCGCGCCTGATCCAGGCTCTGCCGTTGTTCCTGCTTGCGCAGGTTCTCTTGATACTGCTCGAACAGACGGTTCGGCGGTTCCACCGCGACCGGTGCGGGCTTGCCGAGTTGCTCGACGGCCTGGGCGACCGGCGCCAGGCTCTGCGGGAACAGATAGCGCGACGCCAGCCAGGTGGTCAGCGCAATCGCGATAAACCCCAGCCACACGCCCAGGGCGATAGCGAGACAAAGCTTGAACAACGACAGCGGACGGTCAGACATGGCGGTCTCCTGGCAGGCATTTACGGCGTGGCGGCGATTGTCGCACAGCCTCCGTGCAGAATAATCGCGATCAAGCCTTCTGCATCGGGGCATTTATGCGGACAATCGAGCCTTTGAGCGTGGGAGCCCGGAATGAAAGCCCGCTGGGATATTTTTTGCAGCGTCGTCGACAACTACGGCGACATTGGCGTGACTTGGCGCCTGGCCCGGCAATTGGTGGTGGAGCACGCCTGTGATGTGCGCTTGTGGGTCGATGACCTGCGGGCCTTCGAACGCATGTGCCCGGAGATTGATGTGCAACGGGAGCAGCAATGGCAAGAGGGCGTCGACGTGCGCCATTGGCCGGCGCAGTGGTCGGCCACGCCATCGGCGGATGTGGTGATCGCCGCGTTTGCCTGCCAGCTGCCGCCTGACTACATGGACGCGATGGCCGCGCGCGAGCACGCGCCGTTGTGGATGAACCTGGACTACCTGAGTGCCGAGGACTGGGTGGTGGGGTGCCATCGTCTGCCGTCGGTGAAGTTCAAGGGGGTGCAGAAGTACTTCTTCTTTCCCGGCTTCCGGCCCGGCACCGGTGGCCTGTTGCGTGAGGCGGGGTTGCTGCAACAGCGTCAGGCGTTTCAGCAGGATGCTGGCGCTCAGAAAAATTTCCTGCAAAGCCTGGGCGTATTTCCCGCAACCGGTGCGCGGCTGATGTCGCTGTTTGCCTACGAAAATGCCGCGCTTGCCGGTTGGCTGGATGTGTTGGCGACGGACGGGCGCGCCACTCATCTGCTGGTGCCGGAAGGGCGCATCCTCGGCGATGTGCAGCGCTGGCTCGGCGTGGACCGGCTGGCGGCGGGCGATACTCATCAGCGCGACGCCCTGACCGTGCAGGTGCTGCCGTTCGTGCGCCAGGAGCAATACGACCGCCTGCTGTGGTGTTGCGAGTTCAACGCCGTGCGCGGCGAAGACTCGTTCGTGCGGGCCCAATGGGCCGGGCGCCCGTTGCTGTGGCACATCTATCGCCAGGACGAAGACATCCACCTGGACAAGCTCGACGCCTTTCTGGAGCTGTACACCGCAGCCCTCTCGCCGGCGGCAAAACTCGCGGTGGTAGCGCTTTGGCAGGCCTGGAACACCGAGGGCGATATGGCCCAGCCGTGGAAAATGCTGCTGGAACACTGGCCGGAAGTGGCTGCACACGCCGAAACATGGTGTCTGGAACAGGCCTTGCAGGCGGATCTTGCGACGGCGCTGGTACAGTTTTATGAAAGTTGGATATGATACGCCACCTTGATTTTTGTAAACCCCATCCAAATTTCGGATATACGCAATGAAAACTGGTAAAGAACTGAAACCCGGTATGGTAATCCGTATCGACAACGATCCTTGGTTGGTTCAGAAAGCTGAGTTCACCAAGTCGGGCCGTAACAGCGCGATCATGAAGACCAAGCTGAAAAACCTGCTGACTGGTTACAAGACCGAAACCGTTTACAGCGCTGATGACAAGCTGGACGACGTGATCCTCGACCGTAAAGAAGCGACCCTGTCCTTCATCAGCGGCGACGCTTACACGTTCATGGACACCACCGACTACACCATGTACGAGCTGAACGCTGAAGATATCGAAGCCGTTCTGCCGTTCATCGAAGAAGGCATGACCGACGTCTGCGAAGCTATCTTCTTCGAAGACCGTCTGGTTTCCGTAGAGCTGCCGACCACCATCGTGCGTAAGGTTGCCTACACCGAAGGTTCCGCTCGCGGCGACACTTCGGGCAAAGTCATGAAGCCTGCCAAGCTGGCTAACGGTACCGAACTGCAAGTGGCCGATTTCATCGAAATCGACGACTTGATCGAGATCGACACCCGTGAAGGCGGTTCGTACAAAGGTCGCGCCAAGAAGTAATTCTGGCCCCACCGGTACGAAAAAAGCCCGACCTTGAGTCGGGCTTTTTTGTGGGCGTTTACCTGTCACTTCAAGTATTGCCTCAGCTCATCCGATGCTTGCCGCAACGCCAGCACGTGGCTGGCGGCGTGTCGTTGGCGAGCCGAGCGGGTTAGACGGTGACGTGCAGACGCACATCGACGTTGCCGCGGGTGGCGTTGGAGTACGGGCAGACTTGGTGGGCAGCGTCGACCAGGCTTTGCGCGTCGTCCTGGGCCAGGCCCGGCAGGCTGATGTGCAGGTCGATATCCAGACCGAAGCCACCCGGGATCTGACCGATGCCGACATGGGCAGTGATCGACGCATCATCCGGAATTTTGCGTTTGGTCTGGCTGGCGACGAATTTCAGTGCGCCGATAAAGCAAGCCGAGTAGCCGGCGGCGAACAGTTGTTCCGGGTTGGTGGCCTGACCGCCGGCACCGCCCAGTTCCTTGGGGGTGGAGAGTTTGACGTCGAGGATGTTGTCGTTGGAAACGGCGCGACCATCACGGCCGCCGGTGGCGGTGGCTACTGCGGTATAGAGCGTTTGCATGGTGTTGCCCTCTTGGTGTTTTGCGCTAAATGTTTGCGCGCTAAGTAGTTGGTGAGATGAATATATAGCGCTAATGTTTAGTGCGCAAGATAAATTTCAGGATTTTTTCGTAAGGGCACCTCAAAACCACCTGTGGGAGGGGATTGCCCCCTCCGCAGGTATTGGGCTTGGGTGTGTTTAGACCGCGCCTTGCAGATTGCCCCGCAACGCAATCAAATCAGCTTGCAGCTTGCGCAGTTGCGCCAGATCCAGGCCGCTGGCGCCGAGGATGCACTGAGGAATCCCCTTGGCCTTGTCTTGCAAGGCACGGCCAGCGTCGGTCAGTTCCACCACCACCACCCGCTCATCTTCGCGACTGCGCGTGCGGCTGAGCAGGCCCTCGGCTTCCAGGCGCTTGAGCAGGGGGGTCAGGGAGCCGGGATCGGTCAGCAGGCGGCTGCTGATTTCGCTGACAGTCAAGCCATCTTCTTCCCACAGCACCATCATGGCCAGGTACTGCGGATAGGTCAGGCCGAGGGCTTGCAGCAACGGCTTGTAGACCTTGGTCATCAGCAATGAAGTGGAGTGCAGGGCGAAGCACAGCTGGTTATCCAGCAACAGGGATTGGCAAGGATCGGGATTTTTGCTCATGGTGCTGCCTCAAAAAAAAAGCGTATCTGGGCTGGAATCTAGCGGGCAAATCTTTAATGCGCCAGGTAATTCTGTCCGGGGGGTCAGACCAATCCGCTTTGCAGCGCCAGGTCCCAGGGCGGCACTGGGCTGAAGCGCGATTTCAGGTATTCGAGCAACAAGCGGCTACGTGCGTTCGGCTGTTGTTCCAGGCGCAGCGCATAGATGCCGGTGGTTTCCGGGCTGGGCAGGCCGTTTTCGCAAAACAGGGGCAAGAGTTCGCCGCGGACCAGGTATTCACTCGCCAGCCAGGTGGGCAGGTGCGCGATACCCAGGCCGGCCAGGGCGCCGGAGAGCAGGGCTTCGGCGTTGTTGGCGCTCATGCGGATGCGTTGCGGGCGATAGGTGGCGCGACGCCCGTCCAGTTCGAAGCGCCAGGCGAACATCGGCGCCAGGCCATCCCAGTCCAGGCCGTCGTGTTCGCTGAGGTCTCGCGGATGGGTCGGCGTGCCACGGTTTTTCAGGTAGGCCGGGCTGGCACAGGCAATTCGCACGATGCTGGCCAGCGGCGTGGCGATCAGCCGGGTGTCGACGATATGCCCGGCACGCAGCACCAGATCGACCTGGCCCAGGTGCGCGCCCTGCATGTCCACGAAGCTGTCGATCAAATGCAGGTGTACATCCAGCCCCGGGTAGACATTCAGGAAGTCGGCGATCACCGGCGCCAGATGCCGTCGACCGAACGCCGCCGGTGCGTCCACGCGAATCAAGCCTTCTGGCGCATGGCTCAAGGACACCGCTTCCGCCCGCGCCAATTGCAACTCGGTGACGATGCGCCGCGCGCGTTCGGCGAACGCCAGGCCGGCCGGTGTCGGCAGCACCGCGTGGGTGCTGCGCTGGAACAAGCGGCTGCCCACCGAGCTTTCCAGGCTGTCGATACGCCGGGCCACGGCGGAGGGCGTCAGCGGATGGCGACGCGCGGCGGCAGAAAAACTGCCGGTTTCCAGCACATCGAGAAACAGGCTGAGTTGGTCGGTGAGGATATGCGGGTTCATCGGTCGACGCTTATGCGGGATTGGCACAGCCATTGTGCGTTGCTGTGCGTATCCGCGCCAGAGCGGACTGCGTAGCATGCAAGGCTTGGGATTGTGGAGTAATGCGTGGTGTTGGATTTAGCGATGTACTTGGTTATGGGCGCGGCATTGGGCACGGTGGGCGGCCTGTTCGGCATTGGCGGCGGGTTGATTGCCATCCCGGTGCTCGGCGTGCTGTTCGGCCTCGATCAGCAGATCGCCCAAGGCACCGCGCTGGTGATGGTGGTGCCCAACGTGATGCTCGCGCTGTGGCGTTATCACCAGCGTAATCGCATTGAACTGCGCCACGCGCTGCCGCTGGGGGTGATGGGCTTCAGCTTTGCCTGGCTCGGCTCGATCTGGGCCGTGGGCCTGGACGCCGGCGCGATGCGTGTCGGCTTTATCGCATTTCTGCTGGCGCTGTCGGCCTACAACCTGCTGCGCATGTTCACCCGCAATGCGCCGCCGACGGCACAGATGCGCCATGCCTGGCCGTGGCTCGGGGTGTTGGGCGCGGGCTCCGGCTCTATGGGCGGTTTGTTCGGTGTCGGTGGTGCGGGGGTCGCCACGCCGGTGCTGACCAGTGTGTTCGGCACCACCCAGGTGGTGGCCCAAGGCTTGTCCCTGGCCTTGGCGCTGCCCAGCACCGGGGTGACTCTTGTCACTTACGCCTGGCACCACGAAGTGGACTGGATGATCGGCATCCCCCTGGCGGTCGGTGGCCTGCTCAGCATCAGTTGGGGTGTAAAAGTTGCCCACGCTCTGCCGGAGCGCCTGTTGCGCGGTTTGTTCTGCGGTTTCCTGGTGGTGTGCGCCGTGATGCTGATGTTTAAGGTTTGAAACCGTCGATGATGTACTCCGCCAGGCATTCGGTGATAGGTGACGTCATCAGCGGGTTGCGTAACAAGCGCAGATTCATCGACGGCAAGGGTGGGAAACCCTCGTCACTGCCGAGCACGCGCAGGTCATCCGTCACCAGGCTTTCCATGCTGACCATCACTGCCAGGCCGGCGCTGACCACGGCCTGGATCGCCGCCCCGTTGGTGCTGTTGTAGGCCAGGCGATAATTGCGCCCGACGGTATCCAGTGAGGTACGCGCCCACTGGGTGTAAAGGCAATCGGCGCCGGACATCGCCAGTGGCAGGGCGTCGTGCTCGTCCACGCAGAAACACGGCGCCGCGGCCCACACCACGCGCTCGGTGCGCAACAGCTCGCCGATATCATTGCCGGGTTCGCGGCTGATCACCGTCAACGCCAGATCCCGCCGTTGCATCAGCACGGTGGATGCTTCGCAGTGCATCTCGATTTGGATCAACGGGTAGGCCTTGGAAAACTGTTTGAGAATCCCCGGCAGGAAGCGCATCACATAGTCGTCCGGGGTGCCGATGCGTACCAGCCCGACCATATGCGGTTCTCGCAGGGTGTTGAACACCTCGCTGTGCAGTTTCAGGATGCGCCGCGCATACCCCAGCAGCACCTGGCCCTCCGGCGTCAGCCGCACTTGGCGGCCGTCGCGCTCGAACAGTTTGCGCTGCAGCACGTCTTCTTCCAGGCGCTTCATCTGCATGCTGACCGCCGATTGGGTGCGGTTGACCTGCTCGCCGGCGCGGGTAAACCCACCCTGGTCGGCGATGGCGACGAAGGTGCGCAGCACGTCGGTGTCGATGCTTGGGTAGGCGGCCAATTGATCAATTCCTGAGATGTATTTCATAAGAAACATTCGTTGGATTGATCATAGCCGCCGGCACACACTCGCGTCATCCCCAAGGGAGGGCGAGAAGATGAAAGGTCAAACAGGTTGTGCAGGATGGACGAAGCGGCCGCTTTCCGGGCTGTTCCAAGCGATTGCGCGGTGGCAGGTATTGCGGTACGAGCGTCGGTTAGTGGCCACGCTGAGCGATGCGGCGCTCAAGGATATCGGGCTGAGTCGCGCTGATGTGGAGCACGAAACCCATTGGCATTTCTGGGAAGACCCACTGCGAAAATGACCGAGGATGCAGTAGGGTGGTCGGTACGTTCATACGGAGATGTCCATGCCCGCCGACCTGTCGTTTTCCCTCAAGCAAGCGCGCCGCATGGCACTGGCCGCCCAGGGCTTTTCCGGGCGCCAGGCGCCTGCATTGATCAAGGCCACACACCTCAACCGCTTGATCGACCGCCTGGGCGTGCTGCAGATCGATTCGGTCAATGCCGTGGTGCGCTCCCATTACCTGCCGTTGTTTTCCCGCCTGGGTCAGTACGCCCCGTCACTGCTTGAGCAGGCGGCCTGGAGCCAGGGCCGACAGCGTTCGTTGTTCGAGTATTGGGGGCATGAGGCCTCGTTGTTGCCGATGGCGCTGTACCCCTTGATGCGCTGGCGCATGGAGCGGGCAAGACAAGGGCAGGGGATCTACGCGCAGATGGCGCGTTTTGGTCGCGAGCAGCAGGCCATCATCCAGCGCGTGTTGAACACTGTCGAACAACAGGGCGCCCTGGGTGCAGGCAGTCTGTCGACCCGCGCCGAGCGCGCCGGCCCGTGGTGGGACTGGAGCGATGAAAAGCACGCGCTGGAATGGCTGTTCGCCGCTGGCCTGGTCACGGTTGCCGGTCGGCGCGGGTTCGAGCGGCTCTATGATTTGCCCGAGCGCGTGATCCCCGGCGACCGGCTGCACCAGGCGCCGTTGAGCGAGGCCGAGGCTCAGCGCGGTTTGCTGCTGCACAGTGCGACTGCGCTGGGTGTGGGCAGCGAAAAAGATCTGCGCGATTATTTCCGCCTGGAGCCTGCCGACACTCGCAGCCGTTTGGCCGAGCTGGTCGAAGACGGCCAATTGCTGATGTGCCGCGTGCAGGGCTGGAAGCAGCCGGCCTACTGCCTGCCGGAGCCGAAAGTACCGCGCAAGGTGCCGGCCAGCGCGCTGTTGTCGCCGTTCGATTCGCTGATCTGGGAGCGCAGCCGCACCGAACGGCTGTTCGATTTCCGTTATCGGCTGGAGATTTATACGCCGCAGGACAAGCGGGTGTACGGCTACTACGTGCTGCCGTTTCTGCACAACGAGCGGATCGCCGCGCGCGTCGACCTGCGTGCCGAACGCGCCCACGGCCGCCTGGCCGTGCATGCGGTGCATGAAGAAACGCCGGGGCTGGACGAGGAGGGGATGTGCGCGCTGGCGCTGAACTTGCGGCAAATGGCCGATTGGCTGGGGCTCGAACAGGTGCAGCTCAATTGCCCACGGCCGAGTGCCGACCGATTAAGGGCGGCGATGCTCACATCACGGTAGGCCCGAGCTTGCTCGCGCCTACCGAATGGTGTCACCGTTTTACTTGCTTCAACGTCTCGGCGATCAGGAACGCCAGCTCCAGCGACTGATCGGCATTCATCCGCGGGTCGCAGTGGGTGTGGTAGCGGTCCGACAAGCCATCTTCGGTGATCGGCCGCGCGCCGCCGATGCATTCGGTGACGTTCTGCCCGGTCATCTCGATATGAATCCCGCCGGCATAGGTGCCTTCGGCCTCGTGTACCTGGAAGAATTCCTTCACCTCGCCGAGGATCTGCGCAAAGTCGCGGGTCTTGTAGCCGCTGCTGGCCTTGATGGTGTTGCCGTGCATCGGGTCGGAGCTCCACAGCACCTGTTTGCCCTCACGCTGCACGGCGCGAAGCAGCGCCGGCAGGTGGTCGCCGACCTTGTTGGCGCCCATGCGCGCGATCAGGTTCAAGCGGCCGGGGTCGTTGTCCGGGTTGAGGATGTCGATCAGGCGGATCAGGTCATCCGGGTTCATGCTCGGGCCGACCTTGACCCCGATCGGGTTGTGTACCCCGCGCAGGAACTCGACGTGGGCGCCGTCCAACTGACGGGTGCGATCGCCGATCCACAGCATGTGGGCCGAGCAGTCGTAGTAGTCGTTGGTCAGGCTGTCGCGGCGCACGAAGGCTTGTTCGTAGTTGAGCAGCAGCGCTTCGTGGGCGGTGAAGAAGCTGGTTTCGCGCAGTTGCGGCGAGCTGTCCATGCCGCAGGCGCGCATGAAGGCCAGGGTTTCGTCGATACGGTTCGCCAACTGGCTGTACTTCTCGGCCAGTGCGGAGTTGGCGATGAAGTCCAGGTTCCACTTGTGTACCTGGTGCAGGTCGGCAAACCCGCCCTGGGCGAACGCGCGCAGCAGGTTAAGGGTGGCGGTGGACTGGTGGTAGGACTGCAGCAGGCGGTCGGGGTCCGGCACGCGGCTTTTTTCGTCGAAGCCGATGCCGTTGACGATATCGCCACGGTAGGCCGGCAAGGTGACGCCATCGATGGTTTCATCGTTGGACGAGCGCGGCTTGGCGAACTGGCCGGCCATGCGCCCGACTTTCACCACCGGGCAGCCCGCGGCGAAGGTCATCACGATAGCCATCTGCAGCAGCACCTTGAAGGTGTCGCGGATTTTTGCGGCGGAGAACTCGGCAAAACTCTCGGCGCAGTCGCCGCCTTGCAGCAGGAAGGCGCGACCCTGGGTCACCTCGGCAAACTGGCGGCGCAACTCGCGGGCCTCCCCGGCAAATACCAGCGGCGGGTAGCTGGCCAGGCTCTGCTCCACCTGTAACAGGTGTGCAGCGTCCGGGTACTGGGGTTGTTGCTGGATCGGCAGGGCGCGCCAGCTGTCGGGGCTCCAGGGTTGGCTCATCGTGGACTCGATAGGGTGATTGACGGTCGGGCGCCAATGTTATCAGCAATTAGTGCGTGACCTGTTGCCGCCGGTTGGCCGACAATCGCGCCTTTGCCCTGGGGTGAACCCGTTAGGAGTTGTAGATGAGCGAGGAGCGTGTCGAGCGCCTGCTGGCCGAGGTCCATGATGACTTCGGCATGATCCGCGTGCTCGAAGTGGCCGATTACCGTTTTCTCGAGTTTGGCGACGCCATCGAGCAAAGCTGCGTGTTCACCGCCGACCCGAGCTGGCTGGAGTACGACTACACCCGTGCGATGCTGATCGGTGCGTTGTGCCACGAGCAGCCGGAAAGCGCGTTGTTCCTCGGCCTGGGCGCCGGCACGCTGACCCAGGCGTGCCTCAAGTTCCTGCCGCTGGAGGATGTCGAAGCCATCGAGCTGCGCCCCGAAGTGCCGCGCCTGGCCATTGAGTTCCTGGGGCTGGACGACGATCCGCGCCTGTACATCCGCATTGGCGACGCCCTGGAATTGCTCGAGACCGCCGAAACGGCCGACCTGATCTTCGTCGACCTGTACACCGATGTCGGCCCCGGCGTCGGGCACCTGGCCTGGACCTTCCTGGAAAACTGCCAGAAGAAACTCAACCCCGGCGGTTGGCTGGTGATCAACCAGTGGGCCACCGACGACGGCAAGCCGTTGGGTGCGGCCCTGCTGCGCGGGTTGTATCACCGGCATTATTGGGAGCTGCCGGTGAAGGAGGGCAATGTGATCCTGCTGGTGCCTTCGGAGTTGGATCAGGTGCTGGACGCTGCGGCGCTCTCGGCCCGCGCCGAAGCGCTGGCACCGCGATTGGGCTATTCGTTGCAGCCATTGATCAAGGCGATTCGGCCGGCAACCTAGTTGTCTGAACGGGCGTCATCGCGAGCAAGCCCATTCCCACATTTGACCGAGCACATCCTGAAGGAATGCGGTCGATATGGGCGCGGGCTTGCTCGCGATGACTGCGGCACGGCCAACTCAAATTCCCCTGAATACCCCCGGGCGCTTCTCGAGCATGGCGCGCACGCCTTCCTTGGCGTCTTCGCTGTTGAACAATTGCGCGACCAGCGGCGGTAACGCCGCGGCCGCGACAGCTTCGCCCTCCAAGCGCGCCAGGCGGGCCGACATCAACGTGGCTTGCACGCCGAGGGGCGCCTGGCGCGCGATGCGGCTGGCCAGTTCGATGGCGCGCGGCAGCAGGTCTTCGCTGGCCATCACTTCCTGCACCAACCCCAGACGCAGGGCTTCGTGGGCATCGAACTCATCGCCGGTGAGCAGCCAGCGCATGGCGTTGCCCCAGCCTGCTATTTGATGAAAGCGCAACGTCGCACCGCCAAATGGAAAGATCCCACGTTGTACTTCCATCTGCGCGAAGCGGGTGTTGCTCGCGCAGAGATTGATATCCGCCGCCAACATCAACTCGATGCCAAGGGTCAGGCAGTAGCCCTGAGCGGCGACGATCACCGGTTTGCCGACCCGAGGGCCGGCGAACACGCCCCAGGGATCGCAGCCCCCCGGTGGCGGTTGCCAGCCTCCGGCCATCACTGCGCTGACGTTGGCCAGGTCCAGCCCGGCGGTGAAGTGGTCGCCGTGGGCGAACACCACGGCCACCCGCGCATCGTCGTTTCGATCAAATTCGCCATAGGCCAGGCTCAGTGCGTTGAGCAGATCCAGGTCAAAGGCATTGCGCTTGGCGACCCGATCCAGGCCCAACAACAGGACATGACCCAGGAGTTCACGGCTGACGAGGCTGCTGCTGGCTTGATTCATCGGGTGTGCCCTCGGGCGCAGTAAGGGGTTTCGGACCAAAGGGGCCGAGTGTGCGGATGAACCGTTTAAGCGTTTCAGCCAATAGGGCCGGGCACTTGAAAAATAGACCCTGGAGCCCATCTGCGCAAAGGCGGTGACGCAGTGCGGTTTATCGGTGCTTTGCGATAAAAAAAGCTCCCTTTTTCAGCTATTTCCGGTATAGTGCGCGCCGGCCTTTAACCGGGCCGCGTTTAGGTAGCGCAATTCCCCGAAGTCAGCTTCGGCTGCACGTCCGCACAGCGGACTCTTCCTTGACGAATCTTTTTCATTCATTCGTTTTCGCAAATCCCCGCCGACAAAGCAGCCAGGGCGACTCTTGAGTCTCAACACGGCATGCGCAGCTTTGGAGCATGGGTCTTTGCGGATGCACTTAGAGGCAGACCCATGACCCAGGAAACCGGCGGCTTCGCCGCTTTTAATCTTAACCCGAACATTCTTGCTGCCGTCATTGCGACTGGCTACGAAGAACCTTCGGCGATTCAGCAGCAATCGATCCCGATCATCATGGCCGGCCACGACATGATTGGCCAGGCGCAAACCGGTACCGGTAAAACCGCCGCGTTCGCCCTGCCTATCCTGCACTGCATCGATCCTGCCAAGCGCGAACCGCAAGCCCTGATCCTGGCGCCAACTCGTGAGTTGGCGCTGCAAGTAGCAACCGCTTTTGAAACCTACGCCAAGCAAATGCCAGGCGTAACCGTTGTGGCCGTCTACGGCGGCGCGCCGATGGGCCCGCAACTCAAGGCTATCCGTAATGGCGCACAGATCGTTGTCGCCACTCCGGGTCGTCTGTGCGACCACCTGCGTCGTGACGAGAAAGTCCTGTCGACCGTGAACCACCTGGTTCTGGACGAAGCTGACGAAATGTTGAAGCTGGGCTTCATGGATGACCTGGAAGTCATCTTCAAGGCACTGCCACCGACCCGTCAGACCGTGCTGTTCTCGGCCACCCTGCCGCAGTCGATCCGTGCCATTGCCGAACGCCACCTGCGCGATCCGCAACACGTGAAGATCCAGACCAAGACTCAGACCGTTACCGCGATCGAACAGGCTCACCTGTTGGTTCACGCTGACCAGAAGACCTCGGCTGTATTGAGCCTGCTGGAAGTCGAAGACTTCGACGCGCTGATCATGTTCGTGCGTACCAAGCAAGCGACCCTGGACCTGGCCAGTGCCCTCGAAGCCAAAGGCTACAAAGCCGCTGCGCTGAACGGTGACATCGCCCAGAACCAACGTGAGCGCGTGATCGACTCCCTCAAGGATGGCCGTCTGGACATCGTTGTAGCGACCGACGTAGCTGCTCGTGGTCTCGACGTTCCACGTATCACCCACGTGTTCAACGTTGACATGCCTTACGATCCAGAGTCCTACGTTCACCGTATCGGCCGTACCGGCCGTGCGGGTCGCGAAGGTCGCGCACTGCTGCTGGTGACGCCGCGTGAGCGCCGCATGCTGCAAGTGATCGAGCGTGTGACCGGTCAGAAGGTTGCCGAAGTCCGCCTGCCGGATGCCCAGGCCGTTCTCGATGCACGCATCAAGAAACTGACCAACAGCCTGTCGCCACTGGTGGCTGACGCTGAATCGACCCACGGCGACCTGCTGGACCGCCTGACCGCCGATATCGGTTGCACCCCACGTGCCCTGGCTGCAGCCCTGCTGCGCAAAGCTACCAACGCTCAGGCCTTGACCCTGGCAGCCATCGAGAAAGAACGCCCACTGGTACCGAACAACGCGCCACGCGGTGATCGTCCAGAGCGTTCCGGTGACCGTCCTGAGCGTGGTGATCGTGAGCGTCGCGCTCCGGTGCCATTGGCTGAAGGTCGTGCTCGCTGCCGTACCGCGCTGGGCGCGCGTGACGGTATCGCGGCCAAGAACCTGCTGGGCGCTATCCTCAACGAGGGTGGCCTGGCACGTGAAGCCATCGGTCGCATCCAGGTCCGTGACAGCTTCTCCCTGGTGGAGCTGCCGGAAGACGGTCTGGAAAAACTGCTGACCAAGCTGAAAGACACACGCGTTGCCGGTAAGCAGCTCAAGCTGCGTCGCTACCGCGAAGATTGATCCGCCCCTGGGCTGATTGATCGCACCTAAAAAATCCCCGACTGGTTCGGGGATTTTTTTTGCCCGGCAATTGGCGCGGATCGTCGTGGGGTGGTCGGCCATAACGGTCAGCTACTGATCTTATTGGGTTTAGGAAAAGTCTGAGTTTCTGAGCGGCCTTTCTGGCAGCCGGCTTTGCGTAAAGTTTTTACTATCAAGTGACGGGGGGGGCGGATAAACCTGAGTTGCATCGCTCAAGGGTAAAAAACGCTCTCAATCTGCTCTCGTCAGTTGTTCAAGTTGGAAAGGTTCGCTTGTAACCGTGTCGAGGGATAGGCGCCGGGCTTGACGGCTATTGATTGATTTTTCCAGAAAGGAGCTGTGGCTGTTATGCGTATTAGTAATTCACAGTTGTTTCCACAAACAATGCCTGAGCCTGCGACTTATCCTCCCAGCCAACCGCCTGTTAATCAGGCGAGAGAGCCAGCGCGCGAGCACGGTTTGCCATGGACCGAGCGCGCACTCGCTTCGGATGCCGCGGCTGCTCGTTCAAGAAGAAATACGCGATCCATGCCTGTAGCGTCTGCGACCACGACGTCAACGCTTAATAAAGTCAGCGATCCAAAACTGGAAATCAAGAAGGTAGCCACATCGCCCAATGGGTTGTATGGCCTGAGTTACTCGCTGTCCGCGCCTGGCGCTGGGTTGAGTAACATTACGTTTCCAATGAGTATCGACGAAGGCCTTCAACGAAAAGGAAGCAAGGACGCAGGGATTTATTATGCGATGCAGTTTGGCGTCAATGATGCGCAAGGTCGGCCTCTTGGCCGTGGCTATATTGGGATGCAGCCGCGCGGGGATGGCAAGGCGCTGATTGTGTTTTCTGGAAACGGTGAGCATTTCAAAGCGCCACAAGGCCGCCCCGAGTTTGATGGGGGAAAAGGCGCCAGTAACAGCACCTTGGTAGATTTTAAATTTGGGAATAAATATAACCTCACGGTAGAACGAGATCCTGAGGATGCCCATAAGTTGAGGGGGTTTATTCAGGACGTTACCGATGCCGACATGCCGGGCCCCAAGCAGCATGTCAAAGATATTTATGTCGATCAGAAGTTTGCCTTGGCTGGCAGAGACAGAGGCTTCGTCGAACATTACGGCGCGAAAATAGACCGAAGTTCGCAGATCGCACCTACTCGCGGTAGTTTCTCCGCCCCCTTTACTACAGACGATAAGGGCAATGTCAGGGTGGGTGAAATCAAGAGTGATGGGCTCTATGGCCGGTACAAGAACTCGATGGTGGGACTGCAGCGGGTGATCAGCGAAGCGGGTAAAGGTAAGGAAATACAATTCTCTTTTCAGGGCGCAGGTTATGCGAAGAAAGCCTGAAGGCGCTGTTGATAGAGCCTGAGTAAGCGTTTCAACGCTACGCCTGTTGGAGTTGCGCCCCTTGAAAATGTTGGCGATGCAAAAACCCGGAAGGCCCACGCAGGTGAGGATATCCGGGTTTTCTTCTTGGGCCGCGCTCGCTTTACGGGCGGCCCTCAATCTGGGTTTGCCCGCGCATCGGGATGTGCGTCAGCCGAAGCGGTAGATGTCCATGCCCAGCGCGCCCATGGTGAAGCCTTGGTGCGCCACGCTGAAGTCGCCGCCGGCACCCCGCGCAAAGTAGAGCGGCAGTAAATGTTCATCACTGGGATGGCTGCGCACGGCGTTGGGCGCCTGGCGGCGATAATCGTGCAGCGCGGCTTCGTCGTTGGCGGCAAGCTTGTCCACCATCCAGTCACGAAACGCCCGCGCCCACGGCTCGATGCTTTCGGACCCGGCGTGCCAATCCAGTTCGCCGAGGTTGTGGGTGATGCTGCCGGAGCCGATCAGCAACACGCCTTGTTCGCGCAGGCTGGCGAGGGCGTGTCCGACCCGGGTCTGCAGGGCAGGGCCCATACGGCTGGGCAAGGACACCTGCACCACCGGGATATCCGCGGCCGGGTACATCAGCGACAGCGGCACCCAGGCGCCGTGGTCGAAGGGACGGCGCTCATCGATGCGCGCATTCAAGCCATCGGCGTGCAGCAACTCGACAATGTCGCGCGCCAATTGCGGGTCGCCCGGCGCCGGGTATTGCACGGCAAACAACTCGGCCGGAAAGCCGCCGAAGTCATGCCAGGTTTCCGGTGCGGCGTTGCCGCTGACCAGCAATTCCTGACTTTCCCAATGCGCCGACACCACCACAATCGCCTTCGGCCGTGGCAGTTCAGCTGCCAGGCGCTGCAGAGCCGGGCCGCTGGCGCCGGGTTGCAGGGCGAGCATGGGCGAACCATGGGAGATAAACAGAGTGGGGAGCATTAGAAGGGCCCTCAGGGTTAACATGGCCCATCTTCAACCAGATCAATGATCTAAATCTAATATAAGTTTTAGCGCCTTTTGATCGAATTTTTAGGGTGATGTATGGATTCTCAGTTTTGGCGGGAGCGCTGGGCGCGTAATCAGATCGGTTTTCACTTGCGCGAGGTCAACCCGTATCTGCAACGGCACTGGCCGCAGTTGGCGGTCGCGCAGGGGGCAAAGGTGCTGGTGCCCTTGTGTGGCAAAAGCCTGGATCTGGTGTGGCTGGCCGGTCAAGGCTGTCGCGTGCTCGGGGTAGAACTGTCGGAGCAGGCGGTTGAGGCATTCTTCAGTGAGCAGGGGCTGACACCGCATATCAGCCAACGTGGCGTGTTCAAGGTGTACCAGGCGGATGTGATCGAGGTGTGGTGCGGTGATTTCTTCGCGCTGGACGCGCAGGCGCTGCTCGATTGCACGGCGCTTTATGATCGCGCGGCGTTGATCGCCTTGCCGCCGCTGATGCGGGCGCGCTACACCGAGCACCTCAATACGCTTCTGGGGCCGGGTTGCAAGGGGTTGCTGATTACCCTCGACTACGACCAGACGCAAAAGGCCGGCCCACCGTTTGCGGTGACCGATGATGAGGTGAAGGCGCTGCTGGGGGCGCACTGGGCCCTCGAAGTGCTTGAGGAGCAGGACGTTTTGGGTGAGAGCTGGAAGTTCGTTCAGGACGGCGTAACCCGGCTGGAAGAGCGAGTCTACCGACTCACGAAGCGCTGAGTCCTGGGCGGGCAAGGCGCCCACAAAAAAGGGGCGATCAGATCGCCCCTTTCCGTGTCGCCGCCAAGCGGTCAGCCGCGACGACGCAGTGCGTCAATCCGCTCTTCCAGCGGCGGGTGGCTCATGAACATGCGTGCCAGGCCCTGCTTGATGCCGCCGTTGATGCCAAACGCGGTCAGGCTGTCCGGCATATGCACCGGCAGGCCCTGTTCGGAGCGCAGGTGCTGCAAGGCTGCAATCATCGCCCCGGTGCCGGCCAGGCGGGCACCGGCTTCGTCCGCGCGAAATTCCCGTTTGCGCGAGAACCACATCACGATCGCGCTGGCCAGGAAGCCCAGCACCAGTTCAGCGAAGATGGTTGCCACGTAGTAGGCAATGCCGCGGCCTTCTTCGTTCTTGAAGATCACCTTGTCGACGAAGTTGCCGATGATCCGCGCGAAGAACATCACGAAGGTGTTCACCACGCCCTGGACCAGCGCCAGGGTGACCATGTCACCGTTCGCCACATGGCCGATCTCGTGGGCCAGCACCGCCTTGACTTCATCGTAGGAGAAGCGCTCCAGCATGCCCTGGCTCACCGCAACGAGCGCGTCGTTCTTGTTCCAGCCGGTGGCAAAGGCGTTGGCTTCATAGGCCGGGAAGATCCCGACCTCCGGCATCTTGATACCGGCCTCGCGGGACAACTGTTCGACGGTCTGCAGCAACCATTGCTCATGCCGGGTGCGTGGCTGAGTGATGACCTGGGTGCTGGTGCTCATCTTCGCCATCCACTTGGAGATGAACAGCGAGAACAGCGAGCCGGCAAAACCAAAGACCGCACAGAAGATCAGCAGCTGATTGAGGTTCAGATCAACCCCGTTGGCCGCCATGAACCCGTTGAAGCCGAAAAGGCTCAGGGTGATGCTGGCAATCAGCACGACCGCCAGGTTGGTGGCCAAGAACAGCAGGATGCGCATCATGGTTGTAGAGTTCTCCTCATGCTAAATATGTCGCGTACTGCGGGGTATATAAGGTGCGACATGGGGTGATTCAACCGAGCGACTATTTCAAACTGTGTCCTACAGCCTGAATGTAGAGTCTTGAAGGGAATTTCCCACCTGTATTGCCCCGCTTGATCAGCCTCCTGTTGCCTCGCGGCCCTTTGATTATAAGGGGCACGCGCTGGGAGAGGGGCAAACGCAGTGCGGAGCGGGGCAATGGGCAGAGAAGTGTTGCCAGATACTCGCTGTACGACCAGATCCCGGTCGTACAGCGTAATAGTCGTTACTGGCGATAGGACTTGAGGAAGTTGCCGATGCGACCGATGGCCATGTCCAGGTCATCCACACGCGGCAAGGTCACCACGCGGAAGTGATCCGGCCACGGCCAGTTGAACGCGGTGCCTTGCACCACCAGCAGCTTTTCCGACAGCAGCAGGTCGAGCACGAACTTCTCGTCGTTGAGGATCGGGCAGACTTTCGGGTCGATGCGTGGGAAGGCGTACAGCGCGCCCATCGGCTTCACGCAACTGACGCCGGGAATGTCGTTGAGCAATTCCCAGGTGCGGTTGCGTTGTTCCAACAGGCGGCCCTGAGGCAGCAGCAGATCGTTGATGCTCTGGTAACCGCCCAGCGCAGTCTGGATCGCGTGCTGGCTCGGTACGTTGGCGCACAGGCGCATATTGGCCAGCATGTCGATGCCTTCAATGTAGCTCTGGGCGTTGTGCTTGGGCCCGGAGATGGCGACCCAGCCGGAGCGGAAACCCGCCACGCGGTAGGACTTGGACAAGCCGTTGAAGGTCAGGCAGAGCAGGTCCGGCGCGAGGGAGGCGGTGCAGATGTGGACGGCGTCGTCGTAGAGGATCTTGTCGTAGATCTCGTCGGAGAACACCACCAGGTTGTGCTGGCGCGCCAGCTCGAGCATGCCCAGCAGCACTTCCCGCGAGTACACGGCGCCGGTCGGGTTGTTCGGGTTGATGATGACCAGCGCCTTGGTGTTCGGGGTGATCTTGGCCTTGATGTCGGCCAGGTCCGGGAACCAGTCGGCGCCTTCGTCGCACAGGTAGTGTACCGGGCGGCCACCGGCCAGGGTCACCGCGGCGGTCCACAGCGGGTAGTCCGGCGCCGGCACCAGCACTTCGTCGCTATTGTTGAGCAAGGCCTGCATCGACATCACGATCAGTTCGGACACGCCGTTGCCCAGGTAGATGTCCTCGATGCCGACACCTTCGACCTGCTTCTGCTGGTAATACTGCATCACCGCCTTGCGCGCACTGAACAGGCCTTTGGAATCGCTGTAGCCCTGGGCGGTGGGCAGGTTGCGGATCACGTCCTGGAGGATTTCGTCCGGCGCTTCGAAACCAAAGGGCGCCGGGTTGCCAATGTTCAGCTTGAGGATGCGATGGCCTTCCTCTTCCAGGCGCTTGGCGTGCTTGAGCACCGGGCCGCGAATGTCGTAGCAGACGTTGGCGAGCTTGTTCGATTTGCTGACCTGCATGGCGATGTGATCCTGAAAATGAACGATCCAGACGGTGCGGAGCCTACCGTGCTGAGAATCCTGCGTTGGTCGCACCCATAAATACGTTTGAATGCCGCTAACGCGGGTGCCAGACTGCCGGGTTGAAGAGGCGCAATCATACGTGCCGCCTGATCCCTGGAAAAGACACAGATCAGGGTTTTTCAGTTGCCGAGGTGTACTGATGGAAAAGCTGCAGAAAACCATTGATGAATGGAAAGCGATGCTCGATCCGGAGCAATACAACGTGTGCCGCCTGAAGGGCACCGAACGGCCGTTTTCCGGCAAGTACAATGCCACCAAGACCGACGGCGTATATCACTGCATCTGCTGCAATGAGCCGCTGTTCGACTCTACCACCAAGTTCGATTCCGGCTGCGGCTGGCCCAGCTTCTACGCACCGATCGCCGACAGCGCGATGATCGAGATCCGCGATGTCAGCCACGGCATGATCCGCACCGAAGTCACCTGTGCCAAGTGCGACGCGCACCTGGGGCATGTGTTCCCGGATGGCCCGCCGCCGACCGGCCTGCGCTATTGCATCAACTCGGTGTGCCTGGACCTCGTGCCGCGCTGAGCCTGAGTCGCCCCTGCGTCTTGCGCGGGGGCGATGTATACCGGGCTATCAGTTTGATCAATTCAATTGCACGCAATTGAATTGCTCGCTATGTTTTTCCTTCTTTCTCCTTATCCGAGGCATTGCCATGAGCGACAACCTGCTGAGCATCCCTTGCACCACCATCAAGGGTGAGCAAAAGACCTTGGCCGATTTTGCCGGCAAGGCCATTCTCGTGGTCAACACTGCCAGCAAATGCGGCTTCACCCCGCAGTACAAGGGCCTGGAGCAACTCTGGCAGCAGTACAAGGACCAGGGCCTGGTGGTGCTGGGGTTTCCGTGCAACCAGTTCGGCAAGCAGGAACCGGGCAACGAAGGCGCGATTGCCGAGTTCTGCGAGCTGAATTTCGGCGTCAGCTTCCCGTTGTTCAAGAAGATCGACGTCAATGGCGGCGCTGCCCACCCGCTGTTCGTGCAGTTGAAAAAACGCGCGCCGGGCCTGCTGGGCTCCAAGGGCATCAAGTGGAATTTCACCAAGTTCCTCATCGGTCGCGACGGCCAGGTGGTCAAGCGCTTTGCGCCAACCACCAAGCCCCAGGAGTTGACCCAAGAGATTGAAGCCCTGCTCAAATGACCGACCTGCCCACCGTGTCCCTGGCGCTGGACAACCAGCTGTGTTTCAAGCTCTACGCCGCATCGCGCGCGGTGACCCGCGCCTATAAACCGATGCTTGACCAGTTGGGCCTGACCTACCCGCAATATGTGGTGATGCTGGTGTTGTGGGAATGGCACCACGCGACGCCGCCCCAGCCCACGGTAAAGGCCCTGGGCGAGCGCTTGATGCTCGATTCGGGCACGCTGACGCCGCTGCTCAAGCGCCTGGAGCAGCTTGGGTTAGTGAGACGCCAGCGCAGCGCGCAGGATGAACGCGAAGTGCATTTGAGCCTGAGCCACGCCGGGGTGCAGTTGCGCGGCCAGGCCCATCAATTGAAAACCCGCTTACTGTGCGACAGCGGTGTCGACCTCAACCAGGCCGATGCCTTGCGCGAGGGGTTGGACCAATTGCTCGCGCAGATCAGAGACTTGTCGTCTTAGGCACCCACAGGTCCAGCAGCGCATTGAGTTCTTCGCGGCGAAACGGCTTGGCCAGGTAGTCATTCATCCCCGCCGCCCGGCAACGCTCGCGTTCTTCCGACAGCGCGTTGGCGGTCAGGGCGACAATGGGCAGGTCCGGCCAGCGCCCGCTGCGACGAATCTGCCGACTGGCCTCGTAGCCATCCATCACCGGCATGTTGCAGTCCATCAACACCATGTCGAAGTGCTGTTCTTCGAGGAACTTGAGCGCTTCGCCACCATGGGCGGCGACGATCACTTCGCAGCCCAACTTGCTGAGCATGCCCTTGGCCACCAGTTGATTGACCGGGTTGTCCTCCACCAGCAGGATGCGTGCCCGGTGGACCAGGGGCGTGGCATCGAGTGCGATCGGGTCGAGGATCAAGTGCGCGTCGCTGCGCAGATTACGTTGCAGGATCTGGTACAGCGCGTTGCGGCTCAAAGGGCGCGCCTGTTGCTGCAACGGCGCCAGGGCCGCGACTTCCTCACTGGGCATGAAATTGCCATAGGCGGTCACCAGCAGGATCGGCGCCGTGATGGCCGGGCGCAGGCGAAACAGGCACTCCGGGCAGTCTGTGATCAGCAAGTCGGGTTTTTTCCCGCTCAAGTCCTCATCGATAGAATAGCAATGCACTGTCAGCCCCCAGTGAGGTAGCAGGGTGCTGAGCAGCTCCGCCAGGCCGCTGTCGGCACTGGTGATTGCAATGACTTCGCCCGTCAGCGGCGCGAGCCGGGGCGCAGGTAAATGGGCGGGCAGCGGCAGGTCGGCGCAGAACTGGCTGCCGAAGCCGACTTCCGAACTGATGCTCAGCCGACCGTGCATCGCCTCGCACAGGTTATGGGTCAGCGCCAGGCCCAGGCCGGTGCCGCCAAACTGGCGGGTGATGCCCGCGCCAGCCTGGGTGAACGGCTGGAAGATCTTCACCTGCGCGTCCTGGGCAATGCCGATCCCGGTGTCGCACACTTCGATTTTTACTCGGCCATCCTGGGCGCTGAGGCGCACATCCACGCGGCCGAAGCGCGTGAACTTCAAGGCGTTGGACAGCAGGTTACTGACGATCTGCCGCACACGTGTCGGGTCGCCGAGCACCTGCGCCGGGAACTGCGGGTTGATCAGGCACGTCAGTTCGACACTCGGCGCGGCGTTCTGCGATAACAGGTTGGCGGTGTCTTCCACCAGCGCGCCGAGGTCGAACGGGATGTGCTCCAGCTCCAACTGGCCCGCGTCGAACTTGGACAGGTCGAGGATATCGTTGAGCAGTTCCACCAGCACCTTGCCGGAGTCATGGGCGATCGACAGTTGCTGGCGCTGCTCGGCGTTGAGCGGGCTGTCCAGCGACAGCGCGATCATGCCCAGCAACCCATTGAGCGGCGTGCGGATTTCGTGACTCATATTGGCCAGGAACGCCGCCCGCGCCTGAGCCATGCCCAGCGCGTTCATTCTTGCTGCTTCCAACTCATCGTTGGACTGGCTCAAGCGCTGGTTGCTGGCCTTGAGCTCCAGCGTGCGCGCCGAGACGATGTTTTCCAGTTGTCCCAGGTACTCGGTGAGGCGGTCCTCGGCGTGACGGCGCTGCTGGATCTCGGTTTCCAGGGTGTCGAATTGCTGGTTGGCCATGTTGACCAGCACGCCGATTTCATCGTGCTCGTGCCCCGGCGGGCAATCCAGGCGTGTCTGCCTGCGCGTGCTCAGCTCGCGAATGATGCGTACCAGCGGTTGGGTCAGCATCACATAGAACAGGCCCAGCAGGATCCCGGTCAGCAGCAGGCTGCGCACAAACCCGTTGATCAGGGTGACCTCGGCACGGTGCAGGAAGCGGCTACCAAAGGCGTAGGTGTCTACGTCGAGGCGCAGCACGCCAAGGGATTCATTGGGCATATGGCTGAGGAACAGCCGGTCTTCAAACTGGCGGTTGGCGCCGAACAGGAAATCGCTGACGGGCCGGTAGGGGCTTTCCTTGCGCGGCCGTCCGACGTCGGCCAGTACCACGCCGTTGTTGTCGGTCAACCGCGCCTGAATGATGGCGGGGGAGTGCAACAGGCCGAGGGTCAGCTCCTGGGCCAACTCGGCGTCGATGTTGTAGGCGATGCGCGACGCCGGGTTATGGCTGATTTCAATCAGCGAACGAATTTCACGGTTGATGGATGCGTCTTCGCTGGCATAATCAATGCCGATCTGGATCAGGCTGAGCAAGGTTCCCAAGACGAAACCGACCAGCACAGTCAATCTGGCTTGTTTATAAGACAAGCGGTGGGCGAACTTGATATCCATCGAGTGTTGAACCACTTCACGTTTCCCTTCGCCCGGCAAGCATAGCTGAACATCCACAGGTTCAGGCTTGCCCGGCACGAATCGTCAGTTTTAGAGGTGCAGCCCGGAGCGCTCGGCCGCAGGGTTGCCAATACGCCATCTTTTACAAGAACTTGCCAGAGGAATAGTCGTGGATTCTCGATTGAATGCCTTTCTTGAGCGCGCCGATGCCGTACTCGCGCGCCTGGAACCCCTGTTGCCAGCCCCGCGCCAAACCATCGACTGGAACCAATGCATTGCGGCCCGTTGGCAGCGTGAGGGTCGCAGCGGCTTCCTGCTGCCGCTGGAGGTCAGCCTGGACATGCGCCTGTCCGACCTGATCGGTGTGGACAAGCAGCGTGAAACATTGGCGCGCAACACCCAACAGTTCCTCGATGGCCTGCCCGCCAACCATGCGCTGCTGTGGGGCTCGCGCGGCACGGGGAAATCGTCGATGGTGCGCGCCTTGCTCGCCCAGCACGCCAGCGCCGGTTTGCGCTTGATCGAAATCGAACGCGATCACCTCGCCGACCTGCCGCGTGTGGTCGAACAACTGCTCAAGCTGCCGCAGCGTTTCATTCTGTTCTGCGATGACCTGTCGTTCGAGGCCGGTGAAGGCGATTACCGCGTGCTCAAGAGCGTGCTGGACGGCTCACTGGAACAGGCGCCGGAAAACGTGCTGCTGTATGCCACGTCCAACCGTCGTCACCTGGTGCCGGAAAACCAGAGCGACAACGATAACTGGAAACGCGTGGATGGCGAGCTGCACCCGAGTGAGGCGGTGGAAGACAAGATCGCCTTGTCCGATCGTTTTGGCCTGTGGCTGTCGTTCTACCCATTCACTCAGGAACATTTCCTGAACGTGGTGGAACACTGGATCGGCGAGCTGGCGCGCAAGGCCGGCCTGCAGTGGCAGCGTGATGAAGACCTCGATATCCTCGCCGTGCGCTGGGCCACCGGGCGTGGCAACCGCAACGGCCGTTGCGCGTATCAATTCGCCCGTTACTGGGTGGGCCTCAAATTGCTGGAGCGTCAACCATGATCGATTTGCAGCAGGCCGGCAGCGGTCTGGATGGCTATGCCATGTTGTGTGCGCAGTTGGAGTCGCTGCTGGCCGATGAGCGCGATTTCATCGCCAACAGCGCGCAGTTCTCTGCGTTTTTGTTCAATCAGTTGGGTGACTTGAACTGGGCCGGTTTCTACCTCAACCGTCACGAAGAGTTGGTGTTGGGGCCGTTCCAGGGGCAGATCGCGTGTGTACGCATTCCGTTCGGGCGTGGCGTGTGCGGTGCGGCGGCCGCGTCGCGCCAGACCCAGCGGGTGGAAGATGTGCATGCGTTCCCGGGGCATATCGCCTGTGACAGTGCATCGAACAGTGAACTGGTGGTGCCGCTGGTCAAGGATGGCCGACTGATTGGCGTCCTCGACCTCGACAGCCCGTCGCTGGCCCGGTTTACCGCGCAAGACCAGGTTGGTATCGAGCAGTTGGCGGCGATTTTCCTGCGCCTGACCGACTGCTGACCGACCGTTGCGGGGGCGGGCCGTGCGGCGCGCTCCTGCCTACCCTGGAGAGCCCAGGCCGTTGAGTTGCATGTGCAGCAGGCGCTCCAGTTCCAGCATGCACTTTTCCAGGGTCTTGATGCCGGTTTCGATCACCGCCCGATCATCGCCGCGGGCGCAGGCCTGCTCCAGCGCTTCGCATTGCGCCGCCAGTACACTGGCCTGGACGATACGCGCAGCGCCCTTGATCTTGTGGGCCTGCTCGATGATGTCCTGCAGTGAAGCCTGCTGGGCCCACAACGTGACCAATATCTGGCGATCGTGACAACTGCTGCTCAGCAGTTCCTCAAGCAGCCGCCGAGTCAGTTGCGGATCGCCGCCCGTCAGCGCATCCAAGTGGCTGAGGTCGAGTCGCGGGCCGGACGGCTGCGGCGCGATCTGCGCCAGTTGCCGTTCCAGCGCCGTGAGGCTGATCGGTTTGAACAGGCAGTCGTTCATCCCGGCTTCGGCGCAGCGCAGCTTCTCTTCGGGCTGGGCGTTGGCGGTAAACCCCAGGACCACGCAGGGTGTCAGTTGCTCCCGCTGCTCATACTCACGGATCGAGCGGCTTAACTCATAGCCATTCATGATGGGCATGTTGCAGTCGGCGATTACCAGGTCGAAGTGCGCCTGGCGCCAGGCCTGGAACCCGGCGGCGCCATGTTGGGCTGCGGTGAACTGGTGGCCCAGGTAACCCAGTTGCTGGCACATCAGCAGGCGATTCGCCGGATGATCATCCACCACCAGCACGTTGAGCACCGGCGCCGGTGCGGGCGCGGCCGGCAGGGGTTCATCCGCGGCCTGGATGGGCTGCAGGCAGTTCATCTTCAGGCTGACATGCACCTGGGTGCCGACCATGGGCACGCTGCTCAGGCTCAGTTGCCCGCCCATCATCGCGCACAGGCTGCGGCAGATCACCAGCCCCAGGCCCGCGCCGCTGCGGGCCAATTGCCCGGAATTGTCGGCCTGGGCAAAGGGTTCGAACAGGCGCAACTGGTCGTCGCGGCTGATGCCGATCCCCGTGTCTTCGACCACCAGCTTCATTTCGACCTGCTGTGCCAATTCGGTGGCTTGCACCTGCACCTTGATCTTTACCTGCCCTCGCTCGGTGAACTTGATCGCATTGCTCACCAGGTTGGACAGCACCTGCTTGAAGCGCAGCGGGTCGATCAGCACGTCGGTGTCATCGAGCTCGGGCTTGAACTCCAGCAGCAAACTCAGGGTTTTCTGGCGTGCCAGGCCGTCGAATACCCGCACTACCGACTCGATCACTTCCCGCAGGTTCACACGCTCCGGTGCCAGGCTCAGGCGGCCGGATTCGATCCGCGCGATGTCCAGAATATCGCCGATCAGCTCCAGCAGGTCCTTGGCCGAGTGGTAGGCGACTTCGATCGCCGGGCGGTCGAGATGCCCCTGGTCGGCGCGTTTGAGGGTCAGTTCGAGCATGCCGATCACCGCGTTCATCGGGGTGCGGATTTCGTGGCTCATGGTTGCCAGAAAGGTGCTCTTGGCACGGTTGGCTTCGTCGGCACGTTCCTTGGCGGCGCGCAGCTCATCGAACAGCTGGCGTCGTTCGCTGATGTCGATCCAGCCGCCGATGATGCCCTGGACTTCGCCGGTGGAGTCGCGGTAGGGCAGTATCCAGTGGTAGATCGTCAGCTTTTTGCCATTGATGAGCAGGGTGCGATCAAGGATCAGCGGGTTGCCCTCGGCGACCACGCGCAGATAGTCGGCGTGATACTGAGCCGCTTCGGTTGCCTGGGCCGTGCTCATCTGCATCACACTTTTGCCGATGACCTCTTCGCGCTTGACGTCGAACACCTGCAGGTAGCTGTCGTTGCAGGTCTGCAACAGGCCGTTGCGGTCGCGGACATAGATCGGGTGCGGCGTTTCGTTGACCAGTGCGCGCATGAATTCGAACTGGTCGTTGAGGGCGCGTTCGGCCATCTTACGGTGCTTGATCTCCCGGCGCATGTAGGCGTTCCAGGTCAGGGAAATCAGCAGCAGCAGGCCGGTGACGAGGATGATCTGGGCAATCAGGTGGTGGTAGTTGCGCCAGTAGCTGTCGGAGGCGGCGGCGTAGCCTCGCCAACGGCTGTTGATCACCCCGAGCTCATCGGGGGCGATGCTCAGCAGCGCCTTGTCGAGGATCGCGCTCAACTCGGTGGCACCCCGTGACGTGGCCAGCGCAAAGACTGCGGGGAGGGTGCCGATGCTGCCGCTGATCTGCAGTTTGTCCTGAAACACTTGGGAGGACAGGAAATAGTTGGCGATCACCAACGAGTTCACCGCGCCTTCCACATGCCCTTGGGCCAGGAGTTCCGAGGCCTTGAAGGTGTCACTGGTTTCCACCAGGTGAATGCGCGGGAAATCCTTGCGCAGAAGGCTTTCCAGAGGGTTGCCTTGGGTAATCGCCAGGCGCTTGCCTGCCATCTGTTCAAGATTTGATGGGGCGTCGGGTTCCTTGCGCGTGAGCAATACGTAGGAGTTTTCCAGATAGGGGCGACTGAAGTTCAGTTGAGCTTCGCGTTCCGTGCTGGGAATTATGGCGCCGATGAGGTCGGCTTTGCCGGTATCGACTTGCTCGATCATCGCGTTGACATCGCGTGCGCGCAGGATCTCGAAGCGCAACCCGGTGCGCAGGCGTATCAGCTCCAGGAGGTCGGCGGTGATGCCGCGGAAGTTGCCGTCGGCATCGAAGAAGGTCAATGGCGCGAAGGTTTCGTTGGCGATTACCCGGACCACCGGGTGCGCCTTCAGCCAGCGTTCCTCGCGTTGCGTCAGTTGCAGTTTTTGCGCGGTGAGCAGGATGTCGCTGCCCGCACTCCAGCGTTTGGCAATGCTCTCCTGTTCATTGGTCGGCACCGCCGCCAGCACCGCGTTGAGGATGCTCAAGAGGGTGTGCTGGTCCTGGCGCACGGCAAAGCTGAAACCATAGGCTTCGTGCTTGCCGAAGTTGGCCATGCGGATATTTTTCAGGTAGCCCTTGTTGATCATGTAATGGGTGGAAATGGTGTCGCCGAGAAACACATCCGCCTGGTCGAATGCCACTGCATTCAGGGCGTTCTGATAAGAGGGGTAGGTGTGGATGGTCGCCTCGGGATACAGCTTCTCGACTTCGCCCAGCGGCAGGTAGTGATAGACCAGGCTCAGGCGCAGCCCGGCCAGGCCCTCACTGAGGCTGCGGGTTTCGCCCTCGCGTGTCACCAGCACTGGCTGGTCCACGGCATACGGTGCTGAAAGGGTGAGCAGCGGGTTGGTGGCCTCAAAGCCATTGGACGAGCCCAGCAGGTCTATTTCACCGGCTTCAAGCGCCTGGATGGAGGCTTCCCGGTTGGGGTAGCGCAGCACTCTGACGGGGAGCGCCAGCGCCTTGGCCAACAGCCCGGCGTAATCGGCCGTGAGCCCCTCATAGTCGCGTCCGCTGGACGTGAGGTCGAAGGGCGGGTAATCGGGAGCTGCCGCGCCGAGTACCAGTTCGCGTTTGTTCTGCAGCCACTGGCGTTGCGTCTTGTCCAGTTGAGTGTCCAGTTGAACGGCGCCTGCGCGGCTCAATAAGGTGAAGTGTTCCGGTTCCGTTTGAGCAGCGAGCACAGAGGTGCTCAAGCACACGCCTGCGCTCAATATGATCAGATAGTCCTTTATACGCCTGGGCATCCGCTTTCTCACACTAGCGCGTTTCGTTTTGCCAACTCGATAAGTTCTACCAAGGACTTGGCTTTGAGTTTTTGCATAAGCCTCTTTTTGTAGGTGCTGACGGTTTTGTTACTGAGAAACATACCTTTGGCAATTTCCTTGTTGGTGCGACCTTGTGCAAAAAGTTGCAAGACCATTAATTCGCGATCATTCACTGCCTTGAACAGTTCCAGTTCCTGGGAATTACTGTCCGGGCCGCAGGCGTTCAATGCCTGGCTGGGGAAGTAGTTGTAGCCGGATAATACAGCGCGGATGGCACTCAGCAGTTCACTCAGGTCGCCCTCTTTGCACACATAGCCATCGGCGCCCGAGCGCATGCAGCGGGTGGCGAACAGGGTTGGGCATTGGGCCGTCAGAATCAGGGTTTTCATCGAAGTATTCATTGCGTTAAATCGGCACAGCACTTCGAGGCCATCAAGTTTTGGAATACTGATATCCAGAATGATCAGATCTGGAAGGCATTCGCGAACCATTTGTATTGCATCACAACCGTTATCCGTTTCGCCGACGACTTTATAGCCTTCGTGTTCCAACAACATACGAATCGCCAGCCTGATAACAGGATGGTCATCAATGATGAAAACTGTGTTCATAATCACATTCCATGCAAGTGCAAATAAAGCGGGCACATTAGCTCAGAAGGCGAGGCGGGAGCATGGAGGTGAGGGGGCGTAGATACAGAACAGGAATATTCCTACATTAAAAAAGGTATTGCCTTACGATCTATCAAGGCTTTGTGGACGTCTGTTTCAGAATTCGGTCGGCGATGTGGGTTCGGGCCTTGGCCCACCGGTTAAGCGGTTATTGTGGTAAGTTTTTCCTATATGGAGATGTTTAAATTCCTACATTTACAGCGGGCTTATCAGCGTCATTAGTTCGTCCCGGTTTAACGGTTTTGATAAATAACCAAGTAACGGCAAGTTACGTTGTAAGGCTTGAGTCTTCAGATTCGCCAGTTCGGGCAGGGGCAGGCCGCTCAGCAGGATCGCCCCTGCGATAAACCCCCGCCGACCGGCGATTTCGACTAACTCAAGCCCGGGCAGATCTGGCAGGCATTGGTCGCACAACATGAGGTCGAAGGGCCGTTCGGACTGGGTCATCAAGCGGATCGCCTGTTCGGCGTTTTCCGCCAGGGTCAGGTGCTCGAAGCCGAAGCTGTTGAGCAGGCACTGGGTTGCCAGGAGCTGAAAGGGGTGATCCTCCACCAACAGGATGCGAAGGCAATTCTTGAACATAGGAAGGGCACACGGTGAGTCAAGCGGCGATTGGGCGGGGCGTAGGAAGGCGCCCTATGCCCTTTAAGAGCGTGCGTGATTATTCATCGGGTGTTTGTACTGATTCGATCAGGCCGCTCTGTTCCCTTCGTAGGTAGATTCTGTTCAGGCAACAGGCAGCTGGATCAGTCATCTATTGCGGGCTGGAACGCCCGGTCATTTCCCGCGCCATCTCGGTGGCGTAGCTGTCGGTCATGCCGGCGATGAAATCGATCATCCGCAGGAACGAGGCGTGCAGCGACCAGGCCGGGTCGGGGGCACTGTTGCCCAGCAGGTCGAGGATGCGCCGGTTCTTGAACGACGGCGTGCGCCCGCCGTGCTGTTCAAGCGCCGCCCCGCAGAAGGCGTTGAGGAGGATTTCCAGGGTGGTGTAGGCGCCGATTTCATGCAGGGTCTTGCGCTTGTCCTGGAAGATTTTCTTGCGCGCCATGTCCTTGGCATCCAGCACGCAGCGCTTGGCGGGGCCGTGCATATGCTCGACCAGATCACCGTGCAAGGTGCCGGCGAGCAAGGCGTCCTGTTGTTCGACGAAAGCGCGTGCGGCGGCGTTGGTCAGGTGTTCGATGGCTTTGCCGCGCAGGATCGCCAGTTTGCGCCGCCGTGAATCCTGGGCGCCCAGTTGCCGGTAGGTTTGCGGCAGGTCGTCGCCGACCAGGTCGAGCAGCAGCGACTCGACTTCGGCATATTGCAGCAAGTCCATTTCCAAGCCGTCTTCCAGGTCGATCAGCGCGTAGCAGATGTCGTCCGCGGCCTCCATCAAGTACACCAGCGGATGGCGCGCCCAGCGTTGTTCTTCCAGCTGCGGCAGGCCGAGCTTGTGGGCGATCTGCTCAAGGATCGGCAATTCGCTCTGGTAGCAGCCGAACTTGTGTTTCTTGTAGCCCAGGGAGTCGGCATGGCGGGCGGTCCACGGGTATTTCAGGTAGGTGCCCAAGGTCGCGTAGGTCAGCCGCGTGCCGCCGTCGAACTGGTGGTATTCCAGCTGGGTCAGCACCCTGAAGCCCTGGGCGTTGCCTTCGAAATTGAGGAAGTCATTGCGCTCGGCCACGCTCATGTCGTCCAGCCAGCCGCGCCCGGCGGCCTGCTGGAACCAATGGCGGATGGCGTCTTCGCCGGAGTGCCCGAAGGGCGGGTTGCCGATGTCATGGGCCAGGCAGGCCGATTGCACCACCATGCCCAGGTCGCTCGGGTCGCACCACTCGGGCAGGGCGCTGCGCAGGGTTTCGCCCACGCGCATGCCGAGGGAGCGGCCGACGCAGCTGACTTCCAGGGAGTGGGTCAGACGGGTGTGGATATGGTCGTTGCTCGACACCGGGTGGACTTGGGTCTTGCGCCCCAGGCGGCGGAACGCGCCGGAGAAAATGATGCGGTCATGGTCTTTGTGAAACGGGCTACGGCCCAATTCTTCCGGGCTGTGCAGGGGCTTTCCAAGACGTTCGCGAGTCAGCAGGGTGGGCCAATCCAAGGCGGGTACTCTCCGTGCGGTGAATGACTCGCCCAGCTTCCCGGTTCCGGGTGGGCGGGGCAAGCGAAAATCTACAGGCCGACCGCGTCGATATCGATTAACAGCAAGCGCTGACCGTTATCGAAGAATTGTCCGGCGGTCAGGCAATACTGGTTGGTGGTGGCGTCGCGGTAGGTCGAAGACAGCGTCAAGCGGCGCTCGTCCCAGCCTTCGGCCAGCAGATGATAAAAATACGGGCGCCACGACCAATTGTGGCCGAGGTAGCGGCTGTCGGCTTGCCAGGCGTCCTGGCGCCATTCGAAATTGGGGGTCAGTTGGGTGCCATGCCGGTCGCACTGGTAGAACCGCAGCAGCCAGGGATAATCCGGCAATTGCGGCAAATGGCTCAGCGGCGCCTGGCCCTGGGCCCAGGTCTGGAGGATTTTCATCAGTTCGGCCAGTTGTTGGCGCAATTGCATGATGCGTCCGCGTTCGGCGAGTTTTTTCTGCACGTAGGCGCCACGCAGTTGGGCGAAGCGCGGCACGAAAGCATCGGCGGCGAACCAGTCCAGTTGCGCCTGGGCAAACAGATAACCCTGCACATACCGCGAGCCGCATTCCAGCGCAAAACTCAACTGCGCCTCAGTCTCCACCCCTTCGGCAATGATCCAGCAGCCGGTTTTTTCCGCCATTTGCGCCAGTGCCCGCACCACTTCACTGCTGGGGCCCCCTTTGGCGGCCTCCTGAAACAGGCGCATGTCCAGCTTGAGAATGTCCGGCTGCAACGCCAGCACGCGGTCGAGCTGCGAATAACCGGCGCCGAAGTCATCGATGGCGATGCGCGCGCCGGCCTCGCGATAGCGCGCCACCACGTCGGCCAGGCGCTGGATATCGCCGCCCAGTTCAGTGATCTCGAACACGATGCGCCGTGGATCGACGCCGTGGGCCTGCACCTGTTGCAAACTGGGCAGGGCCTGGCCGGCACGCAGGCGATTGATCCAGCGCGGTGAGATATTCAGGCTCAGAAACCAGTCCTGCGGTGCCTCGTGCAGACGGCTCAAGGCGTTGTCGCGGATCTGCCGGTCCAGGCGCCGCAAGGCCACGCCTGAGGTGCGCGGGTCGGCGAACAACGGGCCGACCGACAGCAGGCGACCGTCAGCCTGGCGCAGGCGGCCGAGAGCCTCGACGCCGGCGATGCGCCCGGTGGCGGTGTCGATGAAGGGTTGGAAGCAGGCGAGCGGTTGCCCGTCGATCACGGGGCCTCCTTAAAAACGTTGGCAACAAAGTGCCCGGCCCTCGTTGACGAGGGCCGGGCCGATTCTGTTTGCAAGAATGCAGCCAGCAAGCCTCAACCTTTGCGTGAGGCGCCCTGCATGGCTAATTTGATCAGTGGGATCAAACCGGCGCCCAGTCGCACCAGGCGGGTCAGGCTGCTGAGACTGCCGCCCTTGGCGCCCTTGCCGGTAAAGAAGCCGATCAGCGTCACTGCGGCCACGCCCCACAGCGGCGCATGCTTGATGCCCAGGCTGTCCTGCCAGTGCTGGCCCATGTTGCGCACCTTATTCAGGGGCGCCATCAGTTGCTGGGACTCGTGGCGGATTTCCTGGCGGTGCATTTCCATGCGCAGGCGGATCAATGCCTTGCGCATTTCCCGGCGCGAGTTGGTGGGTGGGATTTCAGTCAGGCTCATGGCAGCAGGCGCTCCCGGTCATTGGCCAGCTCTTCGAGGGTGGCGTGGAACGGCGTGGACTCATCGAACACCGCCGCCTTCAAGCGCACACCGCAGAATGCAGCGGCCAGGGTATAGAACACGCAGAGGCAGATGATTCCGGTCAGGCGGTAGCCGGTGTCCCACACCAGAATCATCACCAATGTCGACAACCCCACCAGCAACAGCAGGGCAAACACCAGGGCCAGCCCGGCAAACAGCAGCAGGCTGACGGTGCGCGCTTTCTGCTCCTGCAGCTCGATGCCGAACAGTTCGACATGGCTGTGCAGCAAGCCCAGTACGGCTGCGCCCAGGCGTCGGGACGTTGAACTTGGGCCCGTGGACGAGCCGGATTCGCCGATAGACATAGGATTAGCGCCTTGTAGCCAACAGACCGATCAAGAAGCCCACGCCGGCGGCAATGCCCACTGATTGCCAAGGGTTGGCCTGCACATAATCTTCGGTCGCGGTGACGGCGGCCTTGCTGCGGTCGCGCAGGGAGTCTTCGGTCAGTTGCAGGGTTTCACGGGCCTTGAGCAGGCTGTCGTGGATCTTGGCGCGCAGCTCGTCGGCCTGGTCGCCGGCCAGGATGGCGGTGTCGTCCAGCAACTTTTCAGTATCACTGACCAGCGTTTGAAAATCCGCCATCAGTATTTCTTGAGCCGTCTGTGCTGTTTTACTGGCCATGGTTATCTCCGTGAGTGGCTGATCGGTACGTGTGGTTTCGAGTCACCGGTATCGGTGAAGGTTCATTGCAAATGTCTGGTACAGCTTTTGCTTTGCCTTGGTGCGCAGGCCCCTGGGGCTGCGCTGAATCTGGGCGGTTGGGCCGCAAACCGGTGAAAACCTTACCCTATATAACTGAAACTCGCGGAAAAACCCTGTCGGGAATGGCCGATTGTGCTGATCGCTGCGCTAAAGCGGTTCACGCCCTCAGAAGAGGGGCGGAGCCGGTGGTGCCAATTTAGTGCGCGAAACGCCGGCTTGAACCGCTTTGGTGCTTTTTGCCTTTATCGCAGGCCTGCCAACCTCCATGGAAAATCTGCAAAGCGCAGTGGACACCCTCGTCCACAGCTCCAACACCCTGTTCATTCTGATCGGTGCGGTCATGGTTTTGGCCATGCACGCCGGTTTTGCCTTCCTCGAAGTCGGCACCGTGCGTCAGAAGAACCAAGTCAACGCCCTGTCGAAAATCCTCAGTGACTTCGCGATCTCCACCCTGGCCTATTTCTTTATAGGCTATTGGATCTCTTATGGCGTGAGCTTCATGCAACCGGCGGCGGTGATCAGTGCCGATCACGGCTATGGTCTGGTGAAGTTCTTCTTCCTGCTGACCTTTGCCGCGGCGATTCCGGCGATCATTTCCGGGGGCATTGCCGAGCGTGCACGATTTGTTCCGCAACTGTGCGCTACCGCGCTGATCGTGGCGTTTATCTACCCGTTTTTCGAAGGCATGGTGTGGAACGGCAATTTCGGCGTGCAGGCTTGGTTGCTCGCGACCTTCGGTGCCAGCTTCCATGACTTCGCCGGTTCCGTGGTGGTGCATGCCATGGGCGGCTGGCTGGCGTTGGCGGCGGTGCTGTTGCTCGGGCCGCGCAACGGGCGTTATCGCGAAGGGCGCCTGGTCGCGTTTGCGCCGTCGAGCATCCCGTTCCTGGCGCTGGGCTCGTGGATTCTGATTGTCGGCTGGTTCGGCTTTAACGTGATGAGCGCACAAACCCTGAACGGCGTCAGCGGCCTGGTGGCGGTCAACTCGCTGATGGCCATGGTCGGGGGTACGGTTGCGGCGCTGGTGATTGGCCGCAATGACCCCGGCTTCCTGCACAACGGCCCGCTGGCCGGGCTGGTGGCGATTTGTGCCGGTTCCGACCTGATGCATCCGGTGGGCGCATTGGTCACGGGGGTTGTCGCCGGTGGCTTGTTTGTGTGGTGCTTCATTGCCGCCCAGGATCGCTGGAAGATCGACGATGTGCTGGGTGTCTGGCCGTTGCATGGCCTGTGTGGCGTGTGGGGTGGCATTGCCTGCGGCATCTTCGGCCAGACCGCCCTTGGCGGGTTGGGCGGGGTCAGCCTGATCAGCCAATTGATCGGCACCGCGTTGGGTGTGCTGGTGGCGTTTGCCGGCGGCCTGCTGGTGTATGGCGTGATCAAGCGCGTACACGGGCTGCGCCTGAGCCAGGAAGAGGAGTACTACGGCGCGGACCTGTCGATCCACAAGATCGGTGCGATCAGTCAGGATTGATCGGCGCCTCTTCGTCAGGGGCCGCCCGCGGGTAGAAGCCGTGCAGCAGACGGTAGCGGTTGTGCCGCACCTCATCGACCCGCGCTTGCACCTGCTGGTCCGGCAGGCCCAGCAGGATCAGGGCGTGGGAGGCGAGCATCAGGCTCGACTCCAGCAGCTCGGGCACCACTTCGCTGGCGCCCGCGGCTTTCAGTTCGGCTAATTGGCTGTCGTCGCGGGTGCGTACCAGGATCGGTACGTCGGCGTTGATCCGGCGGGCTTCCTTCAGCACCAGCAGGGCGACTTCGGTGTTATCCACGGCGATCACCACCAGCCGCGCCCGCTCCAGGCCGACCGCGCTGAGCAGGGCGCCACGGCGGCAGTCGCCGTAATGCACGCTGTTGTCTTCGGTGGCGGCTTCCTGCACCCGTTCCGGGTTGTCATCCAGGGCGATAAACGCCTGTTGTTCGTGGTGCAGAAAGCGCCCGATGGATTGCCCGACGCGGCCATAGCCGCAGATCACCGCATGGTCGCGTAACTCGGCGTTGAGCGCGGTGATGGCTTCGAGTTGCACCTGCTGGTTGGGTTTGCGGTGCAGGCGCAGGGCAATGCCCGGCGCTGCGCGCAGTAAAAGCGGGGTCAGCAGCATCGAACAGAAGGTGGCGGCCAGCAGCAAGCCGTTGAACTCATCCGGTATCAGCCGGCTCTGTTGCATCTGCGCCATCAGCGCAAAACAGAACTCGCCGCCCTGGGCCAGGGCCAGGCCGCTGCGCCAGGCAGTTTCGCGGTCGCTGCCGCGCAGTTTGACCAGCGCCGCGACCACGCAGCCCTTGGTCAGCATCAGCGTGAAGGTCAGGCCGAGGATCAGCAGGCTGTGGCTGATGAACAGTTGCAGGTCGATGAGCATGCCGATGCTGACGAAAAACAGCCCCAGCAGAATGTCGCGAAACGGCCGGATATCCGCTTCGATCTGATGCCGGTAATGGCTTTCCCCCAGCAGCATGCCGGCCAGGAACGCGCCAAGCGCCGGGGAGAGGCCCAGCAAGTGCGTGAGCCAGGCGGTCAGCAACACGATCACCAGCGCCAGCAGCACAAACAGCTCGGCCGAATGGGAGGCGGCGACTTCATGGAACAGACGCGGCAATAACCAGCGGCTGGCGAGCAACAGGCCGACGAACAACAACAATGTCTTGGCCAGCGTCAACGGCAGCGCCCAGTACCAGGCCTGCTCGCTGCCACCGGCGAACACCGGCACCAGGGTCAGCAGCAACACCGCCACTACATCCTGGAACAGCAGCACGCCAATCGCGTTCTGACCGTGGCTGCTGAAGATTTCCCCGAGGCTGCTCAGCTCTTTGCTGACAATGGCCGTGGACGACAACGCCAGTCCCGCACCGAGCATCAGGGCGATGTTCGGCGACACGCCAAAGGCCATCAACAGGCCCCCCAGCAGCAACCCGCAGCCCAGCACTTGCAAGCTGCCCAGGCCAAATACCACGTGGCGCAGGGCGAACATCTTGCTCAGGGAGAACTCCAGGCCAAGGGAAAACAGCAGGAATACCACGCCCAGCTCGGCGAGGTCGGGCAGGTTTTCGCTGTCATTCACCCAGTCGAGGGCGGTCGGCCCCACGGCCAGGCCCACGCACAGGTAGCCCAGCACGGGCGGCAATTGCAGCCGGCGAAACAGCGCAATCACCACCAGGGATGAGGCCAGAATGATCAGCAGGTTGGCGAACACAAGCATCTCCGTTGCAGGGCGAGCGGACAAAAAGCCGCGAGAATCGCTGAATCAGTTATAGGCCATGGTGATCTGGGTCAGGGTTTATCGGCTCGCCAGCGCTATAGAGTCGGCCTAAAATGGGCGCCTATTCCTGATCAGGTCCTGTCGTCATGCCTCCTGAATGCCAGTTGTTCACTACGTTGGGTTGCCATCTGTGTGAGCTCGCCGAAGCAGAAATCATGCCGTTGGTCGAACATGGGTTGCTGGTTGAGCTGGTGGATATTGCCGATTCCGAAGCCTTGTTTGAAGCCTATGGCCTAACGATTCCGGTGCTGCGCCGGGTGGATACCGGGGCTGAACTGGGGTGGCCGTTCGACACGGAGCAGGTGGTGGCCTTCCTATTCTAGCGCTTGGGCGATGGCAGCTTTCTCAATATTGGGTTACTGTATGTTTGTACAGCGATTGAATAGAGGGAACGCCCGTGGTGAATGTTGAACAACTGAAAAGCAGCGTTAATCGCATGTCCGCCGACGTCGTGCGCGATGCGGTGAACGAGCTGCGCCTCGACGGCCTGGTCACGGAAGGCAAGACGCCGTTTAACAAAGTGCATTTCAATACCTGCTTTGCCGAGATCGAAGCGCTGTTCCAGCGCGCCGGTTATCACAAGCAGTTGGATGTGGTGGGTTACCAGGGCTTGCTGTACGCGCTATATGATCCGGGCCGTTGGGAAGCGGTGGACGTGCTGCGCTGGCTCAAGGAATTTACCGAGGCCGCCAGTGCTTCGCCGATTCTGCGGGCGCAATTGGCCAAGGCCTGAGATCCGCCCTAGGCTCAATCCCGCTCCATGCGGGATAATGCCGGCCTGTTTCCCAGGCTTCGAGCATCCGCATGTCCACTTCCGGTTTTTCCGCGTCCCAGCATCAAGCCAGCACCTTGTACTTGCCGCCTGGCCCTTGGGCGACGGTGCTCGACTGCCTGTGCGAGCATTTCCCGGCGATCGGCCGCGCGCAGTGGCTGGACCGCATCGCCCGTGGCCGGGTGCTGGATCTGCAGGGTAGCCCGATCCGCCTGGACCTGGCCTACAAGGAAGGCTTGTGCATCTACTACTTCCGCGAAGTGCCGAACGAAAAAGTCATCCCGGTGCAGGAAACTATCCTGTACGCCGACGAACACTTGGTGGTGGCGGACAAACCACACTTTCTGCCCGTCACCCCGGCGGGTGAGTATGTCGAGCAAACCCTGTTGCGCCGCCTGATCCGCCGCCTGGACAACCCGTCCCTGGTGCCCCTGCACCGCATCGACCGGCATACGGCGGGGCTGGTGCTGTTCTCGGCCAACCCGCAAAGCCGCTCGGCCTATCAGCAGTTGTTTCCCACGCGTCAAATCGACAAGTTCTACGAGGCCATCGCCCCGGCCTTGCCGAACCTGACCTTCCCGCTGGTCCACAAAAGCCGTCTGGTGGATGGCGAGCCGTTCTTTCGCATGCAGGAAGGGCCAGGCGCCAGCAACACCGAAACGGCCGTGGAAGTGCGCGAAACCCACGGCGACTTATGGCGCTATGGGCTGTTCCCTGTGACCGGCAAGAAGCACCAGTTGCGTGTACACATGACGGCGCTCGGCGCGAGCATCTGCAATGACCCGTTCTACCCCGAAGTGATCAAGGATGCCGTGGACGACTACGCCAATCCCTTGAAGCTGCTCGCCCAGGGGGTGCGTTTTATCGATCCGGTCACGGGTGCAGAACGCAGTTTCCGCAGCCAGATCACGCTCGACTGGTAACCGCAGAAACGACAAGGCCCGCGCGAGGCGGGCCTTGTATGCAAGCGTTGCGGCTTACAGGTCTTTAACGGTACGCACTTGATCCTTGTTGATGCGGGTGCGCTTGCCGTCAAGCTGTTCGAATTCGTAGAAACCCGTATCTTCATTGTATTTCGGGGTATCGACAGCCTGGATTTCGCGACCGTCATTCAGGGTGATCACTGTTGGCGAGGCGCAACCGGCAAGGGTAGCGAGGCCCAGTGCAAGCATGAAAGCGGCGATGGTCCGTTGAGTCATGAGTGTGTCTCCAAGAGAATTCTTTTTGATTGCTGACTGTGTGACGCGTGGCGCGTCGACAAAGTTCCTTGTGTGGGGTTCATTCTGACACGCCAGGCTTGGTGTGTAACAGCGCAGGCGTGTTCAGGTTGGCCAGGCGCGGATCATCCGCCGGGCATTCCAGCCCGATGCCCCCCAACTGCAGGAAGATCTTGCGCGGGCTGCGCTCACCGGCTTGCCAGGCCTGTTCTACCGCGCTTTGCAGGTGGGTGGGGATGATGCAGATCAACGGTTCCCAGAATTCACCGTGGCGCACCATCACCGGCAGCCGCGGATTGCGCTGCGCCGTCTTGCGCAGGTCGGCGAGCAGTCGAGCGTCAAGATGCGGCACATCGCACGGCAAAATCAGTAAGTGCTCATGGCGGGCGGCGTTCAAGCCTGCGCGGATACCGGCCAGCGGCCCGGGGAAATCCGTACTGTCGTCACTCACCAACTGGTCGGCATACGGCGTGTAGCGGTCCGGGTTGCGGTTGCACGAGATGATCAGGTCGTCGGTCAGTGGGCGCACCAGGTGGTGCAAGTGCGCGATCAATGGTTGGCCCTGCCATTCCAGCAAGCCTTTGTCTTGTCCGCCCATGCGTTGGCCGCGGCCACCGGCCAACAGCAGAATCGAACAGGGCAGAGGCGAAGAATCGTCGGGCATGGGGGTTCCGCAGCGGCAGGTAAATAGGGGCCTGTGATATAACATCGGGCTGTTCCTTCGACAACCGGACCGTGCCATGAAAGCCAAGGCAGATGCGCCCTTTGTACCCCTGAATATCGCTGTACTGACTGTCAGCGACACCCGCACCCTGGACACCGACACCTCGGGCCAGGTTTTCGTCGACCGCCTGATCGCCGCCGGCCACCTCCTGGCCGAGCGCGTGCTGCTCAAGGACGACCTCTACAAGATTCGCGCGCAGGTGGCCCACTGGATCGCCGAAGACGTGGTGCAGGTCGTGCTGATCACTGGCGGCACCGGCTTCACCGGCCGTGACAGCACGCCCGAAGCGGTGAGCTGCCTGCTCGACAAACAGGTCGATGGCTTTGGCGAGCTGTTCCGCCAGATCTCCGTGGCCGACATCGGCACCTCCACCGTGCAATCCCGCGCCCTGGCCGGCCTGGCGAACGGCACCCTGGTGTGCTGCCTGCCGGGTTCGACCAACGCCGTGCGTACCGGTTGGGACGGCATCCTCGCTGAGCAACTGGACAACCGTCACCGCCCCTGCAACTTCGTACCGCACCTGAAGCAGGCCGAACCCTGTGAATCCCGTGGATAAGCCGGGCAAGACCGGCGCCTTGATGCCGGTGGAAGAAGCCCTGCAACGCTTGCTCGAGATGGCCGAGGCCGCGCCGATTCGCGAGCAGCAGGTATTGCCCCTGGCCGCGGGTGATGGCCGCGTACTGGCGCAGGATTTGATCTCCACCCTAGATCTGCCGCCGTGGCCCAACAGCGCCATGGACGGTTATGCCGTGCGCCTGGCGGACTGGACGGGCGAACCGTTGGCGGTGAGCCAGCGCATCTTCGCCGGTCAGGCCCCCGCGCCATTGGCTGCCGGCACCTGCGCACGCATCTTCACCGGGGCGCCCGTGCCGCAAGGCGCGGACTGCGTGGAAATGCAGGAAAACGCCGTGGTCCACGCCGACGCGCGTGTGAGTTTTACCGAGCCGTTGCATATCGGTCAGAACATTCGCCCGCAAGGGCAGGAAACCACCGTCGGCGAAGTGGTGCTGACCGCGGGCACGCGCTTGGGGCCGATCGAACTCGGCCTGGCTGCGTCCCTCGGTCTTGACCAATTGGCCGTGGTGCGCCGCGTGCGGGTCGCGGTGCTGTCCACCGGCGATGAGTTGATCGAGCCCGGCCTGCCCCTCGGCCCAGGGGAGATCTACAACAGCAACCGTCGCGTGCTGTGTAGTTGGCTGGAGCGCCTGGGATGCGAAGTGATCGATGCGGGCATTCTTCCCGATGACCTGGACCAGACGCGCACGTGTCTGGCGGGCCTGGGCGCGGTTGACTTGATTCTGTCGACCGGCGGTGTGTCGGTGGGCGAGGCGGATTTTCTCGGCATTGCCCTGCGTGAAGAAGGCGAGCTGGCCTTGTGGAAGCTCGCGATCAAACCGGGCAAGCCGCTGACCTTCGGCCATTTCCGTGGCGTGCCGGTGATCGGCCTGCCGGGCAATCCGGCGTCGACGCTGGTGACGTTTGCCCTGTTGGCACGCCCCTATCTGCTGCGCCGCCAAGGTGTGGCGGAGGTCGAGCCGCTGCGGTTCGAGGTGCCGGCGGGGTTCGTCTGGCCCAAACCGGGCAACCGCCGCGAATATTTGCGCGGGCGCATCGAGCAGGGCAAGGCGGTCATCTATCGCAACCAGAGCTCCGGCGTGCTGCGCAGCGCGGCGTGGGCGCAAGGGTTGGTGGAGGTGCTGGAAGGGACGACGCTGGCGATGGGCGACCGGGTGAATTTCATTCCCCTGAGCGAAGTCCTGAACTGAAGCCGATCTGAATGTGGGAGGGGGCAAGTCCCCTCCCACATTTGGATTGTTGTTTGTCTGGGGCTACTCAGTAGTCGTCGCCACGCTCGGTGACATCGCGCTCGACCGGCGCGGCGTGCGGGTCGTACCCCGCCGGAAACTTGCCCTTCAGCGTCCAGGCAAACGCAATGATCTCGGCGATCGTGCGGTACAACTCTTCCGGGATACTGTCGCCCAGTTCCATGCGCGCCAGCAGCTTCACCAGCTCGGCGTTTTCATAGATGGGCACTTCGTTTTCCCGCGCCAGCTTGAGGATCGCTTCGGCCAGGGCATCGTCGCCCTTGGCGGTCAGGGTCGGCGCTTGTTGGCCGTCATACTTGAGGGCGATGGCCTGGCGCGGTGGGTTGGCGTTGTTCATGCGGTTTCGTCCACCCAGCGTTGCTCCAATCCGGTTTTCGGCCCGCGTGGCGGCGTGCCGAGGTGGCAGTCGAGGTCGCCGACATTGATGCCCGACGTCACCAGGCGCTCGCGCAAACTGCCCAAGTGACTTTCGATCAAACTGGCGGTGAACGGTCGCGTCGCCCACAACTGGCTCGACAGTTTGCCCTGCGACAACTGCGCCTGGACCTGCAACGGCCCCAGCGGCTCCATGTCGAAGGCCAGTTCCACGCGCCAGAGCATCTGCTTGGGGTCTTTTTTGTCCTTGCGTTCAGGCTGGTCCTTGTCCTGCGCGGGCTCTTCGCGCTGGAACTTGACCTGCAGCGGCACGATGTCCTGCAGGGTCCGCATGGGGATTTCCAGCTGCCAGGTGGTTTGCAGGCGGCCGTCGGCGGTGGTGCCGGTCTGTTCCAGGCTCGACAGCTGATGGCTCTGTAACCGCGAGATGGCCCCGGCGGCCAGGCGCAGCAGGTTTTCCAGGTCGCCTTCGCCTTCCAGGCGTTGCATCAGCCGCTCCGGCAATGGAAAACCGGCGGGTGCCTGGCGGGCGCTGATCTGCCCGAGGGTGTTTAGCGGGCTGCGCACGAAGTTGGGCAGTATCTGGGCCAGGGTGTTGGCGGCGAGGATGGCAGTGAGGTTGGTGCTGACGGGCAGGGCGGGCAGCAGATCGGCGACCAGGCGCAACAGCGCGCCTTTCATATCCAGCGGTGGAATTTGCGGGTTTTGCCCGGCCAGCAACTTGGCTTCAAGAAACGTGCCGCTGTTCTGGATGACTTGCGCCAGCACCTTGGGATTGCTGACCTGTGCCAGGTCGGGCAATGCCGCGAGCAGCCGCGTGGCGGCCGAGCGCAGTTCGACGGACGTACTGTCGTCCTGGGGCAGGCGTTGCAACGCGGTGAACACCGCATCCAACGAGCCCTGGCGGCTTTGCTGGGTGGCGAGTTGCTGGGTCACGGCCAGTTGATCCTTGAGCCCGCTCAAGGGCACAAAGTTCAGGGTCTGCGTGTCCTGTACCACGGCGCTGAGCAGGCTGCCGACGCGTAGCGGTTGCGGGCTTTCCAGGGTCAGGGTCGTGCCGGCCAGGGCGCTGTTGAGGACTGTCACTAACGAACGGTAGATCGTCGGTTGCGTGGTGCCTTGGGGCAGCGCTTGGCTGGTCAGGACTTTGGCTTGCAGCAAGGTGCCCGCCGGCATTTGTGTGGTGTCGATGCGGGTGAGGGCGGCGACGTTGGCGCTCAAGGCCTGCTGCAGGCTGAGGGTCAGGTTGCCGGCGGGCGTCTGGCTCACCGCCACATTGCTGCCCAGCGGCAAGGGTTGCGGGCTGCTGGCCTGCACCAGCGTCTGGCGGCCACCGTCGAGGGTCAATTTGAGCAGCAACTGAAAGGCTTCGCCGCCTTGTTTAAGTGCGATGACTTCGGCGTTCGCGGTTTTTCCCGGGTCGATCAAGCCGATCTGCGGCTCCAGCAGTTTCAGCAACTCACCGGTTGCTGGCGCCGGCGCAGGGGCCGGCCCGGCTGTCGGGGCAGGAGAAAGCGTAGGAAGGTTGATCTCACCGGTCATCGTGCGTGTCGTCTCAGGGGAAATAGCCCTCTTTAGCGTAGGGCATCGCATGTATAATGCGGCCCGTCTGCCATGAGAGCGGTAAAAACCTCACAACTATTTGATCCAGCTCTCTAAAATCGGTCGCCAAAGCCGTTATTGTGCTCCTTTCTATAACGGCCGCAGCACCGCCGACTTGAACCGTAAAGGCCCGCGATCTTTTGACCAGCCCTCTTCTTGAAGCCGTAGCGCTTGCCTGTGAACGCGACCTGCGCCTGCTGTTCGAGCACCTCGACCTGCGCCTGGCGGGCGGTGACATGGTGCAGATCAGCGGGCCCAACGGCAGCGGCAAGACCAGCCTCCTGCGTTTGCTGGCCGGGTTGATGCAGCCCACGGCGGGCGAAGTGCGGCTCAACGGCAAGCCCCTGAACGAACAACGCACCGAGCTGGCCCGCAACCTCACCTGGATCGGCCACGCCGCCGGGATCAAAGACGTGCTCAGCGCCGAGGAAAACCTCAGTTGGCTCAGCGCCCTGCATCATCCGGCCAGCCGCGAGGCGATCTGGCAGGCACTCGCCGCCGTCGGCCTCAAGGGCTTCGAAGATGTGCCCTGCCACACCTTGTCGGCCGGCCAGCAGCGCCGTGTGGCCCTGGCGCGCCTGTATCTGCCCGGCCCGCCGCTGTGGATTCTCGACGAACCCTTCACCGCCCTCGACAAACAAGGTGTCGCCCAGTTGGAAGAACATCTGGCGCGGCATTGTGAGCAGGGCGGCCTCGTCGTGCTGACGACGCACCACAGCCTGACGCGCCTGCCCGCCGGTTACCGCGAGCTGGACCTGGGGCGGTGGTCGGTATGAGTGTGTTCGCGCTGTTGGTGGCCCGCGAGGCGCGGCTGTTGTGCCGGCGCCCGGCCGAACTGGCCAATCCGCTGGTGTTCTTTGCGATTGTCATCGCGTTGTTCCCGCTGGCGGTCGGCCCCGAGACTAAACTGTTGCAAACCTTGTCTCCGGGACTGGTGTGGGTGGCGGCCCTTTTGTCCGTGTTGCTCTCGCTGGACGGGCTGTTTCGCAGTGATTTCGAGGACGGTTCCCTGGAACAGTGGGTCCTTTCGTCGCACCCCCTGCCACTTCTGGTATTGGCCAAGGTACTGGCACACTGGGCGTTTTCCGGCCTGGCGCTGGTGTTGCTCTCGCCGTTGCTGGCAATGATGCTAGGGTTGCCCAGTGAATGCCTGCCGGTATTGCTCATGTCCTTGTTGCTCGGCACGCCGGCGCTCAGCCTGTTGGGAGCGGTGGGCGCGGCGCTGACGGTGGGTTTGAAACGCGGCGGCCTGCTGCTGGCCTTGTTGATTCTGCCTTTGTATATCCCGGTGTTGATCCTCGGCAGCGGCGCTTTGCAAGCCGCGCTCATGGGCATGCCGGCGACCGGTTACCTCCTGTGGCTTGGCAGCCTGACCGCCCTGGCGGTAACCCTGACACCCTTTGCCATAGCCGCCGGCCTGAAGATCAGCGTCGGCGAATAATGAAGTCGGGTTACGCGTAACCCGTTCTTCAACATAAGAAAGACCCTACGCTTCTTGCAAACACAAGACGCAACCGTGATGGAAACAGCAATGAACTGGACCTGGTTTCACAAGCTCGGCTCGCCCAAATGGTTTTACGGCATCAGCGGCAAGCTGCTGCCGTGGTTGAGCATCGCCGCCGTAGTGCTGATCGGCCTCGGCCTGGTCTGGGGCTTGGCCTTCGCGCCGCCGGATTACCAGCAGGGCAACAGCTTTCGCATCATCTATATCCACGTGCCTACCGCAATGCTGGCCCAGTCCTGCTACGTGATGCTGGCGGTGTGCGGCATCGTCGGCCTGGTGTGGAAGATGAAACTCGCGGACGTCGCCCTGCAATGCGCCGCGCCCATCGGTGCGTGGATGACCGCCGTGGCGCTGGTCACCGGCGCGATCTGGGGCAAACCCACCTGGGGCTCGTGGTGGGTGTGGGATGCGCGACTAACGTCCATGTTGATCCTGCTGTTTCTGTACTTCGGTCTGATTGCCCTGGGCAACGCGATCAGCAATCGTGACAGCGCCGCCAAGGCCTGTGCGGTGCTGGCGATTGTCGGTGTGATCAACATCCCGATCATCAAATACTCGGTGGAGTGGTGGAACACCCTGCACCAGGGCGCCACCTTCACCCTCACCGAAAAACCGGCGATGCCCGTGGAAATGTGGGCGCCGCTGTTGCTGATGGTGCTGGGGTTCTACTGCTTCTTCGGCGCTGTGCTGCTGATGCGGATGCGCCTTGAAGTGCTCAAGCGTGAAGCCCGCGCCAGTTGGGTCAAGGCCGAAGTGCAGAGCAGCCTGGGAGCGCGTGGATGAGTTTTGCTTCTTTCAGTGATTTTCTCGCCATGGGCCACCATGGCCTGTATGTCTGGACGGCCTATGGCATCTGCCTGGCGGTACTGGCCCTCAACGTTGCCGTGCCGATCCTGGCCCGCAAGCGTTACCTGCAACAAGAGGCGCGTCGTCTGCGCCGGGAGACCGAAAAGTGAATCCGCTGCGTAGAAAGCGTCTGTTGATCATCCTTGCCATTCTGGCCGGCGTCGGTATTGCCGTGGGCCTGGCGATGAGCGCCCTGCGGGAGAACATCAACCTGTTCTACACCCCAACCCAGATCGCCAACGGCGAAGCACCGCTGGACACGCGCATCCGCGCCGGCGGCATGGTGGAGAAGGGCTCGTTGAAACGCTCCGGCGATTCTCTCGACGTCACCTTCGTAGTCACCGATTTCAACAAGGCCGTGACCATTACGTATCGCGGCATCCTCCCGGACCTGTTCCGCGAAGGCCAGGGCATCGTCGCCCTGGGCAAACTGAATGCCGATGGCGTGGTGGTGGCCGATGAAGTACTGGCCAAGCACGATGAGAAATACATGCCGCCGGAAGTCACCAAAGCGTTGAAAGACAGCGGCCAAACCGCTCCAACTCCAGCCAAGGAGGGCTAAGTGATGACGTCCGCACTGTTTATTCCGGAGCTGGGCCATTTGGCGATGATCCTCGCCCTGTGCTTCGCCATCGTCCAGGCCGTGGTGCCGTTGCTCGGCGCGTGGCGCGGCGACCGCCTGTGGATGAGCCTGGCGCAGCCGGCCGCCTGGGGCCAGTTTGCCTTCCTGGTGTTCGCGTTCGGTTGCCTGACCTACGCCTTTATGACCGACGATTTTTCCGTCGCCTATGTGGCCAGCAACTCCAACAGCGCCTTGCCCTGGTATTACAAGTTCAGCGCCGTGTGGGGCGCCCACGAAGGTTCGCTGCTGTTGTGGGCCCTGATCCTCGGCGGTTGGACCTTCGCCGTGTCGATCTTCTCCCGGCAACTGCCGCAAGTCATGCTGGCCAGGGTGCTGGCAGTGATGGGCATGATCAGCGTCGGCTTCCTGCTGTTCCTGATCATGACGTCCAACCCGTTCAGCCGCATCTTGCCGCAGATTCCGGTGAACGGGCATGACCTCAACCCGCTGCTGCAGGACATCGGCCTGATCGTCCACCCGCCGATGCTCTACATGGGCTACGTGGGTTTCTCCGTGGCCTTCGCCTTCGCCATCGCCGCCTTGCTCGGCGGGCGCCTCGATGCGGCCTGGGCGCGCTGGTCGCGGCCATGGACCATCGTCGCCTGGGCCTTCCTCGGCATCGGGATCACCCTGGGTTCGTGGTGGGCCTATTACGAGCTCGGCTGGGGCGGCTGGTGGTTCTGGGACCCGGTGGAAAACGCGTCCTTCATGCCATGGCTGGTGGGTACGGCGCTGATTCACTCGCTGGCCGTCACCGAAAAACGCGGCGTGTTCAAGAGCTGGACGGTGTTGCTGGCCATCGCGGCGTTTTCCCTCAGCCTGCTCGGCACTTTCCTCGTGCGTTCGGGCGTGCTGACTTCGGTTCACGCGTTTGCGTCCGACCCTGCCCGCGGTGTGTTCATCCTGATGTTCCTGCTGTGTGTGGTCGGCGGTTCCCTGACCCTGTTTGCCCTGCGCGCGCCGGTGGTCAAGAGCCAGGTCGGCTTCAACCTGTGGTCGCGGGAAACCCTGTTGCTGGGCAACAACCTCGTGCTGGTGGTGGCCGCGTCGATGATCCTGCTCGGCACCCTGTACCCGCTGGTGCTGGATGCGCTGACCGGCGCCAAGCTGTCGGTCGGCCCGCCGTATTTCAACGCCTTGTTCATTCCGTTGATGGGCTTGTTGATGGTGGTAATGGCCGTCGGCGTGCTGGTGCGCTGGAAAGACACCCCAGTGAAATGGCTGGTGGGCATGCTGACCCCGGTGCTGCTGGGCAGCGCCGCCTTGGCCGTGATCGCTGGTATCGCTTATGGCGATTTCAACTGGGCGGTCCTCGCCACGTTCATGCTCGCCGCCTGGGTATTGCTGGCCGGCATGCGCGACATCGTCGACAAGACCCGTCACAAAGGCCTGATCAAAGGCCTGCCCACCCTGACCCGCAGCTATTGGGGCATGCAGATTGCGCACATCGGCATCGCCGTGTGTGCCCTCGGCGTGGTGCTCTCCAGCCAGAACAGCGCCGAGCGTGACCTGCGCCTGGCCCCCGGCGAGTCCATGGACCTGGCCGGTTACCACTTCATCTTCGAAGGCGCCAAGCACTTCGAAGGGCCGAACTTCACGTCCGACAAAGGCACCGTGCGCGTAGTCCGCAACGGTAAGGAAGTCGCCGTGCTGCACCCGGAAAAACGCTTGTACACCGTGCAGAGTTCGATGATGACCGAAGCCGGGATCGACGGCGGTTTCACCCGTGACCTTTACGTCGCCCTGGGTGAGCCGCTGGGCGAAGGTGCCTGGGCGGTGCGCGTGCATGTCAAACCGTTCGTGCGCTGGATCTGGTTCGGCGGTTTGCTCACCGGTCTGGGTGGTGTGCTCGCGGCGCTGGACCGGCGCTATCGGGTCAAGGTCAAGAGCCGGGTGCGTGAAGCCCTGGGCCTGCAAGGAGCGGCGGTATGAAGCGTTGGTTGATGGTCGTGCCGCTGGCATTGTTTCTGCTGGTGGCGGTGTTCCTGTATCGCGGGTTGTACCTGGACCCGGCCGAGTTGCCCTCGGCCATGATCGGCAAGCCGTTCCCGGCGTTTTCCCTGCCGACGGTGCAGGGCGACAAGACCCTGACCCAGGCCGATTTGCTGGGCAAGCCGGCGCTGGTCAACGTGTGGGGTACCTGGTGCATTTCCTGCCGCGTAGAACACCCGGTGCTGAACAAACTCGCCGAGAACGGCGTGGTGATCTACGGCATCAACTACAAGGACGACAATGCGGCGGCCTTGAAGTGGCTGGCGGAATTCCACAACCCGTACCAGCTGGATATCCGCGATGAAGACGGCAACCTGGGGTTGAATCTCGGCGTCTACGGCGCCCCGGAAACCTTCTTTATCGATGCCAATGGCGTGATCCGCGACAAGTATGTCGGCGTCATCGATGAAGTGGTCTGGCGCGAACAACTGGCCGCCAAGTACCAGGCCCTGGTCGACGAGGCCAAGCCATGAAGCGCTGGTTAGCTGCTGCCGTATTGGCCCTGGGCCTGGCGGGCGTGGCCCACGCCGCCATCGACACCTACGAATTCGCCAACGACGCCGAGCGTGAGCGTTTTCGCGAACTGACCAAGGAACTGCGCTGCCCCAAGTGCCAGAACCAGGACATCGCCGACTCCAACGCGCCCATCGCCGCCGACCTGCGCAAAGAGATCTTCCGCATGTTGGGGGAGGGCAAGGACAACCAGCAGATCATCGACTTCATGGTCGACCGCTACGGCGATTTCGTGCGCTACAAACCGGCCCTCACCGGCAAGACCGCACTGCTCTGGTTCGGCCCCGCCGGGCTGCTGCTGGCTGGCATGGTGGTGATGGTGGTGATCGTCCGCCGTCGCCGCGCCGCCCCTACCGATGGTTCCGACGCGCTATCCCCCGACGAGCGCCAACGCCTCGACCAATTGCTGGACACCAAGACTGATGATTGATTTCTGGCTCGCAGCCGGTTTGCTGCTTCTGATTGCCCTGAGTTTCCTGTTGATCCCTGTGTTGCGCGGCCGTCGTGCCCAGCGCGAAGAGGATCGCACCGCGCTGAACGTGGCGCTGTATCAAGAACGCGTGGCCGAACTGCAAACCCAGCAGGACGAAGGCGTGCTCAACGCTACGCAACTCGACACCGGCCGCGCCGAAGCCGCGCGCGAATTGCTGGCCGACACCGAAGGCCTGGAAAAGCCCCGCGAATCGCGCCTGGGCAAGCCGCTGCCGTTGCTCGCAGCGGTTTTGGTGCCCGTGCTGGGCATTGGCTTGTACCTGCACTTCGGTGCCAGCGACAAGGTCGAACTGACCCGCGAATTCTCCCAGCCACCGGTGTCCATGGAAGACATGACCCACCGCCTGGAACGGGCCGCGGCCGCCCAGCCGGATTCGGCAGAAGGCTTGTACTTCCTCGGTCGCGCCTACATGGCCCAGGACCGCTCCGCCGATGCCGCCAAGGTCTTCGAGCGCACCGTGGCCCTGGCCGGGCGCCAGCCGGAGCTGTTGGGCCAGTGGGCCCAGGCCCAGTACTTCGCCGACAACAAGCAGTGGTCGCCCAAGGTCCAGGCCCTGACCGACGAAGCCCTCAAGCTCGACCCGCGAGAAGTCACCAGCCTCGGTCTGCTTGGCATCGCGGCCTTTGAAGGCCAGCGCTACCAGGAGGCGATCGATTACTGGAGCCGCCTGCTGGCGCAACTGCCGCCCGAAGACAACTCCCGCGTCGCCCTGCAAGGCGGGATCGACCGCGCGGCAGAGCGGCTGAAAGCGAGCGGTGGCACCGTCGCCCAAAAAGCCGTGATGAAAGTGCGCGTGGACCTCTCCGCCGACATCAAGGCCAAGGCCCTGCCAAGCGACAGCGTGTTCATCTTCGCTCGCGCTGTCTCCGGCCCGCCGGCGCCGCTGGCGGCCAAGCGTGTGACCGTCGCCGACCTGCCGGTCACCGTCGAACTGGGCGATGCCGACGCAATGATGCCGCAGTTGAAACTGTCCAACTTCCCTGAAGTCCAACTGGTTGCGCGCATATCCCGGGCCGGTCAACCGACCACTGGCGAGTGGATCGGCCGCAGCCAACCCCTGGCCAGCACCACCACTGCGCTGCAGCAGCTGACCATCGACAGTCCGGACAAGTAATTCGAGGAAACGCCTATGACCGCCCTTGCACGCATCACCCTGCTCAGCCTGGTATTGGGCTTGAGCGCTTGTGCGGTCCACCGCCCACCTCCGGCACCCACCGGCCCGACCATTCCCCCATCGGGCCCCTCGACCAAGCCAGCCACCAGGCCCTCCAGCCCGGTCACCGCACCCGCGAAAGCGCCACCGAGCAAGTCGCCGACCTTCGCCCCGCCACCCGGCGCGGCCAGCCACTGGGACGGCAAGATGCAGGTGTATGTGCTGGAAGACCAGCCCGACACCTTCTACCGCCAGCGCACCTACTACCGCTGGAGCAACGGCTGGAGCCGCTCCATCAGCCCGGACGGGCCGTGGGAAGAGACCGACGTGCATGGCGTACCGCCGGGGTTGAGCAAGCAGTACGCGCAGTGACAGAAGGCGACCTTTGGGTCGCCTTTTTCATGCCTGCAGCCTGTCAGTCCACTGGACACTCGTGATCCAGCGCCGCATCCACCAATAACTGTGCAATCTCCATCATCTGCACCACCGCCAACACCTGCTTACGGCTTGAGCCATCAAGGTGCTCAGCGCAGTCATACGCACAGGTCGTCGCTGATTCAAGCATCTCGCTGGCATTGCTCAAGGCCGCTTCGGTGCTGAGACCGGAGCGAACGGTGAAGATGATTTCAGAGGGCGTTTGCGGGTTATCAGCCGAGGGGGATGACGGGGGATTTGGCGTGACTTTTTTCATGCAGTAAATCTCCATTCAGTGGAGCTCACCACATCCGCGACCAAGCAGAAGGGTGGCGAGCTGTACGCAGGTTGGTCGACCAGGGAATGGAAACCCGGCAGGGCCGCAGCCCTCCCACGCACAGCTCGCCATAACGCGAACACAATAATGCCGCTTGCGCGGCACTGTGCGCCATTCTCACACGGGCGACCAAACCCGATCGCTGATGAGCAGCGATTGCGAGAGGCTAATGGTGCGTTCTAACAACTGCAAGCCACAGAAGTTGTAGGAAAAGTCTTGGCTGAATTTATTTGTGCGATGAGTTCTATATCTTGACGGAATAATCCTAAGTATTTAACTGAGTGAAGGTTCGGAATGTTCTACTTTCTGTTTTCTATCTGCTGACGCGCACGCCTGACCGAGTGCGTAGCGCGTCACAATTCGATACTGTGGCCGCCGCCGTGAAACGTAGTCGGTCATGCAACAAATCTGCAGACAAGCGAAGAGGGTGTATTGATGGCGGGCAGGTTGATCTATCTCATCGGGCCATCGGGTTCGGGCAAGGACAGCCTGTTGGACGCTGCACGACCACGTTTGGCCGAACGTGGCTGCCGCATTGTGCGTCGGGTGATTACGCGCTCGGCGGAAGCGGTGGGCGAGGCGGCACAGGGGGTGAGCGCCGAGCAGTTTGTCGCGATGCAAGCCGAAGGCGCGTTTGCGTTGAGTTGGCAGGCCAATGGGTTGTCCTATGGCATACCCACGGACATCGACGCGTGGCTGGCGGCGGGGGAGGATGTGCTGGTCAACGGCTCCCGTGCCCACCTGGCGCAGGCCCGCGAGCGTTACCCGGCGTTGCTGGTGGTGTTGCTGAGTGTCGATCAGGCGGCGCTGCGCCAGCGCTTGCTGGCGCGGGGGCGTGAGTCGGTGGCGGATATCGATGCGCGCCTGGCGCGTAATGCACGGTTTACGGCACAGCTGCTGGCCGGCATGGGGGCGGGGTTGCTCGTGCTGGATAACTCCGGCCCGCTGGAACATACGGTCGAGTGTTTGCTGCGCTACCTGGACCCGTCAGCGCGTTGACAACCGTTCCACATACTCCACAAACGCCCGCGCCTTGGCACTCGCCATCCGCCCTGTCGGAAACACGGCCCATAAGTCCCGCGCCGGCAAATGCCAGTCGGTCAGCACCGGCTTCACCGCGCCACTGGCCAGTTCCGGCGCGAACATCCAGGCCGATGCCAGGGTCAGGCCCAAGTGGTTCAGCACAGCCGCGCGTACCCCTTCCGCCGCTGTGATGTGCAAGCGGCCATGGACGACGATCGGGTATTCGCGGGCGTCTCGGGTAAATGTCCAGCGCGCGCCCTCGCCCTGGGTGTAGATGACCGCCTGGTGTCGCAGCAGATCGGCTGGCGTGGCGGGTTCGCCGAAGCGTTCGAAGTAGGCCGGGGTGCCCAGGATATGGCAGGGCGACGCCCCGATCTTGCGTGCGGTCAGCCCCGAATCGCTCAGGTTGCCCATGCGCAGGGCGACGTCGATGCCTTCTTCCACCAGGTTGAGGCTGTGGTCGTCGAGTACTACATCGATGTTCAACCCAGGGTACTGCTCCAGGAACGGCCCCAGGTGCGGAAGGATATGCAGGCTGGCGAAGGTCACGGCGGCGCTGATGCGCAAGTTACCCGACAGCCCGGCGCCCGCGCTGCGGGCAGCGTCGTCGGCCTCGTTGGCCTCATCGATGGCGCGCTTGGCTTTTTCGAAATACGCCAGGCCCGCTTCGGTCGGCGTCAGGCCCCTGGTTGAGCGCATTACCAAGCGCACCGCCAGGCGCGCTTCCAACTGCGCGACGCTCTTCGACACCGCGGGCTGGCCGATGCCCAGGCGTTTGGCGGCGGCGGAGAACGAGCCGGTTTCGACAACGTGGACGAAGGTTTCCATGGCGGTCAGGCGGTCCATCGGGTGTCCCTTGCTTGTGATTGAGCGCATCGCGATGCAGTACGGCGCACAAGCCTACGGGGAATGGCTATGGCTTGTCACCCGCTCCCAGGCGGGGTTTATCGCAGTGAAGAAGCTTAAGTGGATATGTCTTTGTCTGACGGGAATTGAAGTAAGCCAGTGACGGGTATTTGTTTAGAATTTGTTTTTTTATTGTAAAAGCAACCCGGTATTGGTGAGTCGGTTGTGTGGTTGGATGTTTAAATTGCAAATAAAATCCTGGTTGTCTGACTGCATGTTACGCGGCGTGTGGTTGTTTCAGCTGAAACTAAAATAGTGTTGGTCCGCTATTTTTCACTGTGCGAGATTATCGGTGATAACGATGAGCCTGGTTTAACGCGGCTCGCGGTTATTGATACTTAATCTCCGGATCGATTCGATTCGGTGTTCTTGTGTATTCATTAATAATACGAGTGCCGCACAATGAATGGACCTGATCTGTTTTCTGTAACTTCCCGCATGGGGTTTCCGATATCGGACCCCGGCCCGTTTGGTGCCGGGGCCTCGAAGAAACCGTCGTTTACGACGGACCAGGCGGCCAAACAAATCACGCGGGAAAATCATCGTTTCCGTGACCGTAACGGCGATCAGAAGATCGACTTGCACTACACGGTCGACGCGAGTTTCACCGCCCAGCAGAAACAGCGCGTGCACCAGGCAGTGCAAGCCTGGCAGGATGTGGCCAATATCAATTTCCGCGAGCAGTCAAACGGTACGGACGGAGCGCTCAGTATCCACAACAACCCTCGCGGCGACCGGGGGGTTGCCGACTTACCTCATGGTTCCACGAATCGGACAGCGGCCACGATCGGCACCCGGGGCGGGGCGGCTTCGCCTGCGCTGGGCAGTCACTTTTCGGTCACGGCTATTCATGAAATCGGTCACGCTATTGGCCTGCAACATCCGGGACGCTATAACGGCGACGGTGCCAACTACCAAAACGGCGCGGTCTATGCGCAGGACACCAAGGCACGCACCGTGATGAGTTACTGGTCGGAACGCCATCAATCCGGTCATGACTTCAGATCGCTCAATCCGTCTGCCCCGATGATGGACGATATCGCCGCGGCGCAACGCTTGTATGGCGCCAACCACCAGACCCGCAAGACCGACACCGTCTATGGTTTCAACTCCAATACCGAGCGCGAAGTGATGAGCCTTACCAGCGCCAGGGACAAACCGGTGTTCTGTGTGTGGGATGGTGGTGGTGTGGATACGCTGGATTTTTCCGGGTTTTCCCAGGATCAGAAGGTCGATCTGAATGCGGAGTCGTTCTCTGACGTGGGCGGCTTGAAGGGCAATGTGTCCGTCGCCAAGGGATGTGTTATTGAAAACGCGATCGGCGGTGCCGGTCGTGATGCCTTGATCGGCAATGATGCGGCCAACCGCCTCAAGGGCGGTGCCGGCGCCGACACGTTGAGGGGCGGCGGCGGCGCGGATACGTTTGTCTACGATAACGTCAGCGACTCCGCCGCACAGAGCCCCGACCTGATTGAGGACTTCACCAGCGGTACCGATAAGATCGACGTCTCGGGTGCGTTAAAAGCGGCAGGTGTGCGCGCCCTGGTGTTTACCGATCGGTTCAGCGGCCGCGCCGGTGAAGCGGTGCTCAAACACGATGCCAGTACGGGGGGGGCGAGCCTGGCCATTGATCTGAAGGGGACGGGCAACGCGGACATGGTGATCAACAGCAAGGGGCAGATCAAGCCTGGCGATGTACGGTGGGATGGGGCGCAGCCTGACGTTCAGTCTGTGCC
>NZ_VJWO01000110.1:0-1407 GCF_014889455.1 Pseudomonas sp. K8
AGATTATATTTGCCACGCACTCCCCTGACGTTGTAGGCGAGCACCAGAGCAATTTAATAAATATGGAGCGCTGCATAAAATGACTTTTGTGCGGACGAACTCAGGACTCTCAAATTTCCATGCTTTCTTTGGTGTTGAGTATATTGTTTACTCGGAGGGTGGCGACCCGAAAAAATCTAAAAAGACTGATCATTCCGACGATACAGCGAATGATGAAGTATGGTCTATCGACTCTATTTTCTGGCGTAGTGCATTCTCAAAATTCCTACCAGGAACTACAATAAAGATCAAATCACTTGGCTCAAAAGAATTTGTACGGCCTTATGCAAAAAAAATTCAAAATAACTCGATAAAAAACTCTATTGCCGTATTCGATCGCGACTACGATTGCTATAGAGGTGAAATAATAAATCACCCAAGGATCCTCTACACCTACGGATACAGTTGGGAGAACGACGCATGCCGACCAGAGTTCCTCATATCTATTTTAGGATCAGTGCATCCTAGCGGTAAAATCCCCACTAAATTCTCGGACGAAATCAGGTTAAAATTTGAAACTTTCCTAAAAAACATAAACAGAGTAGTTTTCGTCGATTTACTATGTGGACTGAAACGCATCAAAGGTGTAGACAGAGAAAAATACTGGGGTTTAATAGATACCTCTACGCCTCCAGGCTATAGAGTTAAAAAGGATAAATTTAAGGCTCTCATACGCGACATCAAACTTCGTCGAACCGCTCCACTAAGATACTCTGGCCACAATCGTATATCAGCCTACAACGACTGCTATGGAAAGATGGTGTCTATGTTCTGTTATTCAGTATTTTGCGATTACTACAAGCTAATTACTGGACAAAAAAACATCCCTAGGCACTTTGCTGACAGCATGATAGCTCAAGCTCTGAGCAAGAGCGAACTAAACTCACTCCCAGAGCTAAGAGATTACTATCAAAATATGATGGCTCGCATAAACACATAGCTTTAGAAGCAGACTATATATCCGGTTCGTGTCGCCAATTGCACCAGCAATCGAATCAAAAACTTTTGACGAACCGGACACCTGCCATCACTGCCGGGGATAGCGGGGGCTTACAGTTTTTTACTCAAGCCTCAGCTATCTATCGTTTAATTAGGCCGCGTCATGCAAGAACCCGGATTCGACTCCACAGAAAGCCATAACTAGCTGATTTGTTTATAGTTACTAGTTGGGGTACGCCGAATTTTCCACCGACTTCCAGACCCGCAGGAAACCTGGCCTCGTCGAAAGCTACCGTTCGTCTGGTGCCGCACCATACAAAACAAAGCCCCCGCAGAAATGCGAGGGCTTTGTTGTTTCAGCGGTGAACGGGCGTTTACTGAGAGGAGAGTAGTGAGCGAACAAGTCCTGCCCCCCAACACAGAAAAATC
>NZ_VJWO01000111.1:0-1386 GCF_014889455.1 Pseudomonas sp. K8
TGCCCGTCCAGGTGATGGAGGCGCCAATCGATCTGCCGCACGTCGTCCAGCCACAGGCGGAGTGTCATTCCGAGATCGCAGTTGAGGTCGGAAAAGCCAAGTTGCGTATCATGGGCGCACCCGATCCGCAGACGCTGCAATTCGTCTTGCAGCAGTTGCTGCGATGATTGCCCCGCCCGCTGGAACCCGTATCTGGATCGCCGCCGGCGTCACGGATATGCGCCGTGGCTTCGATGGTTTAGCGGCACTGGTGCAGACACAGTTGGAAGCCGACCCGTTTTCCGGTCAGATATTTGCCTTTCGCGGACGGCGCGGTGACCGGATCAAGCTGTTGTGGTGGGATGGCGACGGCTTGTGTCTGTTTTGCAAACGGTTGGAACAAGGGCGCTTCGTCTGGCCGCAAGCAACCAGCGGCAGCGTGTCGCTGACGCCTGCGCAGTTATCGATGCTGTTGGAAGGCATTGATTGGCGCAGGCCAATTCGTACAGCGCCTGTCCTCGCAGTCTGACTTGCCGCGCTGAAAAAATCCCCAGTAACATGCGGTCATGACTCTCGTGACCGACTCCCTGCCGAACGATCTTCAAGCCTTGAAGACTCTGGTCTCTGCCCAGCGGGCAGAGATTGAGCGCTTGAAAATGATGATCGCCAAGCTGCGTCGTACGCAGTTCGGTCGCAGCTCCGAGCAACTGGACGCGATGATCGATCAACTCCAGTTGAGCCTTGAAGAGCTGCAAGTCAGCCAAGCCGAAATGACAACGCCAGTCGAACCGGCACCTCGCGCAGTTTCGCGCCGCAAACCATTGCCCGAACACCTGCCTCGCGAAACTCACGTGCATCAGCCCGAGTCGCAATGCACGGGCTGCGGTGGGAAGCTTCGCTATTTGGGTGAGGATGTGTCCGAAGTGCTGGAGTACGTTCCGGCACGTTTCAAAGTTATTTGCCATGTCCGTCCGAAGTGGGTCTGTCGCTGCTGCGAGCACATCGCCCAGGTGCCGGCGCCGAGTCGTCCGATAGCCCGAGGCCTTGCAGGCCCGGGGTTGTTGGCCCATGTGCTGGTCTCCAAGTTTGTCGATCATCTGCCGTTGTATCGGCAGTCCGAGATCTACGCCCGTGAGGGCGTGGAGCTGGAGCGCTCAACCCTGGCCGACTGGGTGGGCCAGAGCAGTCAGTTGCTCAGGCCGCTGATCAACGCCCTTGAGCACCACGTCATGAGCGGTCACAAAGTCCATGCAGACGACACGCCGATTGGCGTGCTCGCGCCGGGCAACGGCAAGACCAAAACGGCTCGCCTGTGGACATACGTGCGGGACGACCGACCTGCGGGTGACTCGACACCGGCGGCGGTCTGGTTTGCCTACTCGTCGGATCGCAAGGGGCAACATCCGC
>NZ_VJWO01000112.1:0-1368 GCF_014889455.1 Pseudomonas sp. K8
TACACGCACTGCGGTAAATTCTTAACTTATTCGAAATACACTCTTTCACTTCGTTACATAGCTACTTCCATCGGCTGGCTGTTAACGTCATGCGCCCCAGGCAAAGCCTCAAGCGCCAGACCTACATGGCGACAAGGGCCCCTGACAATGCCTACCGTGATGAGGAAACTATGGAACCCGGCAGCTACCAACTGAGCATGAGCGTGCTCATGACCCCCGACAAAGCCAACTTCTCCGGCAACGTGCATGGCGGCGCGTTGTTGAAAATGCTCGACGAAGTGGCGTTCGCCTGCGCCAAGCGCTATGCAGGCCGTTACGTGGTCACCCTTTCGGTTGACCAGGTGATTTTCAAGGAGCCGATCCACGTCGGCGAACTGGTCACCTTCCTGGCGTCAGTCAACTACACCGGACGCACTTCGCTCGAGATCGGCGTGAAGGTCATGACCGAGAATATCCATGAGCGTACCGTGCGCCACACCAACAGTTGCTACTTCACCATGGTCGCCGTCGACGCCGCTGGGCGCCCCAGCCCCGTGCGCCCCTTGCTGCCTGACACGCTGACCGAGCGCCGTCGCTACGCCCAGGGCCAGTTACGCAGGCAACAGCGTCAGGAACTGCAGGCTCGCTACGACGAGATACGCGAACTGGGCACGCCCCGTTAGGCCCTTCGCTCACCCGCAACCCCGCCCGGAACACCAAGGATCAACTATGAAAATATCGCTCCTGAGTCGGAGCGGCCCCGAGATCCTCCAGTCCATGCTGAAAGGTGATGAAGAACAGTTGCGATTTTCTCCTGCGCAGCGCTCCATCGTCTAACAGCGGGTTAAAACAAGGCGGGTTCCACCGTGCGGCCGAGGGCTGGTCATCGTGCCCGGCACACCAGGTGGCCACCGCGCCTATCAAAACTTTCGACGTGATGCCCATCGGCGCCCAAGGCAAGTCCTTGAGGCGCTTGGTGATCGCCGCCGCCACGGCGTAGAAAAAGGCCGAAGCCATGGCCAGGCAGACGCCGATCAAGTACTCGGCGCCGGTGGCCTGTCCACTGCCCTTGGCGGACACGATCAGCATCAGCCCGGCGAAGTTCGGCTGTCTCAGCCTCACCCAACGGGAACCGTAGTGTTCAAAGGACGCGACAGGCCTGTTCGATCAGTTCATTGAGCGCCGGGAAAAATGTACCGTTCATTTCGGATTAACGATGGTCTTTTTCATCTTGCCGGTGACCTCGACCGATAAGTCGCTGCCGGGTAAAACACGGCAGGCCAACACGATTCCATCGGACAGCTCGGCCGCACTGACATGGGCGCGGCTCATCACCTTGGCGACATACTCGCCGCTGAGAATGCGTACCTTGCACACCCCGCAACCGCC
>NZ_VJWO01000113.1:0-1359 GCF_014889455.1 Pseudomonas sp. K8
GTCAGGCTCAGGCCGTCGGGCGCCTTGAGGGCCAGGCGGTAGCGGCTGTTGCCGTCGTCCAGTGGCGTGACCTGGGCGTTTTCCAGCAGGCGGATCAGGCCCCAGGTGCCGGGGTAGTCGCCAAACAGCCGCTCGCCGGCATGCACGCTGGTCCAGCTGAGGCTCACGCCGGGATAGTCGCTGCGCCCCGGCCAGTTGAAACGCTGCCAGCTTTCTTTCTGGTTGAAGTACTGGTGCCGGTCGCCGTTGAGGATGAAGGTGGTTTGCACCACGTCGCGCACGGGTTTGCCTTGCAGTTCAAAGCTCAGCCCCATGCCGCCGTCGGTGTAGAGCACATCGGCCAGTTCGCTCAGTTGATTGATCGCGCTCAGAAACCGTGGGTTGAAACGCAGGCCCTGGCTGTGGCGCGGATCGGCTACCCAACGGCTACCTTCCTTGCGCAGCACGCCGCTCAATTGCTGCTGTAAAAACTGTGCGATGCGCCCGGAGTCCGCGCGGATCATCTGCCCCAACATCGGCAACGACGCATCGCTGGTGGTGGCGGCAAACGGGTAACGGCTGGCGAAGGCGGCGTTCCAATGGCTGACGATCGAGCGCTGCCAGTGGCTGTTGAGGCCCGCGGCGGACGGTTGCAACACGCGTTGCCAGGCCTGTTCCAGCGGCTGCACGAACAGCGTCTGCGCCGCCCCACCCCACTCCGCGCCCAGGCTGGCGGCCAGCAGGGCACCGTAGGATTGGGTGTCGGTGAGGTCGATGCTGCGGCCTTGAAACACGCTTTGTGCCAGGGCCTGGGTCATTTCCAGCGGGTCGGGCGCGGTGCTGATCTGCTGCAGTTTCAAACGCACCCGTGTCACGCGGGTGAGGAAGGCCGGGAGACTGAGGCCGTCCGTGTTGGACTTGTCCAGCAGCGCCAATAACGGGCCGAAGGTCGCCGCCAGCGGCCCCGTGGCGGCCTGGGCCAACGGTTCGATCGCTGGAGCCTTGTCCGGCCCGATCAGCTTTTGCGCGGACTGCACCAGCGAGTCGGCCAGGGCCTGGGGTCGGCTGCCCGCCTGCGCCTGGTAGGCCACGCTGTTCAGCAGCGCGATCAAGGGCGATTGGCGCACGTCGCTCATCAGCGTCAATTGGTCGATTGACTCATCGAGACTCGCGGCCTGCTGCCAGCGCAGGCTGTTGAGCAGATCCTGCCAGGCGCTGGCGTAGTCCTGGAAGTAGCGTTCGGTGAGGCGGGCGCGCAGTTGGTCAGGGCTCAGGCGGGTGTGGACATCGGCGGGTTGGTCGCTGAGCACCCAATCGATTTCCTCGCGGCGCGCCTCGGCGATCGCATCGATGGCGTGGCGCACCGAGCCTTCCCAGGCC
>NZ_VJWO01000114.1:0-1283 GCF_014889455.1 Pseudomonas sp. K8
TGTACAGACGGAGACATCCTTTACAAACGAGACCGGGGACATCCTTTACGTTTCTGGGTGCTGGACAGCCGGCTTGCACCGCTGTCTAGCCTACCCAGTGGATAGTTACATAGGTACATGTCCCACACGTTGTCGTCCACTTCTCGCAGTCCAACGGACTCTCCTACCAGTGACTCACTCAAAAAGATCATCCTGCCCCTCCACTTCATTGATCCGTCTGTTCTGACTTTGCGTACCTCCATATCCGCTCCATATTCGGCAGGAGGTACCCAGCCTGTATAGATCCTTGGCGATTTATCGTACAGATCGTTCGGCACTTTCATACCCAACGCCTCGTGCGGCCGATCATGATTGAATTCCTGTCGAAATCGTTCAAACGCCAACTGCTGCTGGACCATATTAGCTTCTGGCGTCTTCAGTAACGCGGCCTTGAGTGAGCGATGCATACGTTCATGCCGCCCGTTCTGATCGGGTCGCCCCGGCTGAATACGCTCTGGGTAGATACCCAGTCGTATCCACCATACGGCCAGACTCGAGAGCCTGTTGAGGCCGGTTGAAGCGAAGGGTGAACCGTTGTCAGTCCTGATGACGTCAGGCAGACCATACTCGCGAAAAGCCCAGTCAAAACCCTCGCGGGCCCCAGCCACACTGGGCTGAGCACGACACAACAATATGAATCTGCTGGCCTGATCCGTGAGTGTCAGCGGGTAACAGCGTCGGCCATCCGCCATTAAAAAGTCGCCTTTGAAGTCAGCGGCCCACGTTTGATTGGGGAGGTCTGCCGGGCGAAGTTTGACGGGGCCGGTAGGCGGACGATTGCGCTTGCGCCGCTCTTGGACCAGTCCCGCTCGTTTGAGCCATTCCCCCGCCGTGCTGGGTGCCGGCCAATGACATTCCGGATAGCGATTGGAAAGGACCTTGACCAGCTTTTTGGGGCCCCAGTCATGGTGTTGATGCTTGAGCTCAATTAGAGCAGCAATATGTGCATCGCACGTTTGAAAAGGGCTTGAGAGTGGACGGCGTGAAGCCTCCTTGAGTCCGTCCAAGCCCGCAGTGGCGTACCGTTGCAGCCACTTGTCCAAGGTCGGCCGACTAATGCCGTAGCTCAATGCCAGTTGATGTTTTGAATAGGCGCCGGACAGCCAGTCGCCTATCAATCTGACTTTTTGGTCCATAGGGGACTCTCGATTCCATGACATGGCCAGTTACCTCCTGGCCATGATTAATACATGTAAACGATGTCTCCGGTTTCAAACGTAAAGGATGTCTCCGGTCTGTACCGG
>NZ_VJWO01000115.1:0-1235 GCF_014889455.1 Pseudomonas sp. K8
TGTAGTGGTCTAATGAAACCGGACACCCATTTAGGCGAGAATGCTCGCCAGAACGAGGTGTCAGATGACCAAACAACGCCGTACCTTTTCCCCTGAATTCAAACGCGAGGCTGCCGACCTCGTTCTCAAGCAGGATTACAGCTTCATTGAGGCCAGCCGCTCGCTTGGTGTCGGGGAGTCGGCTTTGCGCCGATGGGTCGACCAGGTGCAACAAGAACGCACGGGCGTCACCCCGCAGAGCAAAGCGCTGACCCCGGAGCAGCAGAAAATCCAAGAGCTGGAAGCCCGAATTGCTCGCCTTGAGCGGGAAAAATCGATCTTAAAAAAGGCTACCGCGCTCTTGATGTCGGAAGATCTCGAGCGTTCGCGCTGATTGACCAGTTGAGCATCCACGAGCCGGTTGATTGGCTGTGCATGGTGTTTGAAGTGACCCGCTCGTGCTACTACGCTCGGCGTCTCAGGCGCCGCACACCGGATGTAGAACGCCTTCGATTGCGCAGTCGGGTGAACGAGTTGTTCACCCAAGGCCGCAGTGCTCCCGGTAGCCGTAGCATCATGGCCATGATGCAGGACGACGGCGAGCAGATCGGGCGATTCAAAGTGCGCAGCCTGATGCGCGAGCTGGAGTTGGTCAGCAAACAACCGGGATCGCATGCTTACAAAAAGGCGACGGTCGAGCGGCCCGACATTCCTAATATTTTGAACCGGGAGTTTGATGTGCCCACTCCTGACCACGTCTGGTGTGGCGATATCACTTACATCTGGGCTCAAGGGAAATGGCAGTATCTGGCGGTTGTCCTAGATCTTTTTGCCCGCCGTGTTGTGGGCTGGGCGTTGTCGGGAAAGCCGGATGCGGACTTGGTCATCAAGGCCTTGGACATGGCTTACGAGCAGCGAGGGAAGCCTCAAGGTCTGCTGTTCCACTCCGACCAGGGCTCGCAATATGGAAGCCGGAGTTTTCGTCAGCGCCTTTGGCGATATCGCATGCGTCAGAGCATGAGCCGGCGAGGAAATTGTTGGGATAATGCGCCGATGGAGCGGGTGTTCAGGAGCCTGAAAACCGAGTGGATACCGACCATGGGCTACACGACGGTCCAACAAGCTCAGCGGGATATCAGTCATTTTTTGATGCACCGATACAACTGGATTCGACCGCACCAATTTAATGGTGGGCTGCCACCGGCTCAGGCCGAGAAAAAACTTAACGTCGTGTCCGGGATTAGTTGACCACTACA
>NZ_VJWO01000116.1:0-1109 GCF_014889455.1 Pseudomonas sp. K8
ACCGCTGTCAGCTCCGGCGAATACGCCCGGAAGGCAACCGCCCCCGGTCAGCTGCCCGCGCGCAAGATCGAAGCGGCCCGCCGCTCGATCAGCCGCTACGTCAAGCGCGGTGGCAAGATGTGGATCCGAGTGTTCCCCGACAAGCCGATCACCAAGAAGCCCATCGAAGTCCGAATGGGTTCTGGTAAGGGCAACGTGGAGTACTGGGTAGCCCAGATCCAGCCCGGCCGCATGATCTATGAAATTGAAGGTGTGGGTGAAGACGTGGCACGCGAGGCGTTCCGCCTGGCAGCTGCCAAGCTCTCCGTGACCACCACTTTCGTGACCCGGACGGTGATGTGATGGATATCAAACAACTTCGCGAAAAGTCGGCTGACGACCTGAAGTCCCATTTGGTTGACCTGCGTAAGGAGCAGTTCTCGCTCCGCATGCAGCAGGTCACCGGGCAGCTGCCGAAGACTCACGAAACCCGCCGGGTCCGCCGCGAGATTGCTCGCGTCAAGACCCTGCTCGGCAGCAACAAGTAAGGATGGCCGCGATGAGCGACAATACTGAAAACAAGCAGCTGCGCACGGTCGAAGGCCGTGTCGTCAGCAACAAGATGGACAAGACGGTCACCGTGCTGGTGGAACGCCTGGTCAAGCACAAGCTTTACGGCAAGTACTTGAAGCGTTCGACCAAGCTGCACGCGCACGATGCCGACAACGCCTGCAATGAAGGCGATGTCGTGCTGGTGACCGAAATTGCTCCGATGTCCAAGACCAAGAACTGGCGCGTGGTGGAAGTCATCACGCGTGCGGCTCAATAAGGAGATCTGACTCATGATCCAGATGCAGAGCTACCTCGAGGTCGCGGACAATTCCGGTGCCAAGGAAGTGATGTGCATCAAGGTGCTGGGCGGCTCCAAGCGTCGCTACGCACACATCGGTGACATCATCAAGGTCACCGTGAAGGATGCAATTCCGCGCGGCAAGGTCAAGAAGGGTGAAGTGTTCGACGCCGTCGTGGTGCGTACCCGCAAGGGTGTGCGTCGCGCCGATGGCTCGCTGATCCGTTTCGACGCCAATGCCGCGGTCCTGCTCAACAACAAGCAAGAGCCGATCGGCACC
>NZ_VJWO01000117.1:0-1056 GCF_014889455.1 Pseudomonas sp. K8
CCACCGACCATCCGGCGTTTGCCCAGCTCGACGAGGATGTCCACGGTCTTCAAACCGTACTTGGCCGCAGCGATTTCGGCATGGCGCAGGAAGCTCGAATAGACCCCGGCATACCCCAGCGCCAGGGACTCGCGGTCGACCCGCACCGGCCGGTCCTGCAACGGCCGCACGATGTCATCCGCTGCGTCCATCAAGGTGTAGAGGTCGGTGCCGTGGTTCCAGCCCAGGCGTTCGGCGGCGGCGATGAACACTTCCAGCGGCGCGTTGCCGGCCCCGGCGCCCATGCCGGCGAGGCTGGCGTCGATGCGGTCGCAGCCTTCCTCGACCGCGGTGATCGAGTTGGCCACGCCGAGCGAGAGGTTGTGGTGGGCATGCATGCCGGTTTCGGTTTCCGGCTTGAGCACGGCCTTGAACGCACGGAAGCGATCGCGGATGTCCTGCATGTTCATCGCGCCGCCGGAGTCGGCCATGTACACGCAGGTCGCGCCGTAGCTTTCCATCAGCTTGGCCTGGGCGGCGAGCTGCTCGGCCGGGATCATGTGGCTCATCATCAGGAAGCCGACGGTGTCCATGCCCAGTTCGCGGGCGTATTCAATGTGCTGTCTGGAGACGTCGGCCTCGGTGCAATGGGTGGCGATCCGCACCACGCGGGCACCGGCGTTGTACGCCGCCTTGAGGTCATGCACGGTGCCGATGCCGGGCAGCAACAGCGTGGTGATCTTGGCGTGGCTGATCACGTCGGCGGCGGCTTCGATCCATTCCAGGTCGGTGTGCGCGGCGAAGCCGTAGTTGAAGCTCGAGCCTTGCAGGCCGTCGCCGTGGGCGACTTCGATCGAGTCGACCTTGGCCTTGTCCAGGGCGCGGGCGATGTCCTGCACGTTTTGCAACGAATACTGATGACGCACCGCGTGGCTGCCGTCGCGCAGGGTCACGTCGGAGATGTAGATTTTCTTACCGTTCATGTCGCTCTCCTCAGGCCTGTTGCATCGACTGCGCCATGCGCTCGGCGGTGGCCAAGGCTGCGGAGGTCATGATGTCGAGGTTGCCAGCGTAGGC
>NZ_VJWO01000118.1:0-1053 GCF_014889455.1 Pseudomonas sp. K8
GACAGACGACGGTTAGCGATGAACTTGAGGTAGTCCTCCATCATCGCCGCGTTCATGCCGAGTACACCGCGTGGCATGGTGTCGCGCGCGTATTCGATCTCCAGTTGGGTCCCTTGCAGGATCATCTGGGTCGCTTCTTCCTTCATCTCGGCGTCCCACAGGTGTGGGTTTTCGATTTTGATTTGGTTGATCACGTCGATGCCGAAGTTCAGGTGCATCGACTCGTCGCGCAGGATGTACTGGAACTGCTCGGCCACGCCGGTCATTTTGTTGCGGCGGCCCATGGAGAGGATCTGGGTGAAGCCGCAATAGAAGAAGATGCCTTCCAGTACGCAGTAGTAGGCCACCAGGTTGCGCAGCAGTTCTTTGTCGGTGTCGACGGTGCCGGTTTCGAATTTCGGGTCGGAGATGGAGCGCGTGTATTTCAGGCCCCAGGCGGCTTTTTTCGCGACCGATGGGATCTCGTGGTACATGTTGAAGATTTCGCCTTCATCCATGGCCAGCGATTCGATGCAGTACTGGTAGGCGTGGGTGTGGATCGCCTCTTCGAAGGCCTGGCGCAGGATGTACTGGCGGCACTCCGGGTTGGTGATCAGGCGGTACACGGCCAGGACCAGGTTGTTGGCGACCAGCGAGTCGGCGGTGGAGAAGAAGCCGAGGTTGCGCATGACGATGCGACGCTCGTCGTCGGTCAGGCCTTCGGGGTTTTTCCACAGCGCGATGTCGGCGGTCATGTTGACCTCTTGCGGCATCCAGTGGTTGGCGCAGCCGTCGAGGTATTTCTGCCAGGCCCAGTCGTACTTGAAGGGCACGAGCTGGTTGAGGTCGGCGCGGCAGTTGATCATGCGCTTTTCGTCGACAGCGACGCGGGCGGAGGCGCCTTCGAGCTCGGCGAGGCCTTCGGCGATGTCGAGTTTGTCGAGGGCAGCCTTGGCGCGGATGATCGCGGCGGAGTCGTTGGCGGTGACGGCGCGGGCTTCGATGGCGGCAGCGGCGCCGGCACCGTCGAGGCGGTCCATGTTGGCTTCGGTGGCGTGGCCGGCGTTGGCGCCT
>NZ_VJWO01000119.1:0-1052 GCF_014889455.1 Pseudomonas sp. K8
AGATCCGGCCCACGGCATCGAAGTCAAGCTTTCCGCCACTGATATCGATGGCGTGGAGAACGTGAAATCGTTCACCGTCGGCACGCCAACCAATGGCACGTTCTATACCGACGCGGCCATGACCAAGTCGGTAACCGGCTCGATTGACGCAGTCAACGGCGAAGCCACGGTTTACTTCAAGCCGAACGAAAACTTCAACGGCACGGCGAACTTCACCTATACCGCGACCGACAGCGGTAATGCTGACGGCAGCAACCCGCTGACTTCGACCCCAGCTAACGGCACTATCACCGTGACTCCGGTCAACGATGCACCGGTCGCCGAACCGACCACCGCAACGGGTTCCGAAGATCCGGTTCAAGGCATCGAAGTCAAACTGAGCGCGACCGACGTAGACGGCGTGACAGACGTGAAATCCTTCACCGTCGGCACGCCAACCAACGGCACCTTCTACACCGACGCGGCGATGACCAAGCCAGTGACTGGCTCGATTGACGCCGTCAACGGCGAAGCCACCGTTTACTTCAAGCCGAACGCGAACTTCAACGGCACCGCGAACTTCACCTACACCGCCACCGACGGTGGCATTGCTGACGGCGGCAGCCCGCTGACCTCGGCTCCGGCCAACGGCACTATCACCGTGACCCCGGTCAACGATGCGCCGGTCGCCGCACCGACCACCGCAACGGGTTCTGAAGATCCGGTTCAAGGCATCGAAGTCAAACTGAGTGCGACCGACGTAGACGGCGTGACAGACGTGAAATCCTTCACCGTCGGCACCCCAACCAACGGCACCTTCTACACCGACGCGGCGATGACTAAACCGGTGACCGGTTCCATTGACGCAGTCAACGGCGAAGCCACCGTTTACTTCAAGCCAAACGAAAACTTCAACGGCACCGCGAACTTCACCTACACCGCTACCGACGGCGGTATCGCTGACGGCGGCAGCCCGCTGACCTCGGCTCCAGCCAACGGCACTATCACCGTGACTCCGGTCAACGATGCACCGGTCGCCGAACCGACCACAGCAACGGGTTCCGAAGATCCGG
>NZ_VJWO01000011.1:0-150728 GCF_014889455.1 Pseudomonas sp. K8
TGGCGCCCGAGCATGGTTTCGGCCGCTTGCCAGAGTTGATCCAGGCCGATATGAACACGCCCGCGCAGTTGCACGTCGTTGTTGAAGGTCGCGAGGATCGGCGCCGCAGGCTGAGCAATGCGTCTTTAAGTTCGCCGCGAATCGAGCAGCATACGCAGCCGCCGGGCAGTAGCACCGTGTCCGGCGCCACCTCTTCCACCAGCAAGTGGTCGATGCCGACGTCGCCGAACTCATTGATCAGCAGCGCCGTGTCGCCGAGGCTTGCGCCCTGCAGCAGGCGCGTGAGCAAGCTGGTCTTGCCTCTGCCGAGGAAGCCGGTGATGACGTTGAGGGCAATACTCATATGTTACCTCCGCCCCCTGTAGGAGCGAGCTTGCTCGCGAAAATCGTCAACGATGACGCGGGCATCCTGGATGCACGCGGCGTTCTCGGGCTTTTCGCGAGCAAGCTCGCTCCTACAGGGGGCATTCCAAGTGATCGAGTAGTTGCGGGTCGAGGGGATCCAGCTGGCGCCCGAGCATGGTTTCGGCCGCTTGCCAGAGTTGATCCAGGCCACTGGCCAACGCCTGCTTGCCGGTCGCGCCGAGCAGCAGGTACGACGCGCCCTGGAAGTCTTCGACCTTGAGCCGGAACACCGCCAGCACCTGGTTGATCGCGGCGATCCGGCGCAGGCGTTCGCGGCGCCGGGGCAACTCGTCGCCCAGGGGGTCGCTCCAGTGCAGGTCTTCGCCGAGCAGCCCGCAGAGTCCGCACATGGCTATACCCCGCTCATGGCATGACATCGCCGGAGTTCGGGCCCAGGGTCTGGCCGACGAACAGGTTGCCGCCCGGCTCGCTGGCCAGCAGCACAGCGGTCGGCGCCACTTCGTCGGCCAGGCCGAAGCGGCCCAGGGGCAGTTCGGCGGCCTTGGCGCGCTTCCAGGTGTCGCTGATGCCGCCCACCAGCGGCGTTTCGATGGGCCCCGGCGCGATGGCGTTGACCAGCACGTTGTCCTTGGCGACTTCCAGCGCCAGGGATTTGGTAAAGCCAATCACCCCGGCCTTGGCCGCGGCGTAGTGGGTCAGCTCGGCGCCGCCCTTGATCCCCAGTTGCGAGGCGACGTTGATGATCCGTCCCCAGCCCTGCGCCAGCATGTGCGGCAAGGCGCGCTGGCTGGCGACGAAGACGCTGGTGAGGTCGACGCGCAGCATGTCGTTCCACATTTCGATGGAGAGGTCGACGCAGCGCGCCTGGGTGAGCATGCCGGCGTTGTTGACCAGGATATCGATGCCGCCGAAATGTTCGACGCAACGGTCGACACTGGCCTGGGCGCCTTCGACGGTGCCGACATCGGCCAGGCACTCGACCACTTGCGCGCCGAGGTTGCGGCAGGTGACGGCGGTTTCGGCGAGGCTGACGGCATTGCGGTCGGCCAGCAGCAGGCGCGCGCCCTCAGCGGCATAGGCACGGGCGATGGCGGCACCGATGCCGCTGCCGGCGCCGGTGATCACGGCGCGGCGTTTAGTCAGTTGGGGCATACACAAACTCCTGAAAAAACACAGTACCCAGGTGGGGTCAGTCGGGCCAGCGCACGGTCAGGCCACCGTCGATGACGATGCTTTGCCCGGTCAGATAGCTCGACGCGTCACTGGTCAAAAACTGCACCAGCGACGCCACTTCATCCGCCCTGCCCACCCGGCCCAGCGGAATCGCCCGCGCCGCCTTGGCTAGGCCTCGCGGCCCGAGGGAGTTCTGCGCATCCAGCGATTGCGGCGTCTCGATCAAGCCCGGGATCACCGCATTGCAGCGAATCCCCAACGGCGCCAGTTCCACCGCCAGCGAGCGGCACAACCCCGGCACACCGGCCTTGGCCGCCGCGTAATGGCTGTGCTCCTGCCAGCCATATACGCCGCCGGCAATCGACGAAATCGCCACCAGCGCACCGCCTGCGGGCATATGCCGGGTCGCTGCGCGGAAGGTACGCATCACCCCGGTCAGGTCGACATTGAGCATTTCGTCCCACACCTGATCGGTCATTTCCAGCAGCGGCGCCCGACGCAGCAGACCGGCATTGGCCACCGCGTAATCGAGGCGGCCAAAATGCTGCACGGCCTGGGCCGCCAAGGCGTCCACCGAGGCGCTGTCGCCGACGTCCAGCGGCAGCATCAGGCACTCGCCGCCCGCTTGCTCCACCAAGGACACAGTGGTGCGCGGGTCATGGGGATCGGCCGGGTAATACCCGCCCACCACGGCCACGCCGCAACGCGCATAGGCCACGGCGAGGGCTTGGCCAATGCCGCTGGCGGCACCGGTAATCAAGGCAACTTTACGGTTCATCGAACACTCCTTACTGCACGGTTTCCGGGCGCACATGGCGTGCGGCGAACAGCAGCACGCCGGACAAAAAGCACGGCACGGCGCCGAACCACAGGGCGGCGGTCTGCCAGTCGCTGCCGGCGGACAACACTTGCGTCGCGCCGAACCCCGCGACCACCGCACCGATCGGGCCCATGGCATGGATGATCGCGCCGCCGGTGGCGCGGATGCTGGTGGGGAAACTTTCGCTGATAAAAAACAACGCCGCCGAATACGGCCCGATCAGGAAGAACAGGCCCAGGCTGTACAGCCCGACCACCATCGCCATGTTGCTCGGGCCGAACAGCATCCCGGCGAACGACAGCCCGCCGAGCATCCAGCCCAGGCCGATGACATTGCGACGGCCGATCTTGTCGCCCATCCAGCCGTGGCTGAGGTAACCGCAGTAACCCACCAGGTTCGACAGCACGAGGATGATCAGTGAGTTCTCGAACGAGATGTGGTGAACGCTGACGATCACCGACGTGCCGAGCACGCTGAACACCTGGATCGCCGCCCAGTTGAGCAACAGCGCGGCGCCGATCACCAGGGTGGCGCGGCGGGCCGGGCCTCGGAAGGCGGCTTTGAGGCCGGCTTTGCTGTGCTCGTCGTAGTCCACGCCATAGGTCACGGCAACGTTTTGCGCTTCACTCACCGCGCCGCTTTTACGCAGCTCGCTGATGCGCTGGTGGATCTGGAACTGCGGGCTCTCCTTGAGCTTGCGCGCCATGATCGCAATCACGATGGCCGGGATCGCAGCAAAAATGAAGCACCCCTGCCAGCCGATGATCGGCAGCAACAGCGCGGTCAAACCGGCGGCAATCAATGCACCGACCGGCCAGCCGCCCTGCACCAGGCTGTAGATAAACCCGCGACGCTTGGTCAGTCGAGGGTCTTCCGAGGCGCCATACAGCTCGCTCAAATACGTGGCGTTGACGGTTTCCTCGGCATAGCCCAGACCGCCCAACGAACGGATCAGAATCAGCGGCGACTTGCCCCACGCCCCACCGATCGCGGTCAGCGCCGAGCACACTGCGGAACCGGCCACGGTGAAGATGATCCCTTTGCGTCGCCCCAACTTGTCGACGACGGGGCCAATGGCAAATGCCACCACCGCTGTGCCCACGGCCACCCAGGTTGCGATTTCAGCTTGCTCCACCTCGCCCCAGCCGAAGTGCCGGCCGATCTCCGGCAGCAACGTGCCGAACAGGATGAAGTCGTACACCGCAAACACCCAGGCGAAAAACGCGATCCAGGTGGCGAAGCGCACTTCCTGGGACGTCAGTTGCCGGGGTTTCCAGCCAGTCAGGTCAAGCTTGTTGTAGATGGACATGAATCGCGCCTCAAAGGTGGGGGGGCAGCTACGCGGTTTGAACCCATCTTGTAGGAGCGAGCTTGCTCGCGAAAATCATCAACGATGACGCGGGCATCCTGGATGCACGCGGCGTTCTCAGGTTTTTCGCGAGCAAGCTCGCTCCTACAAGGGGTGGGGATCAGGTACGCGGTTGCCGACGGATAAAGTCATCAGCGATTTCGTCGAAGGTGACGAAGCGCACGCCGGCATGGCTCTGGATGTGTTCGATCAAGCGTTCGAGCATCAGCAGCACTTGCGGGCGGCCGGACACGTCGGGGTGGATGGTCATGGTGAACACCGCGTGTTCGTGTTCGCGGTAGACCCAGTCGAACTGGTCGCGCCACATTTCTTCGAGGTGACGCGGGTTGACGAAGCCGTGGCTGTTGGGCGCCTTTTTGATGAACATCATCGGCGGCAGGTCGTCGAGGTACCAGTTGGCCGGGATCTCCACCAGGTCGGTTTCTTCGCCGCGTACCAGGGGTTTCATCCAGGTGTCGGGGTGCTGGCTGTAGTCGATCTTGGTCCAGCTGTCGCCCTTGCGCACGTAGTAGGGGTGGAAGTCGTTGTGCATCAGGCTGTGGTCGTACTTGATGCCTTTTTTCAGCAGCAGCTCGTTGGTGACCTTGCTGAATTCCCACCACGGTGCGACGTAGCCGGTCGGGCGTTTGCCCGTCACTTGGGTGATCAGTTCGATGGACTTGTCGAGCACGATTTCTTCTTGCTCGGCGGTCATCGCGATCGGGTTTTCGTGGCTGTAGCCGTGTACGCCGATTTCGTGACCGGCGTCGGCCACCGCCTTCATCTGCGCGGGAAAGGTTTCCATCGAGTGGCCGGGGATGAACCAGGTGGTGCGCAGGCCGTAGCGCTCGAACAGTTTGAGCAGGCGCGGCGCGCCGATTTCACCGGCGAACAGGCCGCGGGAAATGTCGTCGGGCGAGTCTTCGCCGCCGTAGGAACCGAGCCAGCCGGCGACGGCGTCAACGTCGACGCCGAATGCACAGAGGATGTCTTTAGCCATGGGGGTGTCTCCTTAGATAGTCAGTTGGGATTCGACGGACAGCGCCGCCCGCAACAGGCGTGCGTCTTCCCCCGTCGGGGCGCTGAGCAGCAGCCCGGTGGGCAAGCCCAGGGCGTCGCAGCCGCTGGGCAAGGTGACGCCGGGCATGTCGAGCAAACTGCCGGGCATGGTCAGGCGCAGGGTGGCGAGGTTGGTGCTTGCAAAGCGTTCGTCGTCGACTTCCAGCGCTGCCAGCGCCGGGGCGACATGGGCAACGGTCGGGGTGATCAACAGGGCGCCGTCGAGTTCGTCGACCAGTTGCTGTTGCAGGCGGCGACGCGCGTCGATCAGTTGGAGCAGGCGGCTGGCCGGCAGCGACCGCGCCGCTTCGAGGCGGCGCCGGACACGCGGGTCGAGCCGGGTGGCGTCGGGGCTGTCGAGCAGCGCTTCGTGCAGGGCGAAGGCTTCGAACGCGCCGAGCCAGCCTTGCTGCTGGATCAGTTGCAGGGTGGCCTGGAAAGTGGCGCACGGGCGCACGTCGATCAGCGCACCGGCGGCGTTGAGTTGCTCGACGGCGCGCAGCAGGTTGTTGCGCACCGCCGGTTGCACGTCATCCAGCAGGCGTTGCTCAAGCACCAGGCGCAGGCCCTTGAGGCTGCGGGCGCGGTGGGTTTGCCGGCGGCCGTTGAGCAGGTCGTCGATGGCCAGCACATCACGCACGCTGCGGGTCAGCGGGCCGAGGCTGTCGAGGGTGCGGGCCAGCGGGAACACGCCGTCGCGGCTGTAGCGCCGACTGCTGCTGCGGTAACCGACCAGGCCGTTGAAGGCGGCGGGGATGCGGATCGAACCAGCGGTGTCGGTGCCCATGGCGATGGGCACGATGCCAGCGGCGACGGCCACCGCCGAACCGGACGACGAACCGCCGGGAATCCGCGGCTGGTCACGCCCATGGGGGTTGTGCGGCGTGCCGAAATGCGGGTTCAGGCCAAGGCCGGAATAGGCCAGCTCGCTAAGGTTGGTCTTGCCCACGCTGACCATCCCGGCGCGGCACAACAGGCCCACGCTCGGCGCATCGAGCAAGGCGGCGGGCGCGTCGCGGCGGTAGGCGGCGCCAGCGGTGGTGATGCTGCCGGCCACGTCGAACAGGTCTTTCCAGGCCAGGGGCACGCCGTCGAACACACTCAAGGGCTGGCCGGCGCGCCACCGGGCGGCGGCGGCTTCGGCTTCGCGGCGGGCGCGGTCGGCAGTCAGGGTGATAAACACCGCGGCCGCGCGGCTCGCGTGGTCGAGCGCCTGTTCGAGGGCTTGCACCGGGTCGCTGCGACCGCTGGCGAAATCCTCGGCCATTGAAGTGGCGTCTGACATCAGGTTGACCCTCATAAAACGTACATATTAATAAAATGTACATTTAATAAAGGCAGCTTTCGTGCCAGTCTGTGTCGATGGTCTTTCCGGCGATTGCGCTTTATCGACCAGAGCGCCGGGCTAGATGGTTTTGTAGGAAGCAAAAAAACCTGGCGCGGACTCTGCAACGCACGCCCAAACCAAGTGCCACCGACGTGGCGCGGAGTGACAGGCGCATCTATGAGAGAATCCCCGGCTTCGTCCTACATACACCAGACCTCTTTACCTCAGAGAACACGATGAAAGCAGTGTCCGCCTCGGCCTCCCGTTACGCGATGATTCACCAGCTTTTGCGTGACGCGATCGTCAACGGCACCGCCCGCCACGGCTTGGTCCTGCTCGAAGCGCCGCTGGCCGAATTGTTCGGCACCAGCCGCGTGCCGGTGCGCAAGGCGCTGGACCTGCTGCATGCCGAAGGGTTGATCTGCCGTTTCAACGGGCGCGGTTACCTGATCAACCCCGAGGGCGTGGCCATGGAACCGCTGCGCCTGCCGCTGAGCGCTGCGCACCTGGGCCTGAACGACGAGGACGAGTTGGTGGATACACGGCCGTTGGGCGAGCGGATCGTCGAGGAAATCGGCGCGGCACTGTCCACCTGCATAGCCTTTGGCCATTACCGCTTGGATGAGCAAGCCGCCGCCGACCACTACGGCGTCAGCCGCGCAGTGGTGCGTGAAGCGCTGATGCGCCTGCGCGACCGTGGCCTGGTGGAAAAAGAGCCCTATTCCCAATGGTTGGCCGGGCCGTTGACGGCGCGGGAAGTCACCGAAGACTACGAACTGCGCGCCTGCCTGGAGCCCGAAGCGCTGCGTCAGAGCGCGCCGAACCTTGACCGCGCGCTGCTCGAAGCCATGTTGCAACGCGTGCTCGACGCCCAGGACAGCCCGCAGTGCAGCCTGGAAGCCATCGAGCAGATCGAAGAAGACTTGCACCAACGCTGCCTGGCCGGCCTGCAGAACCGCAAGATCGCCGCGCTGATCCGCCAGGGCCAGAGCCCGATGATCATCAGTCGGATTTTCTATCGCTTGCTGGGGATCGGCGCCGACCCGGCGATGCTCGCCGAACACCGCTTGATCCTTGAATTGTTGCTGCACGGCGCGTTCGATGCGGCGGCGCTGAACCTGCGCGAGCACCTGCAACGGGCGCGGCAGCGGATGTTGCAGCGGTTGAAGGTGTTGTCGGTGTTGCCGGAACAGCCCCTGCCCGCCTACCTGCACAAAATCAGCTGACGGCATGCGGTTAACCTTGTGGGAGCAAGCCCCCTCCCACCTTGACCGGGTCTCTGCAGTAATTTCATGCAATATGTTGCTTCTAGCCCCCGCCATTGAAACCGCCGCTGGCCCGCCCCATCTAACTTGCATACTTCCTGATGCAGGTGCCCCATGAGCGACCAGCAAGATACCCCCGATTACGACGCCAACGAATACGCCGACCCTGAAAACGCCGAGGTTCACTCGTCCAATACCGGCCTGGCCCTGCCTGGGCAGAACCTGCCGGACAAGGTCTACAGCATCCCGATTCACAATCGACCGTTCTTCCCGGCGCAAGTATTGCCGGTGATCGTCAATGAAGAGCCGTGGGCCGAAACCCTGGAGTTGGTGAGCAAATCCGACCATCACTCCCTGGCCCTGTTCTTCATGGACACGCCGCCCGAAGACCCGCGGCATTTCGACACCTCCGCGCTGCCGCTGTACGGCACCCTGGTCAAGGTCCACCACGCCAGCCGCGAAAACGGCAAACTGCAATTCGTCGCCCAGGGCCTGACCCGCGTGCGGATTCGCACCTGGCTCAAGCACCATCGCCCACCGTACCTGGTGGAAGTCGAATACCCGCACCAGCCGACCGAGCCGACCGATGAGGTCAAGGCCTACGGCATGGCGCTGATCAATGCGATCAAGGAACTGCTGCCGCTCAACCCGCTGTACAGCGAAGAGTTGAAGAACTACCTCAACCGCTTCAGCCCCAACGACCCGTCGCCGCTGACCGACTTCGCCGCCGCCCTCACCTCCGCCACCGGCAATGAGTTGCAGGAAGTGCTGGACTGCGTGCCCATGCTCAAACGCATGGAAAAAGTCCTGCCGATGCTGCGCAAGGAAGTTGAAGTCGCGCGCCTGCAAAAAGAACTCTCCGCCGAGGTGAACCGCAAGATCGGCGAGCACCAGCGCGAATTCTTCCTCAAGGAACAGCTCAAGGTCATCCAGCAGGAGCTGGGCCTGACCAAGGACGACCGCAGCGCCGACGTCGAACAGTTCGAACAGCGCCTGGAAGGCAAAGTGCTGCCAGCCCAGGCGCAGAAACGCATTGATGAAGAACTGAACAAACTGTCGATCCTTGAAACCGGTTCGCCGGAATACGCGGTGACGCGCAACTACCTGGACTGGGCAACCTCGGTGCCGTGGGGCGTGTACGGCAAGGACAAGCTCGACCTGAAACACGCGCGCAAGGTCCTGGACAAACACCATGCCGGGCTGGACGACATCAAGAGTCGTATCCTCGAATTCCTCGCGGTGGGCGCCTATAAAGGCGAAGTCGCCGGTTCCATCGTGCTGCTGGTCGGCCCGCCGGGCGTGGGCAAGACCAGCGTGGGTAAATCGATTGCCGAATCCCTCGGGCGGCCGTTCTATCGCTTCAGCGTCGGCGGCATGCGCGACGAGGCCGAGATCAAGGGCCATCGCCGCACCTACATCGGCGCCCTGCCCGGCAAGCTGGTGCAGGCGCTCAAAGATGTGGAAGTGATGAACCCGGTGATCATGCTCGACGAGATCGACAAGATGGGCCAGAGCTTCCAGGGCGACCCGGCTTCGGCGCTGCTGGAAACCCTCGACCCGGAACAGAACGTCGAATTCCTCGACCACTACCTGGACCTGCGCCTGGACCTGTCGAAAGTGCTGTTCGTGTGTACCGCCAACACCCTCGACTCGATCCCCGGCCCCCTGCTGGACCGCATGGAAGTGATTCGCCTGTCGGGCTATATCACCGAAGAAAAAGTCGCCATCGCCAAGCGCCACCTGTGGCCTAAGCAGTTGGAAAAAGCCGGCGTGTCGAAAAACAGCCTGACCATCAGCGACGGCGCCCTGCGCGCACTGATCGACGGCTACGCCCGCGAAGCCGGGGTGCGCCAGTTGGAGAAACAACTGGGCAAGCTGGTACGCAAGGCGGTGGTCAAGCTGCTGGATGAACCGGACGCGGTGATCAAGATCGGCACCAAGGACCTGGAAAGCTCCCTGGGCATCCCGGTGTTCCGCAACGAACAAGTGCTGTCTGGCGTCGGCGTGATCACCGGCCTGGCCTGGACCAGCATGGGCGGCGCGACCCTGCCGATCGAGGCGACCCGCATCCACACGCTCAACCGCGGCTTCAAGCTCACCGGGCAGTTGGGTGAGGTGATGAAAGAATCCGCTGAAATCGCCTACAGCTACGTCAGCTCCAACCTGAAATCGTTTGGCGGTGATCCGAAGTTCTTCGATGAAGCCTTCGTCCACCTGCACGTCCCCGAAGGCGCCACACCGAAGGACGGCCCCAGCGCTGGCGTGACCATGGCCAGTGCGCTGTTGTCGCTGGCGCGCAACCAGCCACCGAAGAAAGGCGTGGCCATGACCGGCGAGCTGACGCTGACCGGGCATGTCCTGCCGATTGGTGGGGTGCGTGAGAAGGTGATCGCGGCGCGGCGCCAGAAGATTCACGAGCTGATCTTGCCGGAGCCGAATCGCGGCAGCTTTGAGGAATTGCCGGAGTATCTGAAGGAAGGGATGACCGTCCACTTCGCCAAGCGCTTTGCGGACGTGGCCAAGGTGCTGTTCTGATCGTCCTTTAGCGCTTGGGCGGGCGTCATCGCGCGCAAGCCCGCTCCCACACTTGACCGAGTACATCCTTTGGAAGGCGGCCAAGATGTGGGAGCGGGCTTGCGCGCGATGGCGTCCGTCGCCGCCCTCTTGTCACACCCTGTCGCATCTTCGGTTATGCTCGCCCTTCGTCGCACATCAACGGAGTCTTCATGACCGCTGCCCGCCTGCTTCTCCCCTTGAGCCTTGCCCTGCTGGCCGCGTGCGCCAGTGCCCCGCAGCAAAACGTCAGCGTGGAAAAACAGAGCGCCTGCCCGCTCCAGCTCAAAAACGGACAAAACCTGATCCTGACCCTGCCAAGCAACCCCACCACCGGCTACCGCTGGGCCATCCAGGATTCCGCCGGCGGCGTGCTGCGCGCCCTGGGGCCCGAGGTCTACAGCAGCACGGAATCCGGCGTGATCGGCGGCGGCGGCCAGTCCACCTGGCGCTTCCAGGCCTTTGCGGCCGGCCAGGGCCGTTTGCGCCTGACCTCCCAGCAACCCTGGGAACCGGAAGCCGAACCGGCCGAGACCTTCGACTGCGCCATCACGGTGAACTGATATGCCATGGCTGATTCTTGCGTTGATGGGCGCCGGCACCTTTATCTACGGCCTGACCGTCCACGCGGCGTTACTGTGCCTGCTGGTCAAACCGTTGCCGGTGCTGGCGCTGCTGGGCTGGCTGCATGACGCGCCGCCGAGCGACTATCGACGCTGGATCAGCCTGGGGCTGATTTTCTCCCTGGTCGGCGATGTGTTGCTGGCGTGGCCGGGCGACTTGTTTATCTTTGGCCTGGGCGCGTTTCTGTGCGCGCACCTGGCGTACCTCAAAGCCTATTTCAGCGACTGCCGACGCTTGGCGTGGCTGCCGTTGGTGCTGGCGCTGGGCGTCGGCGCGATGCTGCTGAGCATCCTGATCGCCCATGGCCTTGGCGACTTGCTGATGCCAGTGGTGGTCTACGCCTTGGTGATCAGCGCGATGCTCTGGCGGGCGCTGGCGCGACTGGGCAGCGCGGTGCCCAAGCGTTCGGCGCTACTGGCGGCGGCGGGGGCCGTATCGTTTGTGGTTTCCGACACGCTGATCGGTATCAATCGCTTTGTGCTGAGCTTCGACGCGGCGCCGTATCTGCTGATCGCCACTTACTGGCTCGGCCAGTGGGGCATCACCGCCTCGGCGTTCCATCAGACAACCCGCGCATCCAAGGAGCAACTTGGCTAAAATGCCCGCCTTTCCCCCCTCGTCGCCGGAACAACCGTGAGCAAAGAACCCGATCGCCTATTCGCCCAGCCCCTGCCCCAGGTGCCGGACTTCGCCTTTAACGAAGACGTGGTGCGGGTGTTCCCGGACATGATCAAGCGCTCGGTGCCCGGTTATCCGACCATCGTCGAAAACCTCGGCGTGCTCGCCGCGCAGTTCGCCCAGCCCAACAGTGTGCTGTACGACCTGGGGTCCTCCCTCGGCGCGGTCACCCAGGCGTTGCGCCGCCACGTGCGTACCGACGGCTGCCACGTCATCGCGGTGGATAACTCGACGGCGATGGTCGAGCGCTGCCGCGAGTACCTCAATGGCCAGGACTCGATGTTCCAGGAGTTGCTGCCGGTCCAGGTGATCGAGGGCGATATCCTCGCGCTGCAGTTCCAGCCGGCCTCGGTGGTGGCGCTGAACTTCACCCTGCAATTCATCGCCCCCGATCAGCGCCTGGCGTTGCTCGGGCGCATCCGCCAGGCGTTGTTGCCCGGCGGTGCGCTGATCCTCTCGGAAAAGCTGCGCTTCAATGACCTTGAAGAACACGCGCTGCTCACCGACCTGCACATCGCGTTCAAACGCGCCAACGGCTACAGCGAGCTGGAAATCGCCCAGAAGCGCAGCGCCATCGAAAACGTCATGAAGCCCGACAGCCTCGAAGAACACCGCGAACGCCTGCTGGCGGCCGGGTTCTCGAAAGTCGTGTCGTGGTTCCAGTGTCTTAACTTTGCCTCGTTGATTGCCTTGCCATGATTGATCTGTCCCCCCTCGCCCGCCATCTGGTCGGCACTCCCCTGGCCGTGTGGGCCCAGGGCCTGCAAGCGCAACTCGATAGCAAGATGGAAAAGGGGCATGGCGACCTGGAGCGCTGGCAGAGCGCGCTGGATGCATTGCCGAAGATCCAGCCCAGCGAAGTCGATTTGCTCAATGGCCTGACCCTCGACAGCGATTGCGACGACGCCACGCGCGCGCAGATGCACAGCGCATTGATGGGCCTGTGCCCGTGGCGCAAGGGCCCGTTCCACTTGTTCGGCGTGCATGTGGACACCGAATGGCGTTCGGACTGGAAGTGGTCGCGGGTCGCGCCGCACCTGGACCTGAAGGGCAAGCGCATTCTCGATGTAGGCTGCGGCAATGGGTATTACATGTGGCGCATGCTCGGCGCCGGTGCCGACAGTGTGATCGGCGTGGACCCGAACTGGCTGTTCTTCTGCCAGTTCCAGGCGGTGCAACGTTACCTGTCGGCGCCGAACGCGTGGCACCTGCCGTTCCCGTTCGAGGACTTGCCGGCGAACCTGGAAGGCTTCGACACTGTGTTTTCCATGGGCGTGTTCTACCACCGTCGCTCACCGATCGAGCATTTGCTGGCGCTGAAAGACTGCCTGGTCAAAGGCGGTGAACTGGTGCTGGAAACGCTGGTGATCGAAGGCGATCAGCAACAGGTGCTGGTGCCGGAAGACCGCTACGCGCAGATGCGCAACGTGTGGTTCCTGCCATCGGTGCCGGCGTTGATGCTGTGGCTGCGCCGGGCCGGGTTCAGTGAGGTGCGCTGTGTGGATGTGAGTGTGACCACGGTTGAAGAACAGCGCGGGACGGAGTGGATGAAGTATCAGTCGCTGAGTGACTTCCTCGACCCGGAAGACCATAGCAAGACGATTGAAGGGCTGCCGGCGCCGATGCGGGCGGTGATCATCGCCAAAAAGTAACCCCGATCCCCATGAAAAAATGGAGATCAATAATGTGGGAGGGGGCTTGCCCCCGATAGCAGTGTGTAAGTCAGCTTATCTATAATTGACCCACCGCCATCGGGGGCAAGCCCCCTCCCACATTTGTTCATCAGTGTTCTTTAGAGGGCTGGTTTGGCTCTGCGGGCCTTGAAGAACTCGCTCAACACCGCCCCGCATTCCTCGGCCAGTACCCCGCCTTCAAACAGCACCCGATGGTTGAGAAAGCCCTGGGTAAAAAACTGCCCCTGGCTTTGCACAATCCCCGCCTTCGGCTCCAGTGCGCCGTAGACCACCCGCGCAATGCGCGAATGCACGATCAGGCCGGCGCACATGCTGCACGGTTCCAGCGTCACATACAGCGTGCTGCCGGGCAGGCGATAGTTGCTCAGCGCCTGGGCGGCGGCGCGGATGGCGACCATTTCGGCATGGGCGCTGGGGTCGTTGCCGCTGATTGGGCAATTGAAGCCACGGCCGATGATCACACCGTCCTGCACCAGCACCGCGCCCACCGGCACTTCGCCCAACGCCGCGCCCTGTGCCGCCAGGGCCAGGGCTTCGCGCATGAAGTCCTGGTCGCGGCTGCGGTCGATGATCGCCGTGGGGCGAAACTGGCGCATCACGCTACCTCGATGGCGGCCATCAGGCCGGTTTCCATGTGGTCGATCACATGGCAGTGGAACATCCACACGCCCGGGTTATCCGCCACTAGCGCGACGCGGGCGCGTTCGTTCTTGCCCAGCAGGTAGGTGTCGGTGAAGTACGGAATCACCGTGTGGCGGTTCGAAGCGATCACCTTGAAGCTCATGCCGTGCAGGTGGATCGGGTGCTGGTATTGGGTCATGTTTTTCAGTTCGAAAATGTAGCTTTTGCCCTTCTCCAGCTTGGCAATCGGGCGGTCGGCGCAGGCCTTGTCGGTGATGTCCCAGGCCTGGCCGTTGATCTGCCACAGGCTCGGCGGTTTGCCGTTGTCGACGTTGACCGACACCGAACCGACCCATTCGAAATTGAAGTTGAGTTTCTCGGCGTTGGCCAGGTCCGGCTCGCTGATCGGATTGGCGGGCAGCGCCGGCGGCCATGCGCTCGGCGCGTCGGCGTTGGCCACCGAACGGAACGTGCCCAGGCGCACCGGGCCGTTGCGGATCGACAATTCTTCGCCCGCCGGCGGGGCCTTGATCGCCAGGCAGAGGCGCATGCCCGGGCCGAGCCAGTATTCCTTGCCCAAGGGGCGCGGCTCGATGGGGTTGCCGTCCAGCGCATAGATCTGCGCGTCGGCGTCGGGAATATTAAGGCGATAGGTCAGCGTGTTGTCGAGGTTGAGCAAGCGCACACGGGTGATCTGCCCGGCCGGCAAATCGATCACCGCCTGGGCCACGCCATTGATGGTCGACAGGCGCCCGGCCGTACCGCCACGCGCCGCTTCACGGGGCACGCTGAAGGCGACAAAGGCGCCCTCTTCGTCGACGTGCCAGCTTTTCAGGCTGAGGGTGCGTTCGTGCTTGAAACCGGTGGGTTCGCGCTCTTCCACGATCAGCGGGCCGACCAGGCCACGGCCGAGTTCTTCGCTGCTGTTCACATGGGGGTGATACCAGTAACTGCCGGCGTCGGGCACGCGGAACTTGTAGTCGAAGTATTCGCCGGGCAACACCGGCAATTGCGAGACGTAGGGCACGCCGTCCATTTCCAGCGGCAGGCGGATGCCATGCCAATGGATGGTGGTGGCGACCGGCAGGTGGTTGATGAAACGCACCCGCAGCCATTCGCCCTGGCGCACGCGCAGCTCGGTGCCGGGGGCCGACGGGCCGAACGCCCAGGCTTGGGTCTTGTGCCCCGGCACCAGTTCCACATCGAGGGGCGCGGCGATCAGTTCGTAGTCGTGTCCCGCCTCGGCCTCGGCGACTTTCCCCAGCCAGTAGCGGTAGCCGCCACCGGCACCGACGCCCACTACGGCCAAGCCGGCAAGACCACCCAGGATTTGTCGACGGGAAAAGGATCGGGACACAACAACCTCACGTATCTGCTGCCGGCCGGGGGCCTGCAAAGGGCAGATACGATACACCTGCGACGGCTAAACAGTAAGACTTCGCATTGCCGCATGCCAAAAACACTGAGGACTGATGTGGGAGGGGCGGTGCGACGATTCGACTTGCTCCCGATTGCGGTGGGTCAGCTATAGATGAGTTGACTGACACATCGCTATCGGGGGCAAGCCCCCTCCCACATTGGATTTTCATTGCTTTTAGTGTTTGGCAGCGGCCAGGATCAGGGCCTTCATCTCGGCGACCGCACCTTTGAAACCGACGAACAGCGCATGCGCCACCAGCGCATGGCCGATGTTCAGCTCGTTGATGCCCTTGATCGCCGCCACGGCTTCGACGTTGTGGTAATGCAGGCCATGGCCGGCGTTGACGATCAGGCCTTCACGCAGACCTTGGGCCACGCCGTCGATAATGCGCTGCAACTCGGCGGCGACTTCGCTCGGCGTGGTCGCATCGGCATAACGCCCGGTGTGCAATTCGATGGCCGGCGCACCGACCCGGTGCGCGGCTTCGATCTGGCGCTCGTCGGCGTCGATGAACAGCGAGACTTCGCTGCCGATCTGCGACAGACGCTCCACCGCAGCCTTGATCCGCGCTTCCTGGCCGGCCACGTCGAGGCCGCCTTCGGTGGTCAGCTCCTGACGGGTCTCCGGCACCAGGCAGATATGCGCCGGACGGATGCGCTCGGCGAACGCCATCATTTCTTCGGTGACGCCCATTTCGAAGTTCATGCGGGTTTGCAGCACGTCCTTGAGCAGCAGCACGTCGCGCTCCTGGATGTGACGGCGGTCTTCGCGCAGGTGTACGGTGATGCCGTCGGCGCCCGCTTCTTCGGCGTCCAGCGCGGCTTTGACCGGGTCTGGGTAACGGGTGCCCCGGGCCTGGCGCAGCGTGGCGACGTGGTCGATATTGACGCCGAGAAGAATGCGATTGCTGGTGGTCACGGAAGCGCTCCTGAAAAGGGGAAAGAAACGCTGCACAGCATACACGGGGTTGTCAGGGCTTTCGAAACAACTCGCGACTGACCAGCGGCCGCCCGCCCAGATGCACGGCCAGGGCCTGGCGCATCAGGCGCTTGGCGGCGGACAAGGCGCCGGGGGCGCTCCAGTCGGCCTCGCTCATGGCCAGCAGCTCGGTGCCCTGGAACAGGCCGGGTTGCAGCAGGTACACACGCTCCAGGCCGGCGTCGACCTGCAGACGATACATGCCGTCGGCGGCAATGGGTTCGCCATGCAGGTCGTTACTCAGTTCGAAGCCATAGCCGAGGTCGTCGAGCAGGCGCCATTCGAACGCGCGCAACAGCGGCTCCAGCGGGCGGCCTTCGGCCAGGGCCAGCAGCGTCGCGGCATAGTGATCGAAGACCGCGGGATGCGGGTCTTCGGCCGGCAGCAGGCGGATCAGCAATTCATTGAGATAGAGGCCACTGAACAGCGCTTCGCCATTGAGCCAGGCAGAGTTGCCGACGCTTTCCAGGCGGCCGACGTTTTTCAGCTCGCCCTTGCCACGAAACTCCACGTCCAGCGCCACGAATGGCCGCGCCAAAGTGCCCGCCTTGCCCCGCGCACTGCGCAACACCGCGCGCAGGCGACCTTGGGGCGTGAGGAAGTCCACCAAGGCGCTGGTCTCGCGGTAGGCGCGGCTGTGCAGCACGTAGGCGGGCTGGCTGGGAGGCGGGGTTGAGGACATGGGTTCTCGTTGCTGGAATGCACTAGTGAAAACGACACAAACCTAATGTGGGAGGGGGCTTGCCCCCGATGGCGGTGGCTCAGTCAAAATATTTAGTGACTGACACTCTGCTATCGGGGGCAAGCCCCCTCCCACATTTTTTGCCCTGCGGTGTTCTTACAGGTCGCCGTAACCCAGGGAGCGCAATGCGCGCTCATCATCGGACCAGCCACCCTTCACCTTCACCCACAGGTTCAGCATGATCTTGGAATCGAACAGCAATTCCATGTCCTTGCGCGCTTCGGTGCCGATGCGCTTGATGCGCTCGCCCTTGTCGCCAATGATGATTTTCTTCTGGCCGTCACGTTCGACGAGGATCAGCGCATGGATATGCAGGGTTTTGCCCTGCTGCTTGAACTCTTCGATTTCGACGGTGATCTGGTACGGCAGCTCGGCGCCCATCTGGCGCATGATTTTCTCGCGTACCAGTTCGGCGGCGAGGAAACGGCTGCTGCGGTCGGTGATCTGGTCTTCCGGGAAGAAGTGCTCGTTCTCCGGCAGGTAGCCGGCGATCACGCGCTCCAGGGCTTCGAGGTTGTGCCCGTGCTGGGCCGAGATCGGCATGATCTGGGCATTCGGCAGTTGTTCCTGCAGCCAGCTCAGGTGCGGCATCAGCTCGGCTTTGTCTTCGATGCGGTCGGTCTTGTTCAGCGCGACGATCAACGGGCCGGTGACATATTGCACACGTTCGAGAACCATCTGGTCTTCGTCGGTCCACTTGGTGCGGTCGACCACGAAGATCACCACGTCGACGTCTTTCAACGCGGCCGAGGCGGTCTTGTTCATGTAGCGGTTCAGGGCTTTCTCGCCGCCTTTGTGCATGCCCGGGGTGTCGACGTAGACCGCTTGTACGGCGCCTTCGGTCTTGATGCCCAGCATGTTGTGGCGGGTGGTCTGCGGCTTGCGTGAGGTGATCGCAAGCTTCTGGCCGAGGATGTGGTTGAGCAGCGTGGACTTGCCCACGTTGGGACGGCCGACGATGGCGACATAGCCACAGCGTGTTGCGGTTGAATCAGTCATGGCCATTCTCCACGCCCAGGGCAATCAGTGCTGCAGCGGCCGCTACCTGTTCGGCAATACGACGGCTCACACCCTGACCTCGGCTTTTTTCATTCAATAAGGTGATTTCACATTCCACGAAAAAGACGCGGCAATGGGGCTCACCCTGGATATCCACCACTTCGTAGCGTGGCAGTTCGCACCCGCGGGACTGCAGGAATTCCTGCAGGCGGGTCTTGGGATCTTTGTTGGTATCGACCAGGGTCAGGGTTTCGATCTCGGACGTCAGCCAGGCGGTGACGCGCGCCTTGGCCGCTTCCATGCCCGCATCCAGATAGATGGCGCCGATCAGCGCTTCAAGGGCGTCGGCCAGGATCGACTCGCGACGGAAACCGCCGCTTTTCAACTCACCGGAGCCCAGGCGCAGGTACTCGCCCAGGCCAAAACCACGGGCCAGCACGGCCAGGGTCTCGCCCTTCACCAGCCGCGCACGCAAGCGCGACAACTGGCCTTCACGGGCTTGCGGGAAGCGTTCGAAGAGCGCTTCACCGGCAACGAAATTGAGGATGGCGTCACCGAGGAATTCCAGGCGTTCGTTGTTACGCCCAGCAAAACTGCGGTGTGTGAGGGCAAGGACCATCAGTTCCTGGTCCTTGAAGGTGTAGCCGAGCAGGTGCTCGAGACGGCTTAGAGAAACGCTCACGGTTTACCCATATCTGTTTGGTGGCACCGGCGGCCATCGACGATTGACGCAGTGTTCAAATTCAAATCCTGATTGGTGCTGCATGAGGCCGGAAATTGTCCCAGCCCCAGAAAAGCATTCGGCGCTGTGATCACAGCGCCGTCTGTATTACTTGATCAGCCCGACCCGCGAGAAGTTCGGCAGGTGGCTGAGCTTGGGTTCCGGCCAGCTCATCCAGACCGCGAAGGCCTTGCCGACGATATTCTGGTCGGGAACCATGCCCAGCAGTTCCTTGGGAATGGTGGGGTCATCCCAATAGCGGCTGTCGTTGGAGTTGTCGCGGTTGTCGCCCATCATGAAGTAGTGCCCGGCCGGCACTTTCCATTCGCCATCGGGCATTGCGCGGTAGCGACTCATTTCCTTGCGGATTTCGTGCTCCACCGCACCGAGTTTTTCCTGATACAGCTCGGCACTGCCCAGGGTGTTCGGCTCGGTGCCCAGCAGCTTCTCGGCCACCGACTCACCGTTGATCAACAGCCGCTTGTCGCTGGTGTAGCGAATCACGTCACCCGGCAGGCCGACCACACGCTTGATGTAGTTGACGTTCGGATCGCTCGGGTAGCGGAACACCATCACATCGCCGCGCTGCGGGTCACCGATCTCGATGACTTTCTTGTCGATCACCGGCAAGCGGATCCCGTAGGAAAACTTGTTCACCAGGATGAAGTCGCCCACGTCCAGGGTCGGTTTCATCGACCCCGACGGAATCTGGAACGGCTCCACCAGGAACGAACGCAGTACCAGCACGATGAACAGCACCGGAAAGAACGATTTGCCGTATTCAACCAGCAAAGGCTCTTTGTTCAGCTTCTCGATCACCACGACATCGGGCTGGCTGACGCTGCCCTGATAGGACGCGATAGCCGCCCGCCGACGCGGGGCGAAGAACACCAGATCGAGCAACGCCAGGAGTCCGCAAACGGCAACGGCGATGACCAGCAACAGCGGGAAATTTAGCGACATAGGACCTAACTATCCAACCTGAGCACCGCAAGGAAGGCTTCTTGTGGAATTTCCACGTTGCCCACTTGCTTCATGCGTTTTTTACCGGCCTTTTGCTTCTCAAGCAGCTTGCGCTTACGGCTGACGTCGCCACCGTAGCATTTGGCCAGTACGTTCTTTCTGAGTGCCTTGACGGAAGTCCGCGCAATGATCTGCCCGCCGATGGCGGCCTGGATCGCGACGTCGAACATCTGGCGCGGAATCAGTTCTTTCATCTTCTCGGTCAACTGTCGACCTTTGTAGTGCGCGTTGTCCTTGTGCACGATCAGTGCCAGGGCATCGACCTTGTCGCCGTTGATCAACACATCCAGTTTCACCAGATTAGCCGATTGGTAACGATCGAAATGGTAATCCAGCGAAGCATAGCCGCGACTGGTGGATTTGAGACGGTCGAAGAAGTCCAGGACCACTTCGTTCATCGGCAAATCGTAGGTCACTTGTACCTGGGTTCCGAGGAACAGCATGTCGTGCTGGATGCCGCGCTTCTCGATACACAGGGTAATGACGTTGCCCAGGTGCTCCTGCGGCACAAGAATATTGGCGCGCACGATCGGCTCACGCATGTCTTCGATGGAAGACAGGTCCGGGAGCTTGGACGGGTTGTCGACGTAAATCGTTTCACCGTTTTTCAGCAACAGCTCAAAAATAACGGTTGGCGCGGTGGTGATCAGGTCCAGGTCGTATTCGCGCTCAAGGCGCTCCTGGATGATCTCCATGTGCAGCATGCCGAGGAAGCCGCAACGGAAGCCGAAGCCCAGGGCGTCGGAGCTTTCCGGGGTGTACTGCAACGACGAGTCGTTGAGGGTCAGCTTCTGCAGGGCTTCGCGGAAGTCTTCGAAGTCGTCGGAACTGACCGGGAACAGGCCGGCGTAGACCTGCGGCTGGATGCGTTTGAAGCCCGGCAGCACGTCGACGTCAGGGGTGCTGCTCAAGGTCAGGGTGTCACCCACCGGCGCGCCGTGGATGTCCTTGATGCCGGCGATGATGAAGCCGACTTCACCGGCTTTCAGATCAACGGTGGCAGTATGTTTCGGGTTGAACACACCGACGCTGTCCACCAGGTGGATCTTGCCGGTGGACTTGACCAGGATCTTGTCGCCTTTCTTCACACGGCCATGGCGCACGCGCACCAGGGAGACAACCCCCAGGTAGTTGTCGAACCAGGAGTCGATGATCAACGCCTGCAGCGGATCTTCGATGTTGCCGGTAGGCGCGGGGATGGTCTTGACCAGGCGCTCGAGCACTTCGTCGACGCCCAGGCCTGTCTTGGCGCTGCACTCGACGGCGTCGGTGGCGTCAATGCCGATGATTTTTTCGATTTCTTCCTTCACGCGGTCCGGATCGGCCTGCGGCAGGTCGATCTTGTTCAGCACCGGCATGACTTCCAGGCCTTGCTCGATGGCGGTGTAGCAGTTGGCCACGGACTGGGCTTCGACGCCCTGCCCCGCGTCCACCACCAGCAGCGCGCCTTCGCAGGCCGCCAGGGAACGGCTGACTTCATAGGTGAAGTCGACGTGGCCGGGGGTGTCGATGAAGTTCAGCTGGTACTTGATACCGTCTTTGGCGGTGTAGTACAGAGTCACGCTGTGGGCCTTGATGGTGATCCCGCGCTCGCGCTCGAGGTCCATGGAGTCCAGTACCTGGGCTTCCATTTCACGCTCGGCAAGGCCGCCGCACATCTGGATGAATCGATCGGCCAGCGTCGACTTGCCATGGTCAATGTGGGCGATGATGGAGAAATTGCGGATATGACTCAAATCACTCACGGATCAACACTCAAAAAGGCTGCAGGCAGACTGCCCGCTGAAAAATAGCCGGGAATTGTACCTGATGCTCGGGCAGGACGTCATCTTTGCTGACCAGAACAAAAATGCCCCGATCTCTCGAACGGGGCATTTTTTGCTCATAAGCGCAGGCTCACCCGGCGCGGCGCAGCAGCCAGAACCCGGCCAGGGCGCAGATCGCGGTCGGCACCAGCACCGCAAACAGCGGCGAGAAGCCGAACACCAGGCTCGACGGGCCAAGCAAATCCTGGGCAATACGGAAGGCAAAGCCCACCAGCACGCCGGTAAAGACCCGCTGACCGAGGGTCACGGAGCGCAACGGGCCGAAGATGAATGAGATCGCCATCAGCACCAGCGCGGCGGTGACCACCGGCTGCAGCACCTTGACCCAGAACGCCAGCCAGTAGCGACCGTTGCTCAGTCCCTGGTCCTTGAGGTAGTGGATATAGCTCCACAGCCCGGAGATCGGCAGGCTTTCCGGGATCATCACTACCGTATTGAGCAGTTCCGGCTTCAGGGCGATGTCCCATTGCTCGGTCGGCACATTGATCACTTCGGTGCTGGCCTTGGTGCCCTGGCCGACATTGCGGAAGTAGGTGGTGGTGACGTCGGTCAGTTGCCATTGCTCGGCGCTGTATTGGGCGCGCTTGGCGAAACTGGAGGACAACATGTGGCGTTCTTTGTCGAACGTGTAGCGCGTCACACCAATCAGCAGGCCGTCGGGCTGCACGGCGTTGATGTGGATGAATTCATCACCCTGACGGTGCCACAGGCCGTGCCTGGCGCTTTGCGCATCGCCCGAACCCTGGGCCAGGGCACGATTGGCCTGGGCAGTGGCTTCGGACGGTGGCGCCACGTACTCGCCGATCAGCACGCTGCACGCCATCAGCAACAGCATCGGTTTCATGACGGCCCAGACGATACGGCCGATGGAAACCCCGGCCGCACGCATGATCGTCAGCTCGCTGTTGCTGGCCAGGCTGCCGAGGCCGATCAGGCAGCCGATCAGCGCAGCCATCGGCATCATGTCGTAGAGACGACGCGGCGCGGTCAATGCCACGTAGCTCAGCACGTCCCACACGGTATACGTGTCGGTGACGTTACCCACTTCATCGATAAAGGCGAACAACGACGCCAACCCTAGAATGATGCCCAACACCGCCAGGATGGCGATCAGTACGCTGCTACCAATGTAGCGATCGAGCTTAGCCACGAGCCAACTCCTTCTGGCCAAGACGGCTCTTCATTTTCAGACGGATAGGTTCCCAATAGAGCAGCCCGAGGCCGATCATCAGGAAGATCCCGTGTACCCACCACAGGCCCAGGGTCGGTGACAGCTTGCCCTTTTCCAGGGAGCCACGGGCGGAGATCAGGATGGTCAGGTAGGCCATGTACAGCAGGATCGCCGGCAGCAGCTTGAGGAAGCGGCCCTGGCGCGGGTTGACGCGGGACAACGGCACGGCCATCAGGGTCACGATGAACACCAGCAACGGCAGGGAAATACGCCATTGCAGCTCGGCGATGGAGCGCAACTCCGTGCTGCCCAACAGCGCCTGGGTCGGGATCGCATCGCGGTCGGTGACCTCGTTGCTGATGTCCGGGCGGGCGAGCATCACGCCATAGGTGTCGTACTTGATGGCGCGGTAATCGGCCTGGCCGGGGCTGCCGTCATAGCGATAGCCGTTTTCCAGGATCAGGTATCGGCTGCCGTCGGGGCGCACTTCCTGGCGCCCGGAATCGGCGACCAGGACGGAGATGCCACGGTCTTTCTTGTCCTGCCCCAGGCGTTTCTCGGAGATGAACACCCCGCCGAGGTTGGCGCGGTCGTCAGTGAGGGTTTCGGTGTAGGTCACCCGTGTACCGTCACTGAGTGCCTGGAAGCGGCCCGGTTCGAGGGTGTCGAACTCGGTCATGGCGTCCTGTTTGTTCAGCACCAGTTCGAACTGCATGGCGCCCTGGGGGGCCAGGCTCAGGCTCAGCCAGGCGACGATCAGCGCCACGCCGGCGGCCGGGATCATGGTCATGCCCAGCAGGCGTTGCTGGCTCATGCCGGTGGCCGAGAGCACGGTCATTTCGCTTTCAAGGTACAGCCGGCCATAGGCCAGCAGAATCCCGAGGAACAGGCCCAACGGCAGGATCAGTTGCAAAAAGCCCGGCAGACGAAAGCCCATGATCAGGAACAGTGAGCCGGGGTCCAGAGCACCGGAAGCAGCCTGGGCCAGGTATTTGACGAAACGACCACTCATGATGATGACCAGCAATACCGCGCTCACGGCACTCAGGGTCAACAGGACTTCGCGGGACAGATAACGGAAGACAATCAAACCAGACACTCCAGGGTTGTCAGGCTAAGGCGGCCAAACAAGCAAGCATAACGAGTCGGCCCGTTTAAACAGGCCGGCTAAAAAGATTGCGCATTATCCTGTGATTGACCGCGCCTGTCACGGAGCTTACTCATGCGCGTACACAAAGCCTGCGGCAAGGGTTGTCAGGCTCCGCCGCCGAGGTTCAAACTGCGGCCTTTGTCGCTGGCGGTTTACACGGCTGCCAGGCTTTAAAAGCCGGAGCACACAGACTCCAGGCTCACAGACCTTTATAAGGGACCCGAACATGGAATTGGTTGTAAAAAGCGTTAGCCCCGAAACGTTGAAAACCGCCACCCTCGTGGTCGCTGTCGGCGAAGGCCGCAAGCTCGGCGTTGCGGCCAAACAACTCGACGAACTGAGCGGCGGCGCCATCAGCGCGGTCCTCAAGCGCGGCGACCTGGCCGGCAAGGTCGGCCAGAGCCTGCTGCTGCAAAGCCTGCCGAACCTGAAGGCCGAGCGCGTATTGCTGGTGGGCGTGGGCAAGGACGCCGAACTCGGCGACCGCCCGTTCCGCAAGATCATCAGCGGCATTCTCACCACCCTCAAGGGCCTGGGCGGCAGCGACGCGACGCTGGCACTCGATGAAATCGTGGTCAAGGGCCGTGACAGCTACGGCAAGACCCGCCTGCTGGCCGAAAGCCTGCTCGACGGCGGCTACATCTTCGACCAGTTCAAGAGCCAGAAAGCCGAACCGCGTGCTTTGAAGAAAGTCACCCTGCTGACCATCAAGGCCGCCCAGGCCGAAGTCGAACGCGCCGTGAGCCACGCCCAGGCCATCGCCGCCGGCATGTCGTTCACCCGCGACCTCGGCAACCTGCCGCCGAACATCTGCCACCCGACCTACCTGGGCGAGCAGGCCAAGGCGCTGGGCAAGGAATTCAAAAGCCTGAAAGTCGAAGTGCTGGATGAGAAGAAGATCAAGGAACTGGGCATGGGCTCGTTCTATGCGGTCGGCCAGGGCAGCGACCAGCCGCCACGCCTGATCGTGATGCAATACAACGGCGGCAAGAAGGCCGAGAAGCCTTACGCCCTGGTCGGTAAAGGCATCACCTTCGACACCGGCGGCATCAGCCTCAAGCCGGGCCTGGGCATGGATGAGATGAAGTACGACATGGGCGGCGCCGCCAGCGTGTTCGGCACCCTGCGCGCGGTGCTGGAGCTCAAGCTGCCGATCAACCTGGTGTGCATCCTGGCCTGCGCCGAGAACATGCCGAGCGGCGGCGCGGCCCGTCCGGGCGATATCGTCACCACCCTGAGCGGCCAGACCGTCGAAATCCTCAACACCGACGCCGAAGGCCGCCTGGTGCTGTGCGATGCGCTGACCTACGCCGAACGCTTCAAGCCACAGGCGGTGATCGACATCGCCACCCTGACCGGTGCCTGCATCGTCGCCCTCGGCTCCCACACTTCGGGCCTGCTGGGCAACAACGACGAGTTGATCGAGCAACTGCTCAGCGCCGGCAAGGCCGCCGACGACCGCGCCTGGCAACTGCCGCTGTTCGATGAGTACCAGGAACAGCTGGACAGCCCATTCGCCGACATCGCCAACATCGGCGGCCCGAAAGCCGGCACCATCACTGCAGCCTGCTTCCTGTCGCGGTTCGCCAAGAACTTCAACTGGGCGCACCTGGACATCGCCGGCACCGCCTGGACCAGCGGCGGCAAGGACAAGGGCGCTACCGGCCGTCCGGTGCCTCTGCTGACCCAGTACCTGCTGGATCGCGCCAAGGCCTGAAAACCGTGACTCCGGGGCGGCGTTACCGCCGCCTCGGGCTCCAGGAACCGCAATGACCCAAGTTGACTTCTATATACTGCCCAGCGCCGATCCGCTCGCGCGCCTGGACTTTGCCTGCAAACTCACCGAAAAAGCCTGGCGCATGGGCCACCGCATCTACCTGCATTGCAGCGATGCCGCCCAACGCGACGAGCTCGACGCACGCCTGTGGCGCTTCAAGGGCGAAAGTTTCGTGCCCCACGGCCCCGCAGAAGCTGAACCCGACGGCCAGGTGGTCCTGGGCGTGGGCGACAGCTGCGGCGATCACCATGACCTGCTGGTCAACCTCGACCTGAAAGTCCCGGCCTTTGCCAAGGCGTTCGCCCGTGTGGCGGAAGTGGTGGTGGAAGATCCGGCTATTCGTCAGGCCGCGCGGGAGAGTTTCCGTTTCTATCGCGAACAGGGCTATCCTTTGCAGGATCACCGGCTACAACGACTTTGAGTGCATGATGGACACCCCGAACACGATAAAAAAAGACGGCCACCTGTTGGACGACCTGGAGTCGATCCGTCAGTTGCTGGGTGATGACAACCTTCAACCGCCGTTATTGACAGAAACCGTCAATGGCGACGTGCAGATCCCCTTGTTGTTCGACATGGTCGGCGCCAAGCCGGTTGAACCGCTCGAACCGCAACCTGCGCCGGCCCCACCGGTTGTCGAAGCGGCACCCGCTGCCGCGCCTGCCGAAAAAACCCCGGATGCCTTGCTGCTGCACCTGGACAACGAACTGCGCGCCGCCGCGCAACTGATCATGCAAGACGTGATCGACGACTTCGCCCCGCATATCGAAACCGAGATCAAGCGCCGGATGGATGCGCGGATGGAGCGGTTGCTCAGCCAGTACCAGAATTAGCGCCCCTGTAGGAGCGAGCTTGCTCGCGAAAATCGTCAATGATGGCGCGGACATCCTGAATGAACGCGCGGCCCTTCAGGTTTTCGCGAGCAAGCTCGCTCCTACCCCTCGCCCCTATCCCCCGTTATACTTGCCGGCTTTCCTGAATTAATGCCAACTAGGGTCCCGCCGCGCATGGATAAGACCTACCAGCCGCACGCTATTGAAACTTCCTGGTACCAGACCTGGGAGTCCGAGAATTATTTCGCTCCGCAAGGCGCGGGCGATTCCTACACCATTATGATTCCGCCACCGAACGTCACTGGCAGCCTGCACATGGGCCATGGCTTCAACAATGCGATCATGGATGCGTTGATCCGTTTCCGCCGCATGCAGGGCCGCAACACCCTGTGGCAACCGGGCACCGACCACGCCGGTATCGCCACGCAGATGCTGGTGGAGCGCCAACTCGAAGCCACCGGCCAGAGCCGTCACGACCTGGGCCGCGAGAAATTCCTGGAGAAAGTCTGGGAATGGAAGGATCAGTCCGGCGGCAACATCAGCCGTCAGATCCGTCGCCTGGGTTCGTCCGTCGACTGGAGCCGCGAGCGCTTCACCATGGACGACGGCCTGTCGGAAGCCGTGAAAGAAGCCTTCGTGCGCCTGCATGAAGACGGCCTGATCTACCGCGGCAAGCGCCTGGTCAACTGGGACACCAAGCTGCACACGGCGATTTCCGACCTCGAAGTGGAAAACCACGACGAGAAAGGCTTCCTGTGGAACCTCAAGTACCCGCTGGCTGACGGCGCCAAGACCGCTGAAGGCCACGACTACCTGATCGTCGCCACCACCCGTCCGGAAACCATGCTCGGCGATGCCGCCGTGGCCGTGAACCCGAACGATGAGCGCTATCAGGCCCTGATCGGCAAGTTCGTCGAGCTGCCGCTGGTCGGCCGCCGCATCCCGATCATCGCCGACGACTACTGCGACCCCGAATTCGGCACCGGCTGCGTGAAAATCACCCCGGCCCACGATTTCAACGACTACGAAGTCGGCAAGCGCCACAACCTGCCGCTGCTGAACATCTTCGACAAGAATGCTGCCGTACTGCCGGCCTGCCAGGTCTTCAATCTGGACGGCACGCTGAACGAGAGCATCGACGGCAAGATCCCGGCCGAATACGTCGGCCTCGACCGTTTCGAAGCGCGCAAGCAGATCGTTGCCGCCTTCGACGCCGCCGGCCTGCTGGTCAGCGTCGACGACCACAACCTGAAAGTGCCGAAGGGCGACCGCTCCGGCACCATCATCGAACCGTGGCTGACCGACCAGTGGTACGTGTCTACCAAGCCGCTGGCCGAGCCTGCGATTGCAGCCGTGGAAGATGGCCGCATCCAGTTCGTGCCTAAACAGTATGAAAACATGTACTTCTCGTGGATGCGCGACATCCAGGACTGGTGCATCAGCCGTCAGCTATGGTGGGGCCACCGCATTCCGGCCTGGTACGACGAGTCGGGCAAGGTCTATGTCGGCCGCGACGAAGCCGAAGTGCGCGCCAAGCACAACCTCGGCCCGGACGTAGCGCTGCAGCAGGACAATGACGTACTGGACACCTGGTTCAGCTCGGGCCTGTGGACCTTCTCTACCCTGGGCTGGCCGCAGCAGACCGAGTTCCTGAAGACATTCCACTCCACCGACGTGCTGGTCACCGGCTTCGACATCATTTTCTTCTGGGTTGCCCGGATGATCATGCTGACCATGCACCTGGTGAAGAACGAAGACGGCACGCCGCAAGTACCGTTCAAGACCGTGTACGTCCATGGCCTGGTGCGTGATGGCCAGGGCCAGAAGATGTCCAAGTCCAAGGGCAACGTTCTGGACCCGCTGGACATCATCGACGGCATCGACCTGGAAACCCTGGTGCAGAAACGCACCTCGGGCCTGATGCAGCCGAAACTGGCGAAGAAGATCGAGAAGCAGACCCGCGACGAGTTCGCCGACGGCATCGCCAGCTACGGCACCGACGCCCTGCGCTTCACCTTCTGCTCGCTGGCGTCCACCGGTCGCGACATCAAGTTCGACATGGGCCGCGTCGAAGGCTATCGCAACTTCTGCAACAAGATCTGGAACGCGGCGCGCTACGTCCTGGATAAAGGCGAAGACTGCGGGCAGAACGGCGAAGAAGTCGAACTGACCCTGGCCGACCGCTGGATCATCTCGCAACTGCAGCGTACCGAAGCCGAAGTGACCCGCCAACTCGACCAGTTCCGTTTCGACCTGGCTGCACAGGCCTTGTACGAGTTCATCTGGAACCAGTATTGCGACTGGTACCTGGAACTGTCCAAGCCGGTGCTGTGGGACGAGAACGCGCCGATCGAACGTCAGCGCGGCACCCGTCGCACCCTGGTGCGCGTCCTCGAAGTGGCACTGCGCCTGGCGCACCCATTCATGCCGTTCATCACCGAAGAAATCTGGCAGCGCCTCGCGCCGCTGGCCGGTATCCAAGGCAAGACCATCATGCTGCAACCTTGGCCGGTGGCCAACGAAGCCCGCATTGATGAGGCTGCCGAAAGCGATATCGAATGGCTCAAGACCCTGATGCTCGGCACGCGCAACATCCGCGCCGAGATGAACATCGGCCCGGGCAAGCCACTGGCGGTGTTCGTGAAGAACGCCAGCGCCGAAGACCAGCGTCGTCTCAGCGAGAACGATGCGCTGCTCAAGAAGCTGGCCAAGCTCGAATCGATCACCGTATTGGCGGATGACGCCGAAGCGCCACTGTCGGCGACCGCACTGGTCGGCGACATGGAAGTGCTGGTGCCGATGGCCGGCCTGATCGACAAAGGCGCAGAACTGGCCCGTCTCGACAAGGAAATTGCACGCCTGCAAGGCGAAGTGCAGCGGGTCGGCGGCAAGCTGTCCAACGCGGCATTCGTCGACAAGGCACCGGCTGAAGTAATCGACAAAGAACGCGCCAAACTGGCCGAGGCCGAACAGGCCCTGGGCAAGCTGGCGGAGCAACATGCGCGGATTTCCAGCCTGTAAGGGCTAGCCGTGTGAAAAAAGAGACCTGCGGGTCTCTTTTTTTTCCTTTGCAAACCCGATCAATGTGGGAGGGGGCTTGCTCCCTTCCACATTTGATCGAGTTGACCTCAGGATGTGTGACAATGCCCACCACTTTGAGCCAACACCAGAATCAACATGACCGCCCCCAGCACACCGAAACCTCCGCGCAAGAAGCCCAAGACCGCCACCACGGCCAAACCCGTCGTGCCGCGCAAAGAGGCCAGCCTGCACCCGCGCAACCGCCACCAGGGCCGTTACGACTTCCCGGCGCTGATCAAGACCACGCCGGAACTGGCGCAATTCGTGATCATCAACCCCTACGGCAAGGAAAGCATCGACTTCGCCAGCCCGGACGCCGTGCGCGTGTTCAACCGGGCGCTGTTGAAGTCCTTCTATGGCGTGCAGCATTGGGACATCCCGGCGGATTACCTGTGCCCGCCGGTGCCGGGGCGTGCCGACTACGTCCACTTCCTCGCCGACCTGCTGGCCAGCGTCAATGACGGCGAAATTCCCCGCGGCGCGCCGGTCAAGGTGCTGGACATCGGCATGGGCGCCAACTGCGTCTACCCGCTGATCGGCTACAGCGAATACCGCTGGCACTTCCTCGGCTCGGAAGTCGACCCTACTGCCGTCGCCGCCGCCAAGGCCATCGTGCAGTCCAACGGCCTGAACAAGGCGATCCAGCTTCGCCAGCAAAGCAACCCCAAACAGATCCTGCTGGGCCTGCTGGAACCGGGCGAGCGCTTTGACCTGACCATGTGCAACCCGCCGTTCCATGCGTCCATGGACGAAGCCACCAAAGGCAGCGAACGCAAATGGCGCGCCCTGGGCAAGGCTGACCCAAAACGCAAGTTGCCGGTGCTGAACTTCGGCGGCCAATCGGCCGAACTGTGGTGTGAAGGCGGTGAAGCGCGCTTCGTGACGCAATTGATCGCCGAGAGCGCGCACTTTGCCCACAAGGTGTTGTGGTTCAGCACCCTGGTGTCGAAAGCCTCGAACCTGCCCGCGATCGAGACCGCGCTGAGAAAAGCCGGCGTGCTGCAAAGCCAGGTGGTGGAAATGTCCCAGGGCCAGAAACAGAGCCGCTTTGTCGCCTGGACCTTCCAGACCCCGTCCGAGCAGCAGGTATGGCGCCAGCGCTGGGCGCGCAAAGACTGAGCCTAAATCCCGGGCAACAAAAAACCGTGCCCGGATCGCTCCGGCGCACGGTTTTTTTTGCTGCGTCTTACTTGTTAACAGCGTCGGTCAGGCCTTTGGCCACAACCAGCTTGATAACTTTCTTGGCAGCGATTTCGATGGCAGCGCCAGTCGAAGGGTTACGGCCAGTACGGGCAGGACGCTCGGTCACTTTCAGTTTGCCAACGCCTGGCAGAGTGATTTCGCCGCCGTTTTCCAGCTGATCAGCAACAACTTGGCTCAGTTGGTCCAGCAGAGCGCGCACGGTGGTTTTCGGTGCGTCTACTGCTTCAGCCAGGTCAGCGATCAGTTGGTCTTTAGTAATAGCCATTGTGGTGTTCCTTCCCTATCAAATTCATATGGATTGCAGAGTGCAGTGTCAGCCGTCGAGCCCGACCGTCAAGGCCTGGCATCCCCGGCTATAACCTCGGAGATCGGGGTTATAGATGCTTGAAACGAGGATTGGTTCGACCTGACAAATACTGAATGCACGCTTAACGCCGAGTCTTGGGCGTAAGACCGGGCAAAACTAGCACAGAGACGGGGAAATATCCGCTTCTACCTACCCATTTGGTCAGCTTTATCGCTCTAAACCGTGAAAAAAAGGCATATGGCCCGTCAGAGGCCTTCCAAAACACCTTCGAAGCACGTCTTGGCCAATGGGTGCGGTACACTGGGCGACTTTTCGGGGAGGCCAACCGCTCCCCTATCAACCAGCCGAGAAGCCTATGCCGATCCGTCATTGCATCGTCCACCTGATCGACAAAAAACCCGACGGCACACCCGCAGTTCTCCACGCCCGCGACTCCGAACTTGCCGAGTCGGCCGCGATCGAGAACATGCTTGCCGACCTCAACGAGAGCTACAACGCCAAACAAGGCAAGGCCTGGGGTTTCTTCCATGCCGAGTCGGGCGCGCACCCGTTCAGCGGCTGGTTGAAGGAGTATTTCGACGGGGGCCAGGATTTCACCACGTTCAGCCGCACCGCCGTCGAACACCTGCAGAAGCTGATGGAAGAGTCCAACCTGTCCACCGGCGGCCACGTGCTGTTTGCCCACTACCAGCAAGGCATGACCGACTACCTGGCCATCGCCCTGCTGCACCACAGCGAAGGCGTGGCGGTCACCGACGAACTGGACGTAACGCCATCGCGCCACCTGGACCTGGGCCAGTTGCACCTGGCGGCGCGGATCAACGTGTCCGAGTGGCAGAACAACAAGCAGTCCAAGCAGTACATCTCGTTCATCAAGGGCAAGAACGGCAAGAAAGTCTCGGAGTACTTCCGCGACTTCATCGGCTGCCAGGAAGGCGTCGACGGCCCGGGCGAAACGCGCACCCTGCTCAAGGCGTTCAGCGACTTCGTTGAAAGCGAGGACCTGCCGGACGAAACCGCCCGCGAAAAGACCAAGACCCTGGTGGACTACGCCAGCAGCCAGGCCAAGCTCGGCGAGCCGATGGGCCTGGAAGAACTGTCGGGTCTGATCGATGAAGATCGGCCTAAGGCGTTTTATGACCACATCCGCAACAAGGACTATGGGCTGTCGCCGGAGATCCCGGCCGACAAACGCACCCTCAACCAGTTCCGCCGCTTCACCGGGCGCGCCGAAGGGCTGTCGATCAGCTTTGAAGCGCACCTGCTGGGCGACAAGATTGAGTACGACGAAGCCGCCGGCACCTTGATCATCAAGGGCCTGCCGACCCAACTGACCGACCAGCTCAAGCGCCGCAACTGATGCTCGGCGGGGTCCTTAAAAAAGTCCTGCTGGTGTTGCTGGTGGTGGTGGCGATCCAGAACTGGGGCAAGGTCGAACGGCTGTTCAACCCGTCCCAGGTGGTCCCGGAGCAAACGCGGGCTTCGGCGCGCGTGGTGCTCTACTCCACCGAGTGGTGTGGCTACTGCAAACAGATCCGCCGCTTCCTCGACCAGAAAGGCATTCCGTACCAGGCGCTCGATATCGAAAAAGACGCCCAGGCGCGCAAGGCCTATGAAGCGTTGGGCGGCGGCGGGATTCCGTTCGTGGACGTGAATGGCACGTTGATTCGCGATTACAGCCCCGAGAAGATCATGGCGGCGCTGAAGTAATCAGCGCACCACGATCAGCCGCCCCAGCAGCGTGTGCTGCTCGAACCCCAGCACCGCTTGCAAGCCATTCAGCACGGCTAGCGGATCGTTGCTCGGGAAGCTGCCGCTGACACGCCGGGAGCCCACTTCGTCGTTGAGCAGCAGGATGCGCCCAGGGTAGTAACGCTGCAGATCCTCGATCACCTCGGCCAGCGGTGCCTTGTAGTAGTTGAGCCAGCCGTCGCGCCAGGCCAGGCGTGATTCGCTGTCGACCGCGTGCAGGGGCTCGGCCACGCCCTCGGCGTAGCTCATTTGCTGGCCCGCCGTAAGAATTTGCTGCGCACCCTGCTTGGCCGGCGTGACGCCAACCCGCCCCGACAACACTGTCACCTGCGCGCCCGCCGGTTGCAGACGCACTTCGAACTGCGTGCCCAGCACCCGTGTTTCACCACTGCCCGCGCCCACCACAAATGCCGCGCCGGTGTGAGTCACGCTGAAAAAGCCCGCGCCGCGCCGCAGTTGGACATGCCGCTCACCCTGGCTGAAATCCACGGCGATGGCGCTGTCGGCATCCAGGGTGACGCGGGATTGATCGGCCAGGGTCACGGTTTTCACCTCGCCCGGCGCCGTCACGTAGTCCGCCCCCAGGTCATCGACCCAGCGCGACGGTTGCCAGCCGCCGCCCATGCACACCATCAACACCAGGCACGCGGCTATGGCCAGGGCACCCACCCCGCGCATGGCCCGTGAGCGCTGCGAGGTGTGCATCGCATTCAGGTAGCCCTGTAAGGCCAACGCGTCTTCGTCCGCCAGTTTACGCGCCGGCACTTCGCTCAACTCCCATAGCACCTGGGCCTGGGAATAGGCCTCGACGTGTGCCGGATCAGCCCGCAGCCAAAGGCTGAAGGTGGCCTGGTCGCCGCTGCTGGGCTGGTCGTGCAACAGGCTCAGCCAGGCCAGTGCGGCCTGTTGCTGGTCGGGCGTGGGAGTGACGTTCACGGTGCTTTCCCTGGCGTGCGTGGAGGCAATGGCTCGCGAAGGCTGGCTTTGCAGGCTTCGAGGGCACGCATCATATGTTTTTCCACGGCACTTTGGGACAGCCCCATGGCCTTGGCGATTTGCGCGTATTTGCGGCCATGGATGCGGTTGAGCAGGAAGATCTGGCGGGTGCGCTCGGGCAAGCTGCGCAAGGCCGCCTCGACGTGGCGCAGGTCGTTGCCGGCCTCCAGTGCAGCCTGGGGTTCGGAGCCTTGATTGTCCTGCTGCTCGGGCAACCAGCCTTCGTTGCTGCGCACCCGCGCGCCTTCGCTGCGCAGGTGGTCGATGGCGATATTGCCGGCGCAGCGCAGCAGGTACGTGCTGAGTTCTTCGACCTGCACCAGCGGCCGGCGCCAGAAGCGCAGGAACAAGTCCTGCACCAGGTCGGCTGCAGTGGCACGACAGCCCACGCGCCGGCTGACCAGCGCTTCCATCTGCGAACGCTGGGACAAAAACACCTGCAGGAAATGCGCGCGCCCACCCGCCGCGTCCGCGTGCGGGCTGTCCTGGGGTTCCGGTGGCGTACTGATCATCATGCGCGGCTCACAGGGTGGCAAAGGCTGCGACGGGACCGGCCAGCAGGCCGACGCCCGCCAGGCTCAAGACCAACCTCGGCCAATACGGCAACAGCAGCACCAGCAGCAGCGCGCTGAGCATCAACACCGCGCACCACTCCACCAGGCCTTGGGCCCACCCCGAGGCAGCCACCGCTGGCCAGATCGATAGCGTCAAGCACCCCCCGCCGACCGCGCGCAACCCCAGGCGGCGGCGCGGCGACGGCTTGCTGCGCAGCAGTTCGCCATGGTGACGGTCGGTGGACAGGCACAGTGCGGTAAACCCGACGTAGCACATCAGCCATGCAAGCAGCATTCAATGCGCCTCCGGTTTGAGAGTGAGCGCGCGCGCCCGTTCGGCCCTGGGCTGGGGCGCCGTGCGGTGGTGCATCTTCCAGGCGGCCCAGGCGAGGAATACCCCGCTGCCCAGGCACGTCAGGTCGAAGCCGGCCATGGCCCAGTCGCCCGTCGCCAGTGACACGCCCAAGTGGTGCGAGGTGGTCAGCGCGTTGAGCGCAGGGATCGCGCCAAACAACAGCGCGCCAACGCTCAGTTGCTCGACCCAGGCCTGGCGCCCTCGGCGCAGCATGGCGTGCAACAGGCTCAGGCCCCACGCGATAAAGAACATTTGCACTTCCCAGTCGGCGCGCTGGGCGAAGCTCACCGGCAACAAACGGTTGGCCCAGAAGAACGCCGCGATGGCGATCAACAACCCGGACATGCTGGCAATATTGAGCACTTCGACCAGGCGCAGCTCAAACGGCATGCCGCCGGTTTTGGCGTGCTTGAGCTGGCGCTTGCCGAGCCAGATCACCAGGCCGGTGCCGATCATCGCGGTGCCCGCCAGCCCACAGATAAAGTACAGCCAGCGCAACACCGGGCCGGCGAAACGGCCCATGTGCAGGCCATAGAAACTGCCACCGATCGCCGCCGGCAGCGATTGCTCGGCGCTGACCCGCAGCCGCTCGCCGGTACTGCCGTTGAACGACACGGTGCTGCCGAAATCATGCACCACGCGGTCGGCGCCGGCGCGGACCACATTGACCGAGGCATTCGCATCACTCGGGTTATTCACCACCAAGCGCCCGACATGCCCGCCCGCCCACTGCGCCCGCGCCTGTTCGTACATCGGCAGCAACGGCAACAATGTGCCGGGCTGGCCCAGCGCCGGGGCGTTGTCGGTGGCGGGGAACACCTCGTTGAAGAAGGCCCGGCTGTCGTTGCCGTAAGAGGCCACGATCGGGGCCGGCATGACCATGCTCATGAAGATCACCAGGCTGCTGTAGGTGATCATCAAATGAAACGGCAGCACCAGCACGCCCACGGCGTTATGCCCATCGAGCCAGGAGCGCTGGCCCTTGCGGGGGCGGAAGGTGAAGAAGTCCTTGAAGATTTTTTTGTGGGTGATGATGCCGGTGATCAACGCGACCAACATCACCATCGCGGCGAAGGTGGATAACCAGCGGCCCCAGGGGTACGGCATTTGCAGCTGGAAGTGGAAGCGATAGAAGAACTCGCCGCCCATGCTTTCGCGGGCTTGCACGGCTTGGCCGCTGACCGGGTCGAGGACTTTCTGGATGAAGTTGCCGCGCTTGCCCGGGTCGACCTTGTCTTGCCACATCACCGACAGGCCAGGGTCGCGGCTGTTCGGCAAGGTGATAATCCAGCGCGCGGCGGTGGGCGCCTGCTGCTGCAGGTAGGCTTGGGCCACCGCGAGGCTGCGCCCATCGTCCAACGGCCTGGCCTGCACTTCGGGCTGGGTCCAATGGCTGATTTCATCCTTGAAATACGACAAGGTGCCCGTCAGGAAAATCGCAAACAGCAGCCAGCCAAAGATCAGTCCGGCCCAAGTGTGCAACCAGGCCATGGCCTGGCGGAATCCTTCTTTCATGTGCGTGCCATCCATACACCCACACCTGCCAGGGTCGCGAACAACGCGCTCGGCAGCATCACGCCACACCAGGCACGCCATGCGGTGCGGCAGGCAAAGCACCACAGCACCGCCAACAGGTAGAACACAAACGAACTCATCATCCCGGTGATCACTGCGTCGGCGCGGGACGTGGGCAGCCACAGCGCCAGGCAGACGGCGGCCAGAGACGCCATCAGATAGCCGCCGACCACAGCGGCCAATGCGCGTGACGTGACAGCGAGGCGGTAAGCGGCGGGAAGCGAGGTTTTGCTTTTCATGCGGGGAGCGCCAGGTTCATCAGAGCGCAATATTAATGATAAATATTCTCATAAGCAAAAGAGAACGAATGAATCACCTGCTCGAAGGCGTAGATCTAGCTGCCCGCCAGGCAACTCGGGGTGCCCGCGACCAGGGCGTCGATGGCGCAGCGCGTCTTGGCCGGCATGTGCGCCGCGGTGGGCCAGATCACATGAATCGGCGCGGGTTGCTCGCGGTAGCTCGGCAGTACCGCTTCCAGCTGCCCGCGCAGCACATAGTGCGCGATCAGCCAGCTCGGCAACCAGGCCAGGCCCACGCCAGCGATGGCGGCATCGGCCACGGCCTGGAGGTCGTCCATCATCAGCGGCGAGGCGACCCGCGCACGGTGCGGGCGGCCTTGGGCATCATTGAGTTCCCACTCCAGGCGCGGCGCATTGCAGCGGTAGGCAATGCCGCGGTGCCCGGCCAAATCCTCGAGACACTCGATTCGACCGACGCGGCGCAAATACGCCGGCGCCGCCGCCAGGCCGATGGCCTGTTCGCCCAGGCGCCGGGCGCTCAAGCGGTCAGTGTCGGGTAACGCGCCGATTCGCACCGCCAGGTCGAAGCCTTCCTGGGCCACGTCGATCAGCCGGTCAGAAAACGAAATATCAATCTCCAACTGCGCAAAACGGTCCAGCAAGCCCCACAACGCCGGCGCCGCGTAGTGATGCCCGAAAGCCAGCGGCAAGCTCGCCCTCAAGCGCCCGCGAGGCTGCTGCCGACCGCTTTCGAGCACGGATTCGGCCGCTTCCAGCTCGGCCAGCGCGCGCAGGCAATGCTCGTAATAAGCCTGCCCGTCCTCAGTCAACCGCTGGCGGCGGGTGGAACGCTGCAACAGGCACGTGCCCAGGCGCGCCTCGAGGCGCGCCAAGCCTTTGCCCACGGCCGAACGGGTGAGGTTCAGCCGTTCGGCGGCTTCGGTCAGGTTGCCGCTCTCGACGATCTGCAGAAAGAGTTCAACGCCATCAAAACGTGGGGTGGCCATGCTGTAATTGTCGCCTTTGATTCCCTGATTGAAGGAAAATTTGTCACGAATAAAGAATCTACTTCCCGCGAGAATGACACGCTCCACCTCTCGAAAGGAAGACCCCATGCCTCCCGCCGTCGCTGTATCGGCTGTCAGCCCATCAAGCTCCGCCAGAAACGCGCTCGCCCTCACCGCCGTGTGCCTGGTGGCGCTGATGTTCGGCCTGGAAATCTCCAGCGTGCCGGTGATCCTGCCCACGCTGGAACAACAATTGGGCACGGGTTTCCAGGATGCCCAATGGATCATGAACGCCTACACCCTGGCCTGCACCAGCGTACTGATGGCTGCCGGCACGCTGGCCGACCGCTTTGGCCGGCGACGCATGCTGGTGCTGTGCCTGTGGCTGTTTGGCTTGGCCTCGCTGGCCTGCGGGCTGGCTGAAGACGCGTCCCTGCTGATCACGGCGCGTTTCGTCCAGGGCATGGGCGCCGGGGCGATGATGATCTGCCAGTTCGCGATTTTGTCGCACCAGTTCCGTGAACCGGCGGCGCGGGCGCGGGCTTTTGCGGTGTGGGGCGTGATCGCGGGCCTGGGCCTGGGCTTCGGGCCGATGGTCGGGGCGTTGATCCTGGCGGTGGCGGACTGGCGCTGGGTGTTTCTCGTACATGTGCCGCTGACCTTGCTGACTCTGGTGCTGCTGCATGTCAGCGTGCAGGAGTCGCGCGACCCGGCCAGCCATCGCCTCGATATCGCCGGCATGCTCACCTTGACGCTGTCGGTGTTTGCGTTGGTTTATTTCATCACCCAAGGCACCGAGAATGGCTTTGGCGCACCGGCCATGCTGGGCTGGGCCGGCCTGTCGCTGGCAGCGCTGCTGCTGTTCAGCTTGATTGAGCGGCGCAGTGCCCATCCGATGTTCGATTTTTCGGTGTTTCGCATCCAACGCTTCAACGGCGCGTTGATGGGGTCGATCGGCATGAACTTCAGCTTCTGGCCGTTCATGATCTACCTGCCGTTGTACTTCCAGGCGGGCCTGGGCTACGACACCCTGACCACCGGCAGCGCCCTGCTCGCCTATACCCTGCCCACCTTGCTGGTACCGCCGCTGGCCGAACGCCTGGCCCTGCGCTACGGCGCCGCACGCATCATCCCGCTGGGCCTGGGGGTGATGGGCAGCGGTTTTCTGGCCATGGCCGCCGCCAATGGCGCCGCGCATCCAAACATCGTGCTGGTGCTGTTCAGTTGCGCGATGGCCGGCGTGGGCTTGGCGCTGACCAACTCACCGACTACCAACACCACCACCGGCTCGGTCTCGGCGGATCGCGCCGGCATGGCCTCGGGTATCGACCTCAGTGCGCGGCTGATCACCCTGGCGCTGAATATTGCGCTGATGGGTTTGGTGCTCTTGCTGGGGATCAGCCATCAACTGGCCGAAGTGCTGCCCGAAACCAGCGCACTGGATTGGCCCGCGATCAGTCAGCACATTGCAGCGGGCAAGCTGGAAGTGCTGAGCTCGATGGGGCTGGCGCGCGCGGATGCCCAAGCGGCGCTGCGCCACGGCGCAGGTTGGGCGATGTTGTTTGCGGGCGTAGGGGCGTGTGGGTTGGCGTGGTTGAGCGGGTATTTTTTCCGACGCAGCAGGTAAACAAAAACGGGCCTGCATCTGCAGGCCCGTTCTCAGTGGGGAATGAAAAAACTGTCAGCTGTTAATTGCAGCGTTTTCGTTTTCCAGGAATTCCTCTTCAAGCGCGTCATCATTCACTTTGTTGGCCGGCACATTTTTCGCGGCAGCGCGTGGCTTGCCTTGCAGTTTGCCGAACAAGTGTTCCAACGCATGGTCCAGCTTGGTCGCGGCACCGTCGATCGCCAGTTCCAGCGTATCGGCTTTATGCAGCACCGAAAGCGGTTGATGGCCCTTTGGCCGTGCTTCCAGGCGGCAGCTTAAATCGTGGGGACCGGGCTTGTCGCCGTTCTCATCCCGCAGGTAGACCTCAACGCGGGTCAGGTCTTCGTCATAACGTTCGAGCGTGCTTTCAATGGTATTACGTACCCACTCCTCCAGTCGGATGCTGCTTTCAATATGGTTATCGCTATTGACTTGGATTTGCATAGTTCTTCCCTTATTTCAGCTAGCTCGCGAGAGGTCACAAACTGCAACACCGGGGTGGTGAAACCATGACCTCTTGATTACACAATTGAGCAGTCAGAGAAACAATTCAACCCCTTTGCAAAGATAAATCCCACATTACAAATTAACCCTGACTACAAGCAAAAACGCTGGTAGGGTGGGGAGTTAGTTACATCTTCCTACCCCCCGCAATCTTCATCGTTGCCCCGCGCGCGCCTGCTTGCGCCGCCGACCAATCATGCACCGCATTCTCGCTATTGCCCTGAAACAAAGCACGACGCCAACCCATGTGGGAACCGGCTCGCCCGCGATAGCCGTCTCTCAGCCGAGGATTCATCAGTTGATCCACCGCAATCGCGGGCAAGCCCCCTCCTACAGGTGATTCCAGCGTCAGACAGGTCGCTGTACGGCACGGCCCTTGCTGTACAACTGATGAGGCAAACGGATGTTGTGAACCCTCAGCGACGGAGTGGCCGGTGGTCAGGCAACGCGAACTAATCCAGACCTCGGTCGTCAATGACTGCATGTTCTTATCAGGCGGTAACGCACCATGGACAATCCTTTTCAGATCATCACCGACACCTTCACCCCACAATACCGGGTCAACCTGAGCATCCAGCGCCTGGATGGCAGCATCATGCTGACCCTCTCGAATGAGCAGGGCGTGGTGGTCAAGCGCATGATCAGCGCCGCACAACGCAACGACCCGCAACGGCTCAAGCGCCTGGTGCAAAGCATTCAGTTCGGCATTGCCATCGAGCAGGGCCACAGCGCCATGGAGATCCTGGCGGTGATGACGGACGGGGACAGTCACAAGCTGTTGCAGCGACCGCCCACCCGCGCCCTGCCCTTGAGCGTCAGGCTTTAAAGCTCGCCTTTCTCTGTTTCAGGGCTCTCGCCCTTGCGGTGCGGGCCTTGCACCTTCACCGAGGGAAACGCCGACGACGCGTAGCGCACCACCAGAATCGAGAACGCCAACAACAGAATCCCGCCGCACAGGTAAATGATGCCGATGTCCGGCGGGTTGTGGTGGGACACGTTGGAGATCAGCAGACGCGTCAGCGCGGTGATCGCCACGTAGATCAGGAAGCGCACCGGCATGTGGTTGGTCTTGAAGTAAATCCCGACCATGGCGCCCAATTCCAGGTAGATGAACAACAGCAAGATGTCATCGATCTTGATGTGCCCGTTCTCCAGCATCCCCAGAAATTCCATCACCGCCGCCCAGGCGGTCACCGCACCGATGGCGAACAACGCCAGGTAGTGGAACGACTCGACAAACAGATTGCCCAGCGACTCGGCCAGCCCGTGGACATTCTGACGCAGCTTTTCGGCCCAGTTGATTTTCACGATGATGCTTCCTTAGGTCGGCTCGACCGGATAATGCGGCTTGGACGTGACGGTTGTTCTGCATGCAGAAAAAAGGCCAGAGGTAGAGATAAGATGATGGCAGGGTGACATGGGACACTCCAAACCTGTATTTCCGGGCTACATTAAAAAACTGCTACCCAAACCCCACGGTTTGGCTTACCCTTTTAGCTGTATATAAATACAGTAGTCGAAAAAGACAACTATCGTGAAGGCATGTGAGGTGGTGAATGGCCGTCGAAGTGGTATACCGCAGCAGCCGAGATCTGGAGCGTTTGTTCATGGATAAAGCCGAAGCTGACCGTCATGACAAGATGCTTGAACTCGCTGAGTTGCTCGCAGAAGTGTTGCAAAAAGCCGTGCCGTCGTTGAGCGAGCAGCAGGTTGAAGAGGCCGGGATCTACATGGCGAAAAACCGCGATGTCTTTGCCAAGGCGTTCAGGAGCCAACCGGACGCGCTGTCCGAGTTGCTGAACCCGCCGGCGGAATAAAGCCCGAATTGAACAGGCCCTGAATCGATGATTCAGGGCCTTTTTAATGCGTGGGCTAGCGGTAAAGCAGGCGCTCGGCCAGTTCATCGGCGACCCGTGCAGGGGAGCGTTTTTCGGCCTGGGCGTGGGCGAAGATTTCGGTCAGGCGCGTGCCGATGTTCGACAGGTGCGCGGTGATGGTCGGCAGTTCGGCGCCGCTGTGCTTGAGGGCGACGTAGATCAGGCCACCGGAGTTGATCACATAGTCCGGGGCGTAGAGGATGCCGCGCCCTTCCAACTGGTCGGCGACTTGCAGGTTGGTCAGTTGCGCACTGGCGGAACCGGCCACGGCGGCGCAGCGCAGTTGGCCGACGCTGTTGCGATTGAACACGGCGCCGAGACCGCAGGGCGCGAGGATGTCGCAGGGGGTGCTGAGCAAGGCGTCATTGGCGATCGGGTGTGCGCCGAGTTGCTCCATGGCCAGTTGCACTTTGCCTTGGTCGATGTCGCTGACCAGCAGTTCGGCGCCGGCGGCATGCAGTTGTTCGGCGAGGGCGTAACCGACGTTGCCCAGGCCCTGGATCGCCACGCGCAAGCCTTCGAGATTGTCGCTGCCCAGGCGCGCCATCGCGGTGGTGCGGATGCCGGCGAATACGCCCATGGCGGCATGGGGCGCAGGGTCGCCGGCGGCGGTGGTGCTGGTGACGAAGCGGGTTTGCTGGGCAATGCAATCCATGTCGGCCACCGAGGTGCCACTGTCGATGGCGGTGATATAGCGGCCGTCAAGTTGCTCGACACATCGCCCGAAGGCTTCAAACAGGGCTGCGCGGCTTTCCACATGGGCGGGGCGCAGGATCACGGCGCAACCACCGCCCACCGGCAAACCCGCCAGGGCGGCCTTGTAGCTCATGCCTTGGGCCAGGCGTGCGGCGTCGGCCACCGCGCTTTCGTCGTCGGGATATGCGAGGTAACGACAACCACCCAGGGCAGGCCCCAGGCGGCTGTTGTGGATGGCTATGATCGCCTTCAACCCGGTCGTCGGGTCGATGCTTAGGTGCAGCGATTCAAGGCGGGTGCTGTGCATGAGAGCAAACATCGTCAAGCTCCCGAATCACTTCTGGTGTCGCCAAGTATAGGCCTGCGGCAGAAAACTGCCGAAGTGCGCGGGAATAAGCCACCCGGTTTTGCGGGGCCTGCGACATAAGCAAGTAGGATATCTCTCAAGCTACTGGACGAAAATTCTCAGCAAGGCTAAAACGGGAGCATCCGCCGGAGAATGCAATGAACCCCCGTCACGCCTTTTTCGCCTGCCTGGAACGTTCGCCCCCTGCGCTGTTTGAAGCTGCGCTGTGGATTGCGGCCGAGCATGACCCAACGGTGCAACCGCTGTTGATCCTGCAGGAGCTCAACGTGCTGCAACAGCAGGTCAGCCTGGGCATGCCCCTGTTGCCGGCGGATGAGCTCGGCCAGCCGTTGCTGCGACGCCTGAATGACCTGGGGTTCGCCCAGGATGACTTCACCCCGCTGCGCCCCGCCGCCGCGCTGCTGGACAAGGTGTTGCAGCGCAAGCGCGGACAACCCCTGGCCATGGGGCTGATCGCGATGGAACTGGCGCAACGCCTGAATATCCCGATGGTCGGCGTCAACTTCCCCGGCCACTTCCTGCTGCGGGTACCCGGCGCCGATCACCTGCTCGACCCTTGCGGCGGCCGACGCCTGTACCCCAACGATTGCCGCGAACTGTTGCAACGCCAATACGGCCCTGACCTCAAGCTGCAGGCCGACCACCTGCGCACCGCCAGCCCACGCTCGATCCTGCAACGACTGTCGCGCAACCTGCGCCAGTTGTACCTCTCCAATGACGACCCGCTGGCCGCCCTGGTCGACGCCGAGCGCGTGCTGGAACTGGGCCATGCCAGCGCCGCCGATTACCTGGCGCGGGCCAGCCTGTATCAACGCCTGGACTGCCCAAGCGCCGAGCGTTTCGACCTGGAGCACGCGCTGCTGCTCAGCGAAGACCCGATCCAGCGCCTGCGCCTGACCCAGCGGCTGGGCCACTTGCCGCCCAACTCAGTGATTCACTGAACACAACGAGCGCGTCTAGGGTGTATCAGGCTGGTTGGCAGGGTGCGCCTGGATAAACGCCGGATGCTGCGCCGCCAAAGCCGCCACCCGCCCGATACGCGGATACCCCGCCAACGCCACCTTGAAGCGCTCGGCGGCATACAGCTGCGGAATCAGAAACGCATCCGCCAGCCCCGGCTGCTCGCCAAAGCAAAACCCGTGATCGCCAATCAACTGCTCGACCGCGTCCAAGCCCTGGCTGATCCAATGACCGATCCAGGCCAGCACCTGGGTTTCATCATGGCCCCACTGGCGCAGCAGGTTCTGGGTGCTGGAGTTGTGCAGCGGGTGAATGTCACAGGCGATGATCGACGCCACCGCACGCGCATGGGCGCGGGCTGCCAGGTCCCGGGACAGCAGCGGCACCTGTGGATAACATTCCTCCAGGTATTCGATGATCGCCGACGACTGGATCAACAGTTCGCCGTCATCGGTACGCAGCGCCGGGACGCGACCTTGTGGGTTGATCGCCAGGTACTCCGGCTGGCGATGGGCGCCGCCCGCCGGCGCCACAAGGTTGACTGGCACGGCGGTGAAGTCCAGGCCCTTGAGCGCCAGCGCGATCCGTACCCGGTACGACGCAGTGGACCGATAGTAAGTGTAAAGTTCCATCGCCCCGCCCCCTCAGCGCGCCGCGACCACCGTGCCGCGGCATTCGCCGAAGCCGATAGAGGCAAAACCATCACGGCTGCAACGGCCGCGCAGGATGATTTCATCACCGTCTTCGAGAAATTTACGCACCTCGCCCGACGCCAGTTCAATCGGCTTCTTGCCACCCTCGGTGATCTCCAGCAGGCTGCCGAACTGCCCCGGCTGCGGCCCGGACAAGGTGCCCGAACCGAACAGATCGCCGGCCTGCAACTGGCAGCCATTGACGCTGTGGTGCGCAACCATTTGCGCCACGGTCCAGTACATGTACTGGGTGTTGCTCAGGGTCAGGCGCTGGGCCGGCAGGTTCTGTTCACGCATCGACGCCGTGGTCAGCAGCACCTCCAGCTCGATATTGAACGCGCCCGCCGCCTGATCGCCTTGATCCAGCAGGTACGGCAGCGGCTGCGGATCGCCTTCGGGACGTGCCGGTTGTGCCTGGCGGAACGGCGCCAGCGCTTCGGCCGTCAGCACCCACGGCGAGATGCTGGTGATAAAACTCTTCGACAGGAACGGCCCCAGCGGCTGGTACTCCCAGGCCTGGATATCCCGCGCCGACCAGTCGTTGAGCAGGCAGAAACCGGCAATGTGCTCGGCCGCCTCGCCAATGGCAATCGAGTCGCCCATGGCATTGCCCTGGCCGATCCAGATGCCCAGCTCCAACTCGTAGTCCAGCCGCGCGCAGGGGCCGAAGCTCGGCTCGGTCTGGCCGGCCGGCAGGGTCTGGCCTTTGGGGCGGCGCACCTCGGTGCCGGACGGGCGAATGGTCGATGCACGGCCGTGATAACCGATCGGCACGTACTTGTAGTTGGGCAGCAGCGGGTTGTCGGGGCGGAACAGTTTGCCGACGTTCTGCGCGTGTTCGATGCCGACATAGAAGTCGGTGTAGTCATTGATCTTGGCGGGCAGGTGCATCTGGCAATCGGCGGCGCGGTGCAGCACTTCGGCTTCGCGTGCTTGCAGCGGGCTGCCCTCCCCGAGCAATGCCAACAGGCGCTCGCGCAAGGCCACGCGCGGGCCACGGCCCAGCTCGAAGAACGCGTTCAACTGCCCGCCGGCAGTGGCATCGACGGCGCGCAGCGCTTCACCGTCAAACGCATCGCGGGCGGCCAGCAGGTCGAGAATGCAGTCGCCGATCGCCACGCCACTGCGCGGCGCCGAGCCGTTGATGCTGAACACCCCCAGCGGCAGGTTTTGCAGGGGAAAATCACGATGACCGTTGGCGCTGGTGACCCAACTGCGGGCGAGCGTTGATTGCGTCATGGGTTATCTCCGGTTCGGGTCGAAGGTGACGGGCAGCGAGGCCCAGCACGCGTCATAAGCAGATTGTAGTTGCGGGCAGTCCAGGGCGAAGCGCGTCGGGCGCAGCACTTGGCTGGTCTCGAACATGAACGCCATGGTGTCGTCGATCTTGTGCGGGGTCAGCTCGACATTGATCGCCTTGGTGCAGGTCTCGCCATCCGGGCCGTGGGCGCTCATGCAGCTGTGCAGCGACGCGCCGCCGGGCAGGAAGCCTTCGGCCTTGGCGTCGTAGGCACCCTGGATCAGGCCCATGTATTCGTTCATCAGGTTGCGGTGGAACCACGGCGGCCGGAAGGTGTTCTCGGCCACCATCCAGCGCGGCGGGAAGATCACGAAATCGAGGTTGGCCAGGCCATGCACGCTGGTGGGCGAGGTCAATACGGTGAAGATCGACGGGTCGGGATGATCGAAACTCACCGTGCCGATCGTATTGAACCGACGCAGGTCGTATTTGTACGGCACGTTGTTGCCATGCCAGGCCACGACGTCGAGGGGCGAATGGTCGAGTTCGCAGGCCCACAGTTCGCCGAGGAATTTCTGCACCAGGGTCGTCGGCTGCTGGCGGTCTTCGTAGTGGGCAACCGGGGTCAGAAAATCACGCGGGTTGGCCAGGCCGTTGCTGCCGATCGGGCCGAGGTCCGGCAGGCGCAGCGGGGCGCCGTGGTTTTCGGCGACATAACCGCGCGCCTGCGCATCCAGCAGTTCGACGCGGAATTTCAGGCCGCGTGGCAGCACGACAATTTCCAACGGCTCGACCTCCAACACCCCGAGTTCGCTGGCGATACGCAAGCGGCCCTGCTCAGGCACGATCAACAGCTCGCCATCGGCGTTGAAGAACACGCGCTGCATCGAACGGTTGGCGCCGTAATGGTAAATGCTGATGCCCGACGGTTGCTCCGCCCCGGCATTGGCCGCCATGCCAACCAGGCCATCGATGAAGTCGGTCGGCTCGCTCGGTATCGCCAACGGGTCCCAACGCAGCCGATTCGGCGTCACCGCGCCCAGCGGCCCACCGGCCAGTTGCCGCTCCAGTTTGACGAACGCCGGATGATGGGCCGACGGCTGGATGCGATACAGCCAGGTACGGCGCGCTTCACTGCGCACCATGGTGAAGGCCGTGCCGGAGAAGAGTTCGGTGTACAGGCCGTAAGGCGCTTTTTGCGGGGAGTTCTGGCCGACCGGCAGCGCGCCGGGCAGGGCTTCGCTGGCGAATTCATTGCCGAAGCCCGAGAGGTATTCGAGGTTCATGGATCATCCTCTGACGGAAGTTGTTTTTATCGTAATCCAGTTACGCATAACGTAATTTGATCACTGTCGACCGTCAAGCTATAAAGACGCCCACTCATCTCTCGGATTCCCGTTGCCCAATGGAAAAGCCCCGCGACACCGGTAAACAGAAAGTCCGCTCGGCCGAAGTGGGCACCGACATCCTCAAGGCCCTGGCCGAACTGTCGCCCTCCACCTCGCTGTCGCGCCTGGCCGAGCATGTGCAGATGCCGGCGAGCAAGGTTCACCGCTATCTCCAGGCCCTGATCGCGTCGGGCTTCGCCGAGCAGAACAGCGCCACCAACCATTACGGCCTGGGTCGCGAAGCATTGCGCGTGGGCCTCGCCGCACTGGGCAGCATGGACGTGCTCAAAGTCGGCGCCCTGCCCCTGGCCGAGCTGCGCGACGAGTTGAATGAAACCTGCTTCCTGGCGGTGTGGGGCAACCAGGGTGCGACCGTGGTGCAGATCGAACCGGCGGTGCGCGCGGTCACCGTGGTGACGCAACTGGGCTCGGTGTTGCCGCTGCTCAGTTCATCCACCGGGCTGGTGTTCAGCGCCTTTTTGCCAGCGCGGGAAACCATCGAATTGCGCGAGCGCGAGATCCAGGCGGGCATCGCCCACGCCCTGGCGGACGACCAGGCCTACGCCAGCGCCTGCGAACAGATCCGCGCGCGTGGCTTGCACTTTGTGCATGGCCTGCTGATGCCGGGTGTGGATGCGTTGTCGGCGCCGGTGTTCAACGCGGTCGGCCAGGTGGCGGCGGTGATGACCGTGGTCGGCCCCACCTCGCTGTTCCATGCCGATGAAGACGGCCCGGCGGCGCAGCGCCTGCTGGCGGCGACCCGGGCGGTGAGTTGGCGGATGGGCTACCAGCCCTGAGTCAGTCGCGCCATTGCGTCAGGGCGACCGCCAGGCGGTTCTCCAGAGCGCGGACCGGTGCGGCGTCGCTCAGGTAGTTGTTGCTGATCATCGAAAACACCAGGCGCCGCCCGTGGGCGTCGGTGAGGTAACCGCTCAATGACGACACGCCGCCCATGGAGCCGGTCTTGGCATGCAGGTTGTCTTGCGCCGGCGTGCCGCGCAGGCGATAACGCAGGCTGCCGCCGCTCATGCGCGCGGGGTTGCCGGCAATCGGCAAGGCGTTGTACCACGCGTCGAACCAGGGTTGCCTGGACGTCGCCAGCAGCAAGTCGGTGAGCGTCTGCGCCGACACCAGATTGCGCCGCGACAACCCCGAACCGTCCACCTGATTCAGGCTCGCCGGGTCCAGCCCCTGGCGCCGCATGAAGGCCGCCACCGCCGCCACGCCCGCCTGCGCGGTTCCGACGTTCGCGGTCTGGCGGCCCATGGCCTTGAGCAAGGCTTCGGACATGTTGTTGTTCGAAAGTTTGAGCAGCGGCGTGATCAGTTCCTGCAACGGGGCCGATTGATGCTCCGCCAGCAGCCGCGCCGTCGCCGGACTGCTGCCCCCGATCACTCGACGGCCCAGCACCTGGATGCCCTGCTGCGCCAGCGCCTGTTCAAACAGATTGGCCACCAGTTGCGTCGGTTCCCACACACTCACCCATTGCCGGCTGTGCTTGCCCGGCGCCAGCGCGCCCGTGAGTTGCAGCAGGTTGGTGCCGTGCTGGCGCGTGATCCCATAGCTGTTGCCGGGGCCGCTCACCGCGCGGTTGCTCAGTTGCACGTAATCGGTGGCCGGGCTGATCGCCACACTGACCGGCTGGCCGGGGCTCATGGGCGCGGTGGCGGTGACCATCAAGGTGCCCGCATCAAAATCAGAATTGGGTGACACGGTCAGCGCCGAAATCTGCGCGCCGTAGTAGGTGCTTTCATCGTCCTGAGCCCAATCCACGCCGAGGCGCTGCGCATCGAACCAGCTGTCGTCGAACACCAGGTCGCCCTGCACCTGACGCACGCCCTGGCTCGCCAGTTGCGCGGCGAGTGCCTGGTAATCGGCGAACTGCGTGGTCGGGTCGCCCAGGCCGCGCAGGTACAGGTTGCCGTTCAGGCGCTCGCCTTGCTGCGCGCCGTTGCTCAGCAGTTGGGTGGAAAACCGATACTGCGGGCCCAGCACGTCCATCGCCGCCGCAGTGGTCAGCAGCTTGAGGTTGGAGGCCGGCACCAGCCGCGTGCGCGGGTTGTGTTGATAGAGCGTGTTGCCGCTGCGGGCGTCGCGCACCACGAGTGAAACCGTGGCGCCATTGAGGGCCGGGTCGGCCAACAGGCGGTCCAGGGTTGAAGGGCCGGCGGTCGGCGCAACGCTGGCGCAGCCCCCCAATAAAACGCTCAAGCCGACCAGCATCGCGCTGGTGTGTAACCCTCGTGCAAACCGCATCAGTACCGTTTTCCGCAAAGCCGTCAGTGGCGGCAACGCTAACAGCTCATGCCGTTTGTGGCGAGAGAGCGTGCTCGCGCTGGAGGGCGAAGCGCCCCTGACAGGCTCGACCACCGCCCTCGCCGCCGGCTCAGAACTCCAGCGTGCTGGACACCGACACCTGCCGCGCATCCCCCATCGACACAAACACCCGGCTGGCCGCCGAGGTGTAGTAGGTGCGATCGAACAGGTTCTTCACGTTGACCTGGAACTTGACCTTCTGCCCGTCGATTTTGGTGTTGTAGGAGGCGAACACATCGGCCACGGTATAACCCGGCAGATTGAAGCTGTTATTCGCATCGCCTTCGCGCTGGCCGACGTAACGCGCACCGGCACCGACGCGCAGATCATCGCCGCCAAGCAGGCTGCCGACGTCGTACACCGCCGACAACGAACCGGTGTGTTTGGCCACGTTCTGCAGGCGCTTGCCTTGCAGCGCCGGGTCTTTGGTGACTTCGGCATCGGTGTAGGCATAGCTGCCGATCAGGCTCCAGCGGTCGCTGAGCTGGCCGCTGGCGTCCAGTTCCAGGCCACGGGAGCGCACTTCGCCGGCCACGCTGTAGACCGTGTCGACACCGGAGCCGACGGACACCAGCACGTTGCGCTTGGTGATATCGAACAGCGCCGCGCTGGCGGTGATGCGCCCCGGTATGTCGAGCTTGGTCCCCAGCTCCCAGGCCTTGGATTGCTCCGGCTGCAGGTCGCCCTGAAGCACGCTGCCATCGTTCAGCGCGGCAATGGTCGAGTTGGGTTTGAACGACTCGGTGTAGCTGCCGTAAAACGACAGTTCGTCGGTGTAGCGGTACACCAGGCCGGCACGCGGCACCCATTTCTGGCCATTGCCGTCGGTATTGGCCTTGAACGGCACGCCTTTGCCGGCGTATTGGTCGTACATCTGATAGCGCGCGCCACCCACCAGAATCCACTGGTCGGTCAGGTGAATCGCATCCTGGAAGAACAGTGAGTCACTGCGCAGCAAGTCGGTCTGCGCGCTGTCCTTGGCGCTCACCGTGGTGCCTTGCACATCGTTGCCATACACCGGGTCGACGTAGCTGAAGGCACTGCGCTGCGCCTGGCGGATCAGTTCGGCGCGATAGATCTTGCGGTACTCATCGTCGAGGCCGAACACCAGGTCATGCTGCATGCCGCCCAGCTTGACCTTGCCTTCCAGGCTCGCCGTGGCGAAGCGGTCGGTGGTCAGCGCACCACGCGTGCCGTCCATGCTGCGGGTCAAGGTGCCGTTGCTGTTGACCGAGGCGATACGCACCTGGCTGGCGTCATAGGTTTCGCGGTTCCAGCTGTAGCCGACGTGCGCCTTCCAGTCGTCGTTCAGGTCGTGATCGGCCTCCAAGCGATACAGGTCAGAGCGGCCTTCCATGTTATTGAACGGCTCATCCAGGCGCCGGGTGGCGGGGATGTCCAACGGGTGATTGGTCTTGGGGTCGATGGCGGTACCGCGGTCGAACGGCGAGAGAAACTCGCGGTGTTCGTAAGCGAACACCACCTGGGTGGTGTCGCCATACCAGGCCAGGGATGGCGCGATCAGGCTCTCGCGGTGAGTGCCGTAGTTGCGCCAGTAGTCTTCGTCCTCGTGGTCGACGATCAGGCGATACGCCAGCCCGCTGTCGCCGATGGGCCCCGTGGTGTCGAGGTTGCCGCCGCTGCCGTTCTTGCCGTTGCCGAAGGTGGAGCCACGGACGGTCAAGGAGGTGGACTGCAGCAACTGCGGCTTTTTGCTGACGATATTGACCACGCCGCCCGGGTCCTGGATGCCATACAGCAGCGACGACGGGCCCTTGAGCACTTCAACCCGTTCGGCCGTAGCGTTCAGCGCCCGGCCCTGCACCACGGGCATGCCGTCCTGCATGATCGAACCGTTACGGTTGTCGCCAAAGCCGCGCAGCATCACCGCATCCTGGGTGCTGCCGAGAGTGTTGGCCTGGGTGATGCCGCTGATATTGGCCAGGGCGTCATCCAGGTTGCGCGGTTGTTGATCACGCAGCACTTGGGCGGGCACTACGTTGACGGTTTGCGGGGTCTCCAGCAGCAGGCTACGGGAACGCATGACCGAGCTGGTGGGTGGCGGCTGGTAGCTGGTGCTGTCGGCGGGTTCGGCGACCGCGCTGATAGTGGTGGCGCCCAGGTTCAGCGCGCCGTCGCTGGGCACGGGCTCCAGGGCCAGGGTGCGGGCGTCGATCTGGCGGAAGGTAAAACCGGAGCCGCCCAACAGGCGTTGCAGGGCCTGGGTCGCGCTCATCGGGCCGCTGACGGCCGGGGCATTGAGGCCGTAGGGGGCTTCGTCGGTATAGATCACACTGAGCCCGGTGACCCGGCTGAAATCACTGAGCGCCTGGGGCAGTGGCTTGGCCGCCAGGGCAAAGTTGAACTGGGCACTTTGTTGTTCCTGCGCCTGCGCCACACTCAGGGGCAGCAGTGCCAGCCCCGATACCGTCAAGACCGAGGCTCCCAGCCACTGTTTAACCCAACCGCCCGCCGTCGATTTCATGCTTGTGAGCACCCGTGTAGAAAACGCTGTTAATGCGAATAGATCGCAGTTTCAAGCACTACACGGATGGGCGTCGGGTTTACCTCACCTCCGGTTGAAAATAATCCGGTTTTATTGCGCCTGAATGCAAAAGCCCAGGCGCGGGAAGTGAACATGCACGGTGCCGCCACGTTCGTCGGTACGGCGCAGGATCAGTTCTTCGCGGCCGGCAAACAACAACTCACCGAGCACCGGGTCGGTGCCGTAGTCGGTGGCCGCAATGCTCACCTGCTGGCCGGCCGTGAAGCCATTCAAGTCCTCGAACACTTCAGCGGGCAACGCCGCCGGGGTGGCGTGACGCGCTACGTCAAGGGCTTGCTCGGTGCTCATCTCGGTGGCGGTGCCATGGCCAAAGCTCAGCACCCGGTCGAGCCAGGTGGCAACGGCGGGATGTGCGTCAACCAACGGCGCGGTCACCACCGAGCCTTTGAGGAACCACAGCGGATGGGCCAGGGCAAAGTCGGCAATCGAAGGCTCACCGAACAGAAAATCTCCCTCTTGGTGCTGCAATTGCTGGTCGATGCGGCTGATGATCGCCGGCCATTGATGCTTGGCCTGCTCAAGATGCAGACGGGCTGCGGTGCCGCCGCTGAACAGCTTGGCACGATCGGCCACCAGCACTTTGAGCATTTCGGACGGCACTTTGGCGAACTTGGCCGCCAGGGATTCGGGCTGGAATACCAACGCCACGGCATGGGCGAACACCACCGAATCGGCCCAGGTGGCGAACCCCTGGGCGACCAGTTCCAGGCCTTGGGGAAACAGCGCCGGCCCGGCTTTTTCCTGTTCCAGGCGGTGCGCGATCAGTGCTGTGTCACAGTAGATGTCGGCGCCGATCTGCAGCACCGGAGTCTTGCGATAGCCGCCGGTGAGGGCGATCAGGTCAGGCTTGGGCATCACTGGCGAGATCAGCACCGAGCGCCAGGACAAGCCCTTGAAGCCCAGGAGCAGGCGGGCTTTTTCCGCGAAAGGGGATTGCGGGTAGTGGTGCAGGATCAACTCAGACATGCCAGGCTCCGCTCAATTAAATGAGCATTCAGCTTAGCCTGCAAAATCACGCGTGGGTGAAATAGGCGCCCATCAATCAGGTCAATGAGCCACTCGCCGCCAGGCATTCCTTGGCGCTCTTCTTCAATTTCTTGATCAAGCGTTCCTGGCGCAGCGCCTCGCCCTTGCTCGCACACTGCTCGGTGTACACCAGCGCGACGGCGGGGCTGGAGAGGAAAAACCGCGCGCCCTTGCCGCTTTGATGGGAGGCAAACCGGCGCAGCGGATCATTGCTGATGCCGCAATACAGTGAGCCGTTGGCGGCACGCACCAGGTACACGAACCAGGGCTTGGGTTCAGGAAGATCAGTCACGGGTCGATTCGGCAAACCAGAGGAGCGCCAATCTTATCAACGACTGGCCTGGAATGCCCTCAGGCCTTTGAGCGCCTGGGCGCGCACGGCGTTTTTCAGCGCGGGCGACCAGCCCAGCAGCAACCCCTTGAGGCCCAGGGCCTGGCGCGACCAGCGCCACAGGTCGAAGTGGTCGTGGTGTTCGCAGATCTTGCCGTCGCGAAACACGAAGCGCGCGCCAATGTCGTTGACCACCGTGTTGCCGGTCGCGCTGAACAGGTACGTTGCCACCCAATGGGCGCTGCCAGTACTGTCATCACTGCGCACGTGGTCGAAGGTCAGGGAAAAGTCCTTGGCCCGCGTGGTGAGCATGCGCCACATATCCCCGGCATCGCGCCCGCGCAGCTCGCCGAACGCCGGGTCGCTGAACACCACGTCGTCGGTGTAGCAGGCGGCCATGGCTTCGGCATCCAGATGTTGGAAGGCCGTATAGAACTCGGTGATCAGGACGTTGTGGGCATCACTCATGGGCAACATTCGCACGATGGTCAGGGGTGCTGAACGATAATCCTCGTAACACGGGAAAGCCATGGTTATTCATCACGAGAATAAGTGATACCTGGCGGGGTTAAAGGTAGATAACGTCCAAAGTGGCGCTGCCGTCTATCTGGATTTCTTCCTCACCCGGCAGAGAGTCTTTGGGCGCGAGGACTGTACTCAACATCAGGTCTGTCTTAAGGGTCGTCACTGCCACGGGAATTATATTACCGTTACTCACGGTGCGCAGCCAACGTGGTTGCCACATTGCGTTATCGGCAGCAAACCACGTCTCTTTATCGATGGACTCAATCACGGCTCTCGGTTGTTCGTCGGCTGTCACATCGTTCATCTTAAGTTCGTACCTGCCGATCTTTTGCCCACCACTTGCCAAGCCCAAACCATACACGGTGAGCGGGTCATGTGAAGGTGATTGAACAGCCGCAGTTCCGGCTCGATTGTCCAGACTCCTGACTGCCATCAAAGTCGGCGCGTCACAAGTAACCTCCAAGTTTATCGTCGCCGCTGGCAGTACCATCTCCCCCAGTCTAGGAAAATCGTTGATCGAGATCTTCCCATAATCCACCGTACCGGCATCAGATAAAGTTGGCGTACAGGCCGACGGAATGATAGTACCGACCACGCTGATATCCACACTGGATGCGGCCATTACATTAGAAACACCGGCCAGCAAAAACGCGGCGGCAACAAGTACACGGGACGGTTGCATAATAGGCTCACTTTCGGTCATTACTTGATGAGCCAGGCAAGCGCACAGACGCGCTTACTTTAACTCGTCAGCAAGACAAAACTATTAGAATGAAGTGTATGCCCCGACCAAACAATGCCAGGACAACCATCACAAGTTAAGGGATAACTCATTCAAACTTAATACAAGTAATACGATACTCAGCCACTGCCTGACTCACTCTAGCACCGTCATGAAACTGCAACTTTCTACGGCACCATGCCCGCCGCACGCGCATAAGCGAACAAATCCACATCGGTGGAGATGCACAGCCGGGTCATCGCCGTGCTTTTCTGCTTGCTGATGGTCGAGATGCTGCGGTTGACCCGCGCCGCGATCTGGCTGACGGTCATGCCGCTGGCGAGCATCCGCACCACTTCGCGCTCTTTGCCGGACAACTGCGGCACGGCTTGCTGATTGCCCGTCCCGGCCTCCGCCAGTTGTGCGCGCAGACACTCGCTGACGAAGGTGCGCCCTTCACTGACGGCGGCAATCGCCAGGGGCAGTTCGCGGGCCGACGCGCTTTTGGCCAGGATCGCCCGCGCGCCCTGGGCAAACGATTCGCGCAACGTGGCGACATTGGCAAACATGGTCACCAGAATCACCGGCAAGTCCGGGTGCCGGCGCCGCATCAGGCCGAGCAAGCCATAGCCGTCGGCTTGCTGGTTACCCGGCATGGCGAAGTCCGTCACCAGGATATCGCACGGGGTGCTGTCCACCAGCGCCAGCAACTGATCCGGGCCGTCGGCCTCGGCGACAACTTTGCACCGGCCATTGGCTTCTATCACCACTTTCTGCCCGATACGCACGATGGGATGATCGTCAGCAATAATTACGCGAAGCATGAGCACCACCATGATGGCAACTTGAATCCGCGCAAAATACTCCCGGATCGGATCGGCAACAACCGCCCCCAAACGCCGTAATGGCAGATAGCCCAGCAATCCCTGGGAGCAGAATTTTACCCCACAGAAAAAAAGGAAATTGCCCACTCTGAAGACCTACAGAAGCCATCGGTCTTAGCTGTCATCCTTTTCCTAATAGCGACAAATATTTCAGATACCCCATCAAGTCGCTGCGCAAGGCGAGCAAGCGCTGAAGGTGCATGGCCACGCCGTCGCGGTTGATCGCCTCGATCAACTGATGACCGCGCATTTCCAGCGGTGTGGCGCCGAAGAACGCCACGCTGCCGATCAAGCGGTGCAAATGCTCGACCGTGGCCTGCGCTTGCAGGCCGTCGGTGGCCTGGGCCAGCGCATGCAGATCGAGCTCGGCCTCGTACACCAGGCTCGCCAGGATGCCGGGCAGCGCCTCGCTGCAGCCGAACAGTTGCCCCAGCCGGCCGCGACTCGGCCAGCGCCCCTCCACCGTCGTGACCGGCTGCGCGGTCTCGCTGATACGCGGGCCGGGCAGCCAGTCGCCGAGGACTTGGCGCAGTTGTTGAAAGGTCACCGGTTTGGCCAGCCAGGCATCCACGCCCGCAGCCTGGCACTGCTGGATTTCGCGCGCGCCCAGCTTGCCGGTGAACGCGATGACCGGCACGCGCTCCGCGCCGTCGCGCAGTTCGCGGCGGCGCAGCTCGCGGGTCATGGCATAGCCATCCATCACCGGCATTTGGCAGTCGCTGAAAATCAGGTCGGCGCGGCTGACGTCCAGAATCGCCAGGGCAGCCTGGCCGTGCGCGCACACTGCAAATGCCAGCCCCAACCGCTCCAGCATCGCGCCCATCAGCAGGCAATACGCGGGATGATCGTCTACCAACAACACCTTGAGCTCACGCCAATGCCGGGTTGACGCCGGCTGTGCGGCCAGGTCATCCCCTGCTCGGTCGCCTGGGATAGGGCCTGATGACATGACTACCTCAAATTCAATAAGCGCACGGCGCGGGGATCGGCAACCTCAATGGCCGACAGAACATCCGCCGACATAGGTACCGGGTACGGCACGCAACACGCCTGGCTGTTCGAATGTGCTGTGAAGATGTATCGGCCGGAACGCTATTTGAATTAGGCCGCCTGCGCGATACAACAACTACGAAACCCTTATATTTCCTACACACAAAAAAACGAGTTCCGACAAGTCGATTGGGCGTGTGCGACATCCGCCCATTGTCGTATTTGTTGTATTTGCCCGACGCCCTCCCCCCGATAGATTGCCCGGCATCCCCAGAGCGGGACGCGACCGGCCACTCCAGGCGGTCGCCACCTAGTTACCGACGGGTCCCCCCTTGCCCCTCGGCAATCAGTTTTGCATCGGAAGCTCGATCACATGAAAAAGCCCTTAGCCGCATTCACCGCCGTCATCGCCCTTGTCGGCAGCGGCATGACCTTCGCCGCCAGTACCGTGGAATTGACCGTCAAAGGCGTGATTACCCCAAGCGCCTGTACACCGACGTTGTCCGCCAGTGGTGTGGTGGATCACGGTAAGGTCTCGGTAAAAGACCTCAACCTCGACAGCCCGACCAGCCTGCCCACCGCCAGGCTGCAACTCAATGTGGACTGCGAGGCCGCAACCCTGTTTGCGTTGCGCACCACCGACAACCGCGCCGGGTCGTCAATCTACGGCTTCGGCTACGGCCTGGGCCTGATCAACAACCTGCAGAAAATCGGCACGTTCTGGCTCTCCCTGAGAAATCCGGTGGCCGACAACGTCGCCGTCGAGCCCATCGAGTCATTGGATGGCGTGAGCTGGCAAGCCATTGACGATGTGGTTTGGCAAAACCCGTACATGGCGGCGTTTGGCGACAGGTCGAACGGTCAGGATCCCAAGCCGATCCCGATCAAGAACGTGATCAGCGAGCTGGTGATCGACACCCAGATCGCCGCCGCCAACAGCCTGGACTTGAGCAACGAAGTGCTGATCGACGGCTCCGCCACGATCGAGGTCAAGTACCTGTAACTCATCATCCACGCAGGGCATTGCCCAGAGAGGTTGTTCATTTCATGGATAAATATTTCCCCGCATTGTTGGCGAGTCTGCTGCTGGCGAACGTGCCCAGCGCTTTAGCCAGCAGCCAGGCCGAGCTGAGCGTGAGCGGCGTAATTACGCCCAAAGCCTGCACGCCGGGCTTGGCTGAGGGCGGCACCATCGACCACGGAAAGGTGACCGTGCGCGACCTCAACCAAGACCGAGACACGTTGCTGCCGCGCAACACCCTGCACCTGAACGTGCGGTGCGAAGGCTCGACGCTCTTCGCCATGACCACCATCGACAACCGCCACGGCACATCGGTGATCCCCAACCACCACGGCCTGGGCACGACCCCCAACGACGAGAAACTGGGCAGCGTTTCGCTGAGTTTGAGCAACCCCATGGCGGACACCATGGCCGTGCGAACCATCGTGTCGCTGGATGGCGGCACCACGTGGACCCCCGGTACGCAGTTGGGCCACCTCAACCTGCTCGCGGTTGCCGCAATGGACAACCCCACTCAGCCAATGGCCGTGACGATCTTCGAAGCAGACATTGTGCTCTACACCCGAATTGCCCGTGCCGATGGCCTGACCCTCACCGACGAAGTCCTCGTCGACGGGCACACGACTCTTGAGATGAAGTACCTGTAACAGCGTAACCCCCTGTCCCCCTGGACCCCTGTATTCCTATCCATCCCTGGAGCTTCACCCGTCATGAAAAAGCTACTGCGTACCAGCGTTACCGGCGTACTGATCGGCTGCGCTTTCCCGGTGCTCGCCGCCTCCACCGTTGACCTGACCGTCAAGGGCCTGATTGTGCCCTCGGCGTGCATGCCGAGCCTGTCGGCCGAGACCATCGACGTCGGCCGGGTCTCGGTCAAGGACCTTAACCTGGACACCCGGACCCAACTCACCCCGGTCACCCTGCAAATGGGCATCGACTGCGAAGCCTCGACCCTGTTTGCCCTGACGGCCACCGACAACCGCACCGACTCGGCAAACAGCATCATCGAATATGGCATCGGTAAGACCAGTGCCGGTCAGCGTATTGGCGGCTACCTCATGTTCCTCGACCAGGGCGTCGCCGATAACACGCCCGTCGGGATGATCCGGTCGTCGGACAACGGCACCACCTGGAACTCTATGCGGCCAGACATGGGCTGGCAAACCAATCAATTGATCTCGATCCAAGAGATCGGCGCGGCGCGGGTGCCTGTGCCGGCCCAGAACACGCAGGTGGCGCTCTCGGTCAAGCCATTCATCCTGCCGGCCCAGGGCCTGACGATTACCGAAGACACGGTGATCGACGGTTCGGTCACGGTCGAAGTCCTCTACCTGTAACGCCACCGCCTTGCCCGATGCCCGTACCACCCGTTCAACACCAGGTAACTCAAGCCATGAACCTGCTTACTCGCTTGCCGGCCCTCACCCTTCTGTTGGCGGCGGCGCCCTTGGCCTTCGCGCTCTCGAGCGTGGAGTTGGACGTCAACGGGCGAATCACCCCCAGCGCGTGCAGCGTATCGCTGTCGGACAACGGCCTTGTCGACCACGACAAGATCCTGGCGACGACGTTGCATCCGAGTGAGTTCACCGTGCTGCCGAACCAGCAGATGGGCTTGAGCATCAGTTGCGAAGGCCTGGTGTTGTTCGCCCTGGTGGGCATCGACAACAAGCGCGAGTCATCGCTGGCGCCGGATTATTTTTATGGGCTGGGCATGAACCCCCATGCCCCCGACGAACGCCTCGGGTCGGTCAGCCTGTCGTTGCGCGGCCCGGTAGGCGATTCGCAGCCGATGCAAACCCTGACCTCATCCGACCAGGGGGCTAGCTGGAAACCCGAACCTAACATGTACCCGCGTCTGTTGATGGGCTTTGCCCGGGCCGGCGATACGCTGCCCGCGCCGATCCGGCAATTGGTGGCGTCCCTGCGGGTCGACACCTCGATCAGCCCGGCCAACACCTTGACGCTCCACGAAGAGGTGCCCCTCGATGGCTCGATCACGCTGGACCTGCGTTACCTCTGACACCGTGCCGTCGGCGCCCCGGTCACCCACCGCGCGCATGTCGGCCCATTTGAAGCGCCCTGTATAGAAGAGCCCTGTTATGAACTCGTTTTTTTCCGTTTGGCGCTGGCTGCCGCGTCTCTGCTGCGTGGCACTGGCCGTCCTCGGTGCAACCGTCGCGCGTGCCGACGGCATGGTCCCGGACACCTCGGTGGTGATCGTCAACGAGGCCGATGGCGAGGCCACGGTCTCGGTCACCAACACCGACACCAAAATGGCCTTGCTGCACGTCACCCTCGAAAACATCCCCGAGGACAGCGACACGCTGCTGTTCGTGACTCCACCCCTGACCCGCGTCGAGGCGTCCAAGAGCCAGTTGGTGCGCTTCATCCTGCAAACCCAGGCGCCGCTGCAAACCCAGCGCCTCAAACGGGTGATTTTCGAGGGCATGCCCGCCCAGCGCGACCCGGCCCAGCTCGGGCGCGCGCAAGTGGGCGTGACCGTGCGGCAGAACCTGCCGGTGATCATTCATCCCAAGGGGCTGGCGCCGAATCGCACGCCGTGGCTGGGCCTGCAATGGACCTTGAAAGCCGACCAGCTCAGCGTCCACAACCCGTCCCCGTATGTGGTGCGCCTGGCCCAGGAGCTGCAACTGCTGCCCGGCAATGCTTCGGCGATGCTGCCGCGCACCTATGTGCTGCCCGGTGAAACGCTGACCGTCACCGCCAGCGGCGCCGGCGCCGGCGCCACCAGCGTGCGCCTGCAACCGGCCACGGTGTATGGCTTTGCGGTCGCGCCCCACGACGCGCCCATAAGCCTGTGATGCAACGGCGCCCAGGGACACGACGGCGCCACTATCACGAAGTGGCCACCCACTGAAGGCCACCGGGAAGACCTGACGCGATAGGGAATCACGCCGGGGACTTCCATCATCCGAGTGCATTTGTGTGAACACAGTCATCCATTACCGTGACGGCAAAGCCGTGCCCGGCGTTTCACCGCGCCTGGCATTACTGGTGCTGACGCTCAGTCAGGGGTTGCTGACGAACCTGGCATGGGCAGAGCAGTCGTCGACAGGTTCGTTTGATCCACAGACCCTGCTCCAGCGTGGCATCGATCCCGAACTCGCCAGCCTGCTGATGCAGACCCCGCGTTTTACCCAGGGGCGCCATGCGCTCAACCTGACGGTCAACGGCCAGCGGCGCGGGCGCGTCGATGTCAGCGTGGATCAGCACGGCGCCACGTGCTTCGACCCGCCGCTGCTGGACGCCGCGCAGTTGGTGACGCCGTCTTCGGGCCCGGCAGAAGAAAGCAGTTGTTATGCCTTTCTCGAACAATACCCACAGACCGTGGTCGAGCACGACCCGGCCAACCTGAGCCTGAACCTGGTGGTGCCCACCCAGGCGCTGCGCCCGGTCACTCAGGACATTTCCGGCTATCAGACCGGCGGTTTCGCGGCGCTGCTCAACTACGACGTGAGCGGCCTGTACAACCACTACCGCGATGATTCCAGCCGCTTTGGCTCGGCCAATACCGAGGTCGGCTTCAATGCCGGCGACTGGATCGTGCGCAGCCGCCAGGTACAGACCTGGCAGGACAGCCGCTCAAGCACCACCCATCTGGACGCCTACGCCCAGCGCACCTTCGCCAGCCACCAGGCGGTGTTGCAGGCCGGGCAGATCAACCTCTACAACCCGGTGCTCGCGGGTGCGCCAATCACCGGCGTGCAGGTGCTCACCGAACAGGCCCTGCAGGATCAGAACCAGGGCGCGACCATCAACGGCATCGCCAACGGCCCGGCGCAGGTGGAAGTGCGCCAGAACGGCGCGTTGATTCACTCCACAGTGGTGCCCGCCGGCCCGTTCAGCTTGAGCAATGTGCCGCGCCTCAACGGGCGCTCCGACGTCGAAGTCACCGTCAAGGAAAGCACCGGCGAGGAACGGCGCTTTACCGTGCCCGCCGCCATGCTCGGCCTGGGGCTGCCCGCGCCCGGCTACTCGGTGGCGGCCGGGCGGGTGCGCAATATCGGCGACGGCCCGGGCGCCGAACCCTGGGTGCTGAGCGCCGGCTGGAGCGCCGCGCCGCATCCGCAGCTCAGCTTCGGCAGCGGGCTGTTGGCGGCCGCGGATTATCGCTCGGCGGGCCTGAGCCTGGGCCTGTTGCCGCTGCCGGACAGTCAGGTGCAAGTGGCCGTGGTCGCCTCCGAAGCCTCGCGGCGCACCCAGGAACGCGGGGTGCAGACCGACCTGTCGTGGTCGCACAAACTGAGTGAGCGCTGGGCCTTCACGGCAGCCAATTCCTGGCGCACCCAGGGCTACCGCGACCTCACCGAATCGACCTACATCGTCGACACCCGCGAGCAGCAACGCGCGCGTTACCGCGACCAGCAGAGCGCCACCAGCTCATGGTCGCACCCGTGGCTGGGCGCCTTCAGTGCGGGGGTTTCCCGTTCGTCCTCGTTCCAGGGCGACAGCAGCAGCCGCGCCCTCGCCTCCTGGGGTACGCAGGTCGCCGGTATGTCGATTTCCACCACCGCCGAATGGCACATGGGCGGGCGTCGTTACAACGACGACAGCCTGTACCTGACGGTCAGCCTGCCCCTCGGCGAAAGCCGCCGTGGCCGCGCCTGGGTGCGCAATTCCGGCGGCGAGCACCGCACCGGGATGGGGCTCAACGAGCAGATCAACGACCACTTGGCGTATCGCGTCGGCGTCGAACATGACACCCGCGACCGCGAAGTCGAATCGTCCCTGGGCGTGTCGGCCCTGCCGTTCTACAGCCAGCTGGATTTCAACTACACGCGCGCTGACGCCGAGCGCTCCAGCTACCAGGGCGGCGCACGCGGCGGGATGGTGCTGCACGCCGACGGGTTGACGTTCTCGCCCTACCCGGTGCGCGACACCTTTGCCGTACTGGCGGTGGGCGACATGCCCGGGATCAAGGTCAACACCCCCAGCGGCCCGGTGTGGACCGACTGGCAAGGCCAGGCCGTGGCGCCTCAGCTCAGCGCCTATGGGCGCAGCCCGCTGGAAGTCCACACCCGTTCGCTGCCGCGCAATGCCGACATCCACAACGGGCTTGCGGTGGTATCGGCAGGCCGCGGCGCGGTGGACCGCATCGAGTTCGGCGTGTCGCTCACCCGGCGTGCGCTGTTGACCCTGGACACCCCGATGCCACGCGGCTCGACCGTGACCACGGAGGACGGCGAGTTCATCACCCTGGTCCAGGAAGGCAACCAAGTGTTCTTGCCCGACGTGCTCGACACCCGCCCGCTATGGATCAAGGCCCCTGACCAGCCGCGCTGCCACTTGCGCTTTGAACTGCCGGCCAAGGCCGACCCCCACGTGTATTTCGAAACCGCACCGGCCCGCTGCCAGCGACCTTGAGGACCCCAATATGAAGCTTCAACACAGCCTGGCAGCCCTGCTGCTGTTCGCCGGCACGGCCCTGGCCGAGAACGACTGCCGCCTGGACCTGAGCGAATCGCGCCTGGATTTTGGCCTGATGAACCGCGCCGTCGCGTCAGCACCGGCAGCGGAACACCTGCTCGGCGAACGGCGCCTGTCCTTGACCTTGAACTGCCCGCAACCGGGCGACATGAGCCTGTTCTACCGCGCCCTGGCTGCCGGCACCGAGCGCTTGCGCTTGGGCGACGGCGGCAGTTACCGCGTGCAAGTGCATGACGCGGTGCTCGATGGCCACGCGGTGCAACTCGGCTTGCTCGCCGGCCCAGGCCAGGCGCCCGCGCAAATCGGCACGAGCCTGGCCTGGCGCGCCGACCACGGCATCGTCCCGCTGCACGACGGCCAGCCCGCCACCGGGCGCAGTTTTGCCGCGCAACTGCAGGTGAGTGCGTGGGCGCGAGACGAAGCGATCCGCGTGCGCGATGCCGAAACCTGGGAAGCCTCGGCGCAGGTGGACGCGCCCACCTCCGGGCGTTCACGGGAATTGCAGCTGCAAGCGCGCTTCGCACCGACGGCCTGCACGCCTACCCTGGCCAACAACGGCACGGTGGACTTCGGCAAGTTGTCGGTCAGCGACTTGCACCGCGACAAAGACACCGCCCTGCCCGCCCGCGCGCTGAGCCTCACGGTCAGCTGTGACGGCCCGACTCCGTTTGCCCTGGTCATGCACGACAACCGCGCCGGCTCAGCCACCGGTGGCATCGATGAAACCGCCTACGGCCTGGGCCTGGATGCACGCGGGCAGAAAGTCGGCCGTTATTACCTGCTGGTCGACCCGGCCCAGGCCAGCGCCGACAACCTGCCCCAGCTGTATCGCACCGACTCGACCACAGGCGGCGCCGCCTGGAGCAGCGCCAGCGCCAGCGCGATCCCGTTGGGCGCGCGCAGCCTCCTCGGGTTTACCGCCACGGCCGGCAGCACCGAAGGCCCGAATGCCCTGCAAAACCTCAGCGCATTACTCAGCCTGAAAGCCTTCATCGCGCCGCTCGACAGCCTGGACCTGCGCAGCGAAGTGCGGCTAGACGGTTCGGCGACCCTGGAAATCACCTACTTCTAAGCCCCTCGGAGCCTCCCATGATTGCTCGCTACCTGATCCTCGTGCCCCTGTTGTTCAGCCAACCGGCGCAGGCCGCCACCCCCGTCGACCTGAACGTCAACGGCCGGATCATCCCGGTGTCCTGCGCGCCAAGCCTGTCGGCCAACGGCGTGGTGGATTTCGGCAAGATCGCCCAGCAAGACCTCAACCTCACGACCGGCACGCGGCTGCCGGTCAAGTCCCTGAACCTGACGGTGATCTGCAACGGCCCGGTGCGTTATGCCTTGCGCATGCACGACAACCGCGACGGCTCGGCCCACGTCAACAGCGAGATTTATTACGGGTTGGGCCTGGACAACAGCGCGAACAAGATCGGCGTGTACTCGCTGACGTTCGATCCGCAGCAGACCGTGGTGGGTGGCGTGGCCGAGGTCTACGGCACCGAGTCCACCACCGGCGGCGTGGCCTGGCGCGCGGCCAACCGCAACCCGATCAACATCGGCGCCAAGAGCCTGCTGGGCTTCACCGACACCGCGGGCAGCACCGCCGGCCCCATGGCGATCCAGAACCTGACCAGCACGCTGAGCCTGGAGACGGTGATCAACGCCAAACAGAACCTGGACCTGAGTACCGACATCCTCATGGACGGTTCGGCGACGCTGGAGGTGGAGTACCTCTAGACTTTCTCGCTGCGGACCTCGACATACCGCGCGCGCCCCGCACCGAGGCCGGCGACGATGGCGCCCAGGCCGATCACCGCGAAGACCCAGCCGGTGGCGGCCCAGCCGCCGGTCCAGTCGTGAATCAGGCCCACCGCGAGCGGGCCCAGGGACGCCAGGGTGTAACCGAAGCCCTGAGCCATGCTCGACAGGTTGGCGGCCACGTGGGCATCCCGCGAGCGCAGCACGATCAAGGTCAGCGCCAGGCTGAACGTACCGCCCTGCCCCAGGCCCAGCAGAATCGCCCAGCCCCACAGCCCGTCGAGGGGCGCGTACAGGCAGCCCATCAGCCCGCCGAGGGTCAGCAGCATCACCACCACGATGGCCAGGCGCTGGTCCTTGCCGCGCGTGGCCAGCCAAGGCGCGGTGAGGGCGCTGAGCAGTTGCACGATGATCGAACCGGACAGCGCCAGCCCGGCATCGGTGGCGCTCAGGCCGCGGTCGATGAGGATCGACGGCACCCAGCCGAACACGATGTAGGCCAGGGACGATTGCAGGCCCATGTACAAGGTCACTTGCCAGGCCAGCGGATCGCGCAGCAAGCCCTTCACCCGGTAGGCGACGCGATGCGCGCCATGCTTCTGCCCGATTTGCGGCAACCAGCACAGCGCGGCCAGCAACGCCGGCACCATCCAGAAGCCCAACCCGATGCTCCAACGGTTGCCGAAGGAGTCGCTCAAGGGCACCGAGGCCCCCGCCGCCAACGCCGCGCCCAGGCACAGCGCCATGGTGTAGACCCCAGTCATCGCGCCCGCCTGCCTGGCGAAGTCGCGCTTGACGATACCGGGCAACAACACGCCGATGATGCCGATGCTGGCCCCGGCGATCAGGCTGCCAACAAACAACCCGACCTCACCGAATGCACTGCGCAGCAGAATACCACCGGCCAGCGTCAGCAAAATCCCCAGCACTACCCGCTCGGCACCGAAGCGCCGCGCAAGGAGCGGCGCCAGCGGCGCGAACAGGCCCAGGCACAGCACCGGCAAGGTGGTCAGCAGACCGGCCCTGGCCGCCGACAAGCCCAGGCTGGCCGAGACCTCACTGAGCAGCGGCGACAGGCTCGACAGCGCCGGGCGCAGGTTCAGCGCCACCAGCACCAGGCCCAGCAGCAACAGCCATGGCCGGCTCGTCGGCGGGGGGCTGTGCTGGACTGCATCGTCGTCGGCCTCGGCGTCGATCAGCAATTCTTCCAACTCAGGCGTGCGTGGGGCGTCAGGGTTCATTGATCAACTGCCGGCAAAGGGATTTGGCGCGCTCCGGGTCTTGCTGCGCTACGGCATCAAGCAGGGCGGTGTGCAGGTCGAACACCGCCTGGCGACGTGGCGAGATGTTCAGGGTCTGGCGCAGTTGCGCGCCGATGATGCTGGAAAAGTACCGGTACAACTCGCTCAACGCCGGGTTGTGCGCCGCGTCCACCAGCCGTTGGTGGAATACCAGATCGGCGCTGATGTAGGCCTCCAGCTCACCGTGATACAGCGCGGCGCTGGCATCAAGCGCCTCGCGCAACCGGTGCAGGTCTTGCTCGGTGCGACGCAGGACGGCCAGACCGATGGCCTCCACTTCCAGGATCTGCCGCGTCTCCTGCGCCTGTTCCAGGCTGCAATGGGATAACGCGCGCATGGCGCCCAGCGGGTCCGTCATCGAACGCAGGTAACTGCCGTCGCCCTGGCGGACCTCGATCAATCCAGAGAATGCCAGCACCCGCATGGCCTCGCGCACGGTATTGCGGCTGATGCCCAGTTCCGCCGCCAGCTCAGGCTCGGTGGGCAGGCGCTCACCGATGGCCCACGTGCCTTGGGTGATGCGCTGGCGCAGCTGCTCGAGGGCTTGGTCGACCAGGGAGCGTTTGATCAGCGGGGAGATGTCTGTCATGAGGTTTGCGCTTTCGTCCAATCATAGGATGAATTTACCTACAGCCTATTCGGACTTGCCTACAAAGGCAACGCACTAGGGTTTTCAGGCAGGGAAACGGAGCAGTATTTTCGATTGTTAAAATTACCCTTAAAGGGTAATTTCAGCCTTAGGTGTCTTATGGAAAAGTACACACCTCATTACGATTTGGCGGTGATAAAGGCGGATGTCATCAGGTTGGGTAGCAGAGCATTCACCGCAAGCGCGCGGGAGGGGGCTCGACAACTTGAGTTGAACATCGGCCAGATGCGACTCGCGGTCTGCGCCCTTGAGAATCGAATGTTGTACAAGTCAATGACGACCTATTCAGACCACCGCGTGTGGCAGGACGTCTATCTGATCAAGATTTACGCTACGGAGATTTACATCAAAGTGACTTACCGCCCAGGCGGTGGTCCTCCCGTAATCTCCTTCAAGGAGAAAACCTTATGAAAACCCAACAATGCATGAGCTGCGGAACCCATGACGCAATGCAGCATTTCGAAGGTCGCAGCTTCACGATCAACACACGCGGCATGATCCGGGATATCCCTGATATTGCAGGCTGGGAATGCCAGGCCTGTCACGAGGTCGAATTCGATTCGGACACCGATAGCGCAGAGCGTTATTCCGATGCCAGCGATAAGTTGTTAATGGATGCCAGGACAATCATCGCCGCCGAAATGAAACGAATTCGCCGCAAATTGCATCTGACGCAGAAAGACGCGGTGAGGCTATTGACCGGCCGCGGCCATAACGCATTTTCCCGCTACGAAAGGGCTGAGATCTTTCCGCCCGCGCCACTGCTCACATTGATGCGTCTACTGGATAAACATCCGCATCTATTGGCCGAAATAGAGGCACTCAATGCCGGCGAAGACCTGAACCATCTGCTGATCGCAAAAGATGCGCAGCTTGCAACTCAAGCGTCCGCGTAAAAACAGCAGGCAAAAATAAACCCGGCCTGGTGCCGGGTTTATCGCTTCAAGCATCAACCATCGATCAATGCAGAATCTGGCTCAAGAACAACTTGGTCCGGTCATTCTGCGGGTTGTCGAAGAAGTCATTCGGCGCCGCCTGTTCCACGATCTCGCCCTTGTCCATGAAGATCACGCGGTTGGCCACGGTGCGGGCGAAGCCCATTTCGTGGGTCACGCACAGCATGGTCATGCCGTCTTCGGCTAGGCCGATCATGGTGTCGAGCACTTCCTTGACCATTTCCGGGTCGAGGGCCGAGGTCGGTTCGTCGAACAGCATGATTTTCGGCTTCATGCACAGCGCCCGGGCAATCGCCACGCGCTGTTGCTGGCCACCGGAGAGTTGCCCCGGAAACTTGTGGGCCTGCTCCGGGATACGCACGCGCTCCAGGTAATGCATGGCGATTTCTTCGGCCTTGCGCTTGGGCATCTTGCGCACCCACATCGGTGCCAGCGTGCAGTTCTGCAGGATGGTCAGATGCGGGAACAGGTTGAAGTGCTGGAACACCATGCCGACTTCGCGGCGGATCGCTTCGATCTGCTTGAGGTCGTTGGTCAGCTCCACGCCATCGACCACGATGCGGCCCTGCTGGTGTTCTTCCAGGCGGTTGAGGCAGCGGATGGTGGTGGACTTGCCCGAACCCGACGGGCCGCACAGCACGATACGCTCGCCCTGCTTGACGTTGAGGTTGATGTCTTTCAATACGTGGAACTGGCCGTACCACTTGTTCACGCCCTGCATCTGGATAATGCCTTCAGGGCTCACAGGCTGTTTGATCGCTTCGCTCATAACATCAACTCCTAACGCTTGTGGCCTGTGTCGAGCTTATGTTCCAAATGAATGGAATAGCGCGACATACCAAAACAGAAAATCCAGAACACCAGGGCGGCGAACACGTAGCCTTCAGTGGCCATGCCCAACCATTTCGGGTCGGCGGCGGCTTGCTTGACGCTGTTGAGCAGGTCGAACAAACCGATGATGATCACCAGGCTGGTGTCCTTGAACAGCGCGATAAACGTGTTGACGATGCCGGGGATCACCATCTTCAGGGCTTGCGGCAGAATCACCAGGCCCATGCTGCGCCAGTAACCCAGGCCCATCGCCGCGGCCGCTTCGTACTGACCTTTGGGAATCGCCTGCAAGCCACCGCGCACCACTTCCGCCACGTAGGCCGACTGGAACAGGATCACGCCGATCAACGCCCGCAGCAGCTTGTCGATGCCCATGCCTTCGGGCAGGAACAACGGCAGCATCACCGAGGACATGAACAGCACCGTGATCAACGGCACGCCGCGCCAGAATTCGATGAAGGTCACGCAGACCACACGAATCGCCGGCATGTTCGAACGCCGCCCCAGCGCCAGCACAATCCCCAGCGGCAAGGCACCGGCGATGCCGACGGTGGCGATGACCAGGGTCAGCATCAGGCCGCCCCATTGGCTGGTGGCCACGCTGGTCAGGCCGAAAATACCGCCACGCAACAGGAAGAAGGCAATGATCGGGTACAACACCAGAAAGCCCAGGCCGTAGATCGCCTTGCGTGGAAAACGCGAGATGAACAACGGCGCCACGCCCACGATGGCCAACCACACGGTCAGGTCTACGCGCCAGCGCAGGTCGCCGGGGTAGTAGCCGTACATGAACTGCCCGAAGCGCTGTTGGATAAACACCCAGCAGGCGCCTTCTTTGGTGCAGTCGGCGCGAGTGGTGCCGACCCAGTTGGCGTCGAGAATGGCCCAGTGCAGGATCGGCGGCACGACCAGGTAGATCAGGTAAAACGCCAACAAGGTCAGCAGGGTGTTGAGCCAGCTGGAAAACAGGTTGGCGCGCATCCATGCCATCGGCCCGAAGACTTTGCTCGGCGGTGGCATATCAGGTTTGAACGTATGCGAACTCATGCTCGTTTCCTCACCGCTCGATCAGCGCAATGCGCTTGTTGTACCAGTTCATCAGCAGGGAAATGCTGATGCTGATCGCCAGGTACACGCTCATGGTGATGGCAATGACTTCGATGGCCTGGCCGGTCTGGTTGAGCACCGTGCCGGCAAACAGCGAAACCATTTCCGGGTAACCGATACCGGCGGCCAACGACGAGTTTTTCGCCAGGTTCAGGTATTGGCTGGTCAGCGGCGGAATGATCACCCGCAGGGCTTGCGGGATGATGACCTTGCGCAGCGTCGGCCCGGGGCGCAGGCCCAGGGAGCGTGCGGCTTCGGTCTGGCCGTGGCTGACGGACTTGATGCCCGAGCGCACGATCTCGGCGATAAACGCCGCGGTGTACACGGTCAGCGCCAGGGTCAGCGCCAACAGTTCAGGGATCAGCACCCAGCCGCCGACGAAGTTGAAGCCTTGCAGCTTGGGCATTTCCCAGTGCAACGGCATGCCGAAGATCAAGGCGCACAACGCCGGGATCACGATGAACAGCGCCAGACCCGCCCAGAACTTGTGGAAGGGAACGCCGGTCGCTTCAAAGCGCTTGTTGGCCCAGCGGGTCATCAGCACGACGGCCACGATGGCCACGACCACGCTGGTCACGAACGGCCAGAACCCGTCGGCGGCCAGCGCGGCCGGCATGTTCAGACCACGGCTGCTGACGAAGAACGTGTCGCCGAAGTTATGGCTGTTGCGCGGCCCCGGCATGGTCAGGAACACCGCGAAGTACCAGAACAGGATTTGCAGCAACGGCGGGATGTTGCGGAACACTTCCACGTACACCGTCGCCAGCTTGTTGATCATCCAGTTGGGCGACAAGCGGGCCACGCCGATGATGAACCCGAGCAGGGTCGCCAGGACCACGCCGATCACGGTCACCAGCAAGGTATTGAGCAGCCCGATCACAAACACCCGGGCATAGCTGTCCGATTCGGTGTAGTCGATCAGGTGCTGCGCGATGCCGAAGCCGGCACTGCGCTCAAGAAAGTCGAAACCCGAGGTAATGCCTCGGTGCTGAAGGTTGGTCTGGGTATTGTTGAAGAGGTACCAGCCCAGCGAGACCACCGCCACAATCGTGATGATCTGGAAGAGCCACGCACGCACTTTGGGGTCGCTGAAGCTGAGCTTCTGCTTGGGTGCGCCGATTTTATTTTGCATGAAGTGCCCCGGAAAGAATGGAACAGAACATCACCCGGCGGTTGGCCCACCGGGTGATAGAACCATCAGCGATCAGCGCACAGGGGGTGCGTATTGAATGCCGCCGTTGTTCCACAGCGCGTTCAGGCCACGGTCGATTTCCAGTGGCGTGTTCTTGCCGAGGTTTTTCTCGAACACTTCACCGTAGTTGCCGACCTGCTTGACGATCTGTACGACCCAGTCTTTCTTCACTTTCAGGTCTTTGCCGTATTCGCCGTCGGCACCGAGCAGACGCGCAACGTCCGGGTTCTTGGTGGACTTGGCTTCAGCTTCGACGTTTTTGGAAGTGATACCGGCTTCTTCCGCGTTGAGCATGGCGTAGCCAACCCAGCGCACGATGGCCAGCCACTCGTCGTCGCCATTACGCACGACCGGGCCCAGCGGTTCCTTGGAAATGGTTTCCGGCAGAACCACGTAGTCTTTCGGCGAGGCCAACTTGCTGCGCTGGGCGAACAGTTGGGACTTGTCGGAGGTCAGCACGTCGCAACGCCCGGATTCCAGCGACTTGGCGCTTTCGTCGGAGGTGTCGAAGGTGATCGGGGTGTATTTCAGACCGTTGCCACGGAAGTAGTCGGAAACGTTCAGCTCGGTGGTGGTACCGGCCTGGATGCAGATGGTTGCACCGTCCAGTTCCTTGGCACTTTTAACGCCCAGCTTGTTGTTTACCAGAAAGCCGATGCCGTCGTAGTAAGTGATGAAGCCCGGGAATTTCAGGCCCATGCCCGCATCGCGGGAGCTGGTCATGGTGGTGTTACGGGACAGAATGTCGACTTCGCCGGATTGAAGCGCGGTGAAACGCTCCTTGGCGTTCAACTGGCTGAATTTGACCTTGGTCGCGTCGCCGAACACGGCAGCGGCTACCGCGCGGCAGAAGTCAGCGTCGATCCCGAGGATCTTGCCGCTGGCATCCGGTACCGAGAAACCCGGCAAGCCGTCACTCACGCCACATTGCACAAAGCCTTTCTTCTGCACGGCGTCCAGGGTGGCGCCGGCTTGGGCGAAACCACTGACACCCAATACAGCGGCCGCGGAAACGATGGCCAGGGTGGATTTCAATACCTTCATTCAAACCTCCAGTTGCTCTTGTTGTGTCGGAGCTAGAACCTCAGCGCACCCTTATGAGGCGATATTGACCCGTGTTGGCTTTTATTAGGGTCAAGCAGCATGAGGCAGTCGCAGTAATTCCAGTTGCTATCCCACAAACGGCAGTCACTGATAGTGTTACCGTCCCAGGAAAGATCTGACATCGACCTACACATAGCAAAGCGCGTACCAGAGTGGCTGCTGAGTCGATTCAGCCCAAGGTCAATGGCAAAAGATTCAACCTTGCGACATTCTCGTAACAGATCAAACTATTGCGCACCGTTCCGTCGCACTCAATCGGAGCGCACGCACATTAATGGAGCAGACATGAGCAACCCCTTGATTCTTCAGCCCACCAAGCCTGCAGACGCCTGCGTAATCTGGCTGCATGGCCTGGGTGCCGATCGCTACGACTTCCAGCCGGTGGCCCAAGCGCTGCAGGAAAACCTGCTGACCACCCGCTTCGTCCTGCCTCAAGCACCGACCCGCCCGGTGACCATCAACGGCGGCTATGAGATGCCCAGTTGGTACGACATCAGGGCGATGAGCCCGGCGCGGTCCATCAGCCTGGAAGAGCTGAAAGAGTCGGCCAAAATGGTCACGGATTTGATCAAGGAACAAAAAAGCAGCGGAATAGACGCCTCGCGGATTTTCCTGGCGGGTTTCTCCCAGGGTGGCGCCGTGGTGTACCACACCGCTTTCCATAAATGGCAAGGCGCCTTGGGTGGCGTGATTGCCCTCTCCACTTATGCGCCGACCTTCGACGACGAGCTGGAATTATCCGCCAGTCAGCAGCGCATTCCGGTGCTGTGCCTGCATGGCCAGTACGACGAGGTGGTGCAGAACGCAATGGGACGCAGCGCTTACGAGCACTTGAAGACCCGTGGTGTCACCGTGACATGGCAGGAATACCCAATGGGTCACGAAGTGTTACCTGAAGAGATCAGCGATATCGGTACGTGGTTGGCCGAACGACTGCGCTGAACACCGCCGTTTATTTAGCCACATGACAGACGCACTACGCCGCGCCCGATTCTTGCATTACACTGGCCGGCGTATATTCCTTAACCAATTAATGAGATCACCGTGCTCAAAGCACTCAAGAAGATGTTCGGCAAAAGCGAGGCTGAGCCGCTCGCGCCAGTTCCCAGTGCTCCCGTCCCGACCCCCGGCAGCCGCCACGACGGTAAACAGCCTGGCCTGGCCGCGCCTGTGACCGCGCCGAAACCGCTCGAGGTGACGCCAACCGAACCGCCGAAACCGGCCGAAGTCGCTGCGGCAGCCGCGCCTGCGCCAAAAGCCGCACGTCGTGAACGCGCGCCCAAGCCGCCCGTCACGCCGTGGAAACTCGAAGATTTCGTCGTCGAACCCCAGGAAGGCAAAACCCGCTTCCACGATTTCAAGCTCGCACCGGAACTGATGCACGCCATCCAGGACCTGGGCTTCCCGTACTGCACACCGATCCAGGCGCAGGTGCTGGGCTTCACCCTGGCCGGCAAAGACGCCATCGGCCGCGCCCAGACCGGCACCGGCAAGACCGCCGCGTTCCTGATCTCGATCATCACCCAACTGCTGCAAACGCCGCCGCCGAAAGAACGCTACATGGGTGAGCCGCGCGCGCTGATCATCGCCCCGACCCGCGAGCTGGTGGTGCAGATCGCCAAGGACGCCGCCGACCTGACCAAGTACACCGGCCTCAACGTCATGACGTTTGTCGGTGGCATGGACTTCGACAAGCAGCTCAAGCACCTCGAAGCGCGCCACTGCGACATCCTGGTCGCCACTCCGGGCCGCCTGCTCGACTTCAACCAGCGCGGCGACGTACACCTGGACATGGTCGAAGTGATGGTGCTGGACGAAGCCGACCGCATGCTCGACATGGGCTTTATCCCGCAAGTACGCCAGATCATTCGCCAGACCCCGCCGAAAAACGAGCGCCAGACCCTGCTGTTCTCCGCGACCTTCACCGAAGACGTGATGAACCTCGCCAAGCAGTGGACCACCGAGCCGTCCATCGTCGAGATCGAGGCGCTGAACGTCGCCAGCGAAAACGTCGAGCAACACATCTACGCCGTGGCCGGTGCCGACAAGTACAAGCTGCTCTACAACCTGATCAACGACAACGGTTGGGAGCGCGTGATGGTATTTGCCAACCGCAAGGACGAAGTGCGCCGTATCGAAGAGCGCCTGGTGCGCGATGGCGTCAACGCCGCGCAACTGTCAGGCGACGTGCCGCAGCACAAGCGCATCAAGACCCTGGAAGGCTTTCGCGAAGGCAAGATCCGCGTGCTGGTGGCCACCGACGTGGCCGGGCGCGGGATTCACATCGACGGCATCAGCCATGTGATCAACTTCACCCTGCCCGAAATGCCCGACGACTACGTACACCGTATTGGCCGCACCGGCCGTGCCGGGGCAGCGGGTGTGTCGATCAGCTTTGCCGGGGAGGATGACTCGTATCAGTTGCCGTCGATCGAGACGCTGCTGGGCCGCAAGATCAGCTGCGAGACACCGCCGACGCACTTGCTCCGGGCTGTAGAACGCAAACGCCCCTAAGCTCAAATGCGGTCAAAAGTGTGGGAGGGGGCTTGCCCCCGATAGCAGTGGGTCAGTCAACAGAGATGTTGAATGTGCCACTGCTATCGGGGGCAAGCCCCCTCCCACATTTGATTTCAGCTGATTTTGAGATAGGTGTTCGGCTGGCTACTTCCAGCGATCCGCTGCGGCGTGGTCGCTGTCGCGCCCGTCCACCCAACGCGCACCTTCGCTGGTGCTTTCTTTCTTCCAGAACGGCGCACGGGTCTTCAGGTAGTCCATCACAAACGCGCAGGCATCAAACGCAGCCTGGCGATGCGCGCTAGCAGCGGCGACGAAGACGATGGGCTCGCCCGGTTCCAGCGCGCCGATGCGGTGCAGCACTTCCAGCTTGAGCAGCGGCCAGCGTTGTTCGGCTTCCACGGCGATCTTGGCCAGGGCCTTTTCGGTCATGCCGGGGTAATGCTCCAGGAACATCCCCGCCACGTCGTGGCCGTCATTGAAGTCGCGGACATAGCCGACAAAACTCACCACCGCGCCAACGCCGACATTGGCGGCGTGCATCGCGTTGACTTCGGCGCCGGGGTCAAACGGCGCGGGCTGCACACGGATGGCCATGCTCAGCCTCCGGTCACGGGTGGGAAGAAGGCGACTTCATCACCGGCTTCGAGCGGCTCGTCGACGCTGCACATTTCCTGATTGCGCGCACACATCAAGCTGGTCTCGTTGAGCACGTCAAAGCCCGCATCGCCAACCAATGCCTGGCGCACCGCGTCGACGGTGGCGAAGTCGCCTTCCATCTCCAGGGAATCCAGGCCGATCGTTTCGCTGTAGCGGGCAAAAAACAGTACGTTGATGCTCATGCCTGGTCCGCCTTGAAATGCCCGCTTTTCCCGCCGAGCTTTTCCAGCAGGCGGATGTTTTCAATGGTCATGCCGCGGTCCACGGCCTTGCACATGTCGTAGATGGTCAACGCAGCGACACTGGCGGCCGTCAGCGCTTCCATCTCTACGCCGGTCTGGCCCGAGAGTTTGCAGCGCGCCACGATGTGTACGGAGTCTATGCCCTCGGCGTTCAGTTCGACCTTGACGCCGGTCAACATCAGCGGATGGCACAAGGGGATCAAATCACTGGTTTTTTTCGCCGCCTGGATCCCGGCGATACGGGCCACGGCAAACACATCGCCCTTGGGATGGGCACCATCGACAATCATTTTCAGTGTCTCGGGCAGCATACGCACCCGCGCTTCAGCCACCGCCTCTCGGAACGTCACGGACTTGTCGGTGACGTCGACCATATGGGCGCGACCTTGGGAATCGAGATGAGTCAGCACAGGGATACTCCTGATCAGGAGCGTCGATTGTAAACCCTGTAGGAGCGAGCTTGCTCGCGAAAAACCAAAGAACAACGCGGGGCTCCAGAGACCCCGCGTTATCGTAGACATTCTTCGCGAGCAAGCTCGCTCCTACATGGACCGCGTTTACAAGTGAGATTCGGCGTATTCGGCCAGGATCGAACGTGGAACTCCCTGCAGCGCGATATGCACGCCGTTCGGGAAGTCTTTGAAGCGTTCCGTCAGGTAAGTCAGCCCGGAGCTGGTCGCGGACAGGTAAGGGGTGTCGATCTGCGCCAGGTTGCCCAGGCACACCACTTTGGAACCGGCGCCGGCACGGGTGATGATGGTTTTCATCTGGTGCGGCGTGAGGTTCTGGCACTCATCGATCAAAATCAGGCTCTGCTGGAAGCTGCGACCTCGGATGTAATTGAGGGATTTGAACTGCAACGGCACTTTGCTGAGGATGTAGTCGACGCTGCCATGGGTGTTTTCGTCATCCATGTGCAAGGCTTCGAGGTTGTCGGTGATCGCCCCCAGCCACGGCTCCATTTTTTCCGCTTCGGTGCCGGGCAGGAAACCGATTTCCTGGTCCAGGCCCTGCACGCTGCGGGTGGCGATGATGCGGCGATAGCGTTTGGTCACCATGGTCTGTTCGATGGCGGCGGCCAGGGCCAGGATGGTTTTGCCCGAGCCGGCGGCACCGGTCAGGTTGACCAGGTGGATGTCCGGGTCGAGCAGCGCATACAGCGCCAGGCTCTGGTAGATATCACGCGGTTTCAGGCCCCAGGCTTCCTGGTGCAACAGGGGTTCCTGATGCAGGTCGAGGATCAGCAGCCTGTCGACCTGGATCTCTTTGATCCAGCCCACGAAGCCCTGTTCGTCGATGATGAACTCGTTGACGTGTACCGCCGGCAGGTTGTCGATCAGTTGCACCTGGTGCCAGGTGCGACCGTGGTCCTGACGGGTTTCGACCTTGCTGACGCGGTCCCAGAACGAGCCGGTCATGGTGTGATAACCACGGGACAGCATCGACACGTCGTCGACCAGTTGGTCGGTACTGTAGTCCTCGGCAGCGATCCCACACGCTCGTGCCTTGAGGCGCATATTGATGTCTTTGGTCACCAGCACCACGCGCATGTCCTTGTCACGAGCGTGCAGGTCGATCAATTGGTTGATGATTTTGTTGTCGTTGAGGTTTTCCGGCAGCAGGCTGTTGGGCTCGCTGCGCTTGCTCATCAAAATCGACAACAAACCCTTGGGCCCGCTTTTGCCGCGCTGGATCGGCACGCCGACTTCGACGTCCTCGGGTGACGCTTCACCCAGGGTTTTGTCGATCAGGCGGATGGCCTGGCGACATTCGGCGGCCACGCTGTGATGCCCGCTTTTGAGTTTGTCGAGTTCCTCCAACACGATCATCGGGATGGCGACGTGGTGTTCTTCGAAGTTAAGCAGAGCGTTCGGATCGTGGATCAGTACGTTGGTATCAAGCACATAAAGGATTGGCTGGTCGGAAGAAGGGTTACGTCCATGATCATCCATACTCGGTCACCTTTGTGGGAGCCAGTCGACGCAATACCACAACAGTGCTGCGCCTCGATTCGACCACCGACTGCACCTTGCGTGACGTCAAGTGCAGTGCCCACATGAGGAGTCTTGGAAGACGCCACCTGTGTTGCAGGTTTCGGCGATCTGACTTCGTAATACCGCAAAACCCATGACAGGAAAAAGCACTTTGACGTTTTTTTGAAGTTTATTTTTCAGGATGACGAATAGCACTAGCCGAGTGCCAGCTACCCCGTTAAAGTCGGAAGTCGGCCCGCATAGAAATATCGTACAAAATCACCCCGAAAATGCCGCATCCCCAACGGGAGCGGGCACTTCAGCCTCTTCAGCGAAACGCCTCCCGGCAGTCCTGCCAACCCAGCCCGCTTTGCGCCGTTGCCTGCAATACCATCGGCAATGCGACCCGCGCCTTGTCCTGGGTGTCGTGAAACACAATCACCCCTTTGCGCCACAACAACATCAATGTCAGCACCCGCTGCGCCGACTCATCGGCCTTGAGCTTGCCTGGCTCGTCCTGGGAGTCGATATCCCACAACGCCACCTGCAAACCCTGGGACTGGAAGAAACCCTGGCTGTCCGCGCGGCGCTGGCCGTAGGGTGGACGGAACAGCGGCACGTAGTTTTCCGGCATCAGGTTCTGCGCCAGCGCGGCGCTGCGGATGATCGAACTTTGCCAGTCGACCCAATGGCTGTGGGAACGGTACTGCCAACCTTGAGTGCCTACGCACTGCCCCTGATACAGCGCCTGCACATCCGCGACGGAACTGCGCTCCACACGGTTTTGCAGGCTGCTGCCGAGGGCGAAGAACGTGGCATTCATCTTCTGCTTGCGCAGGTAATCGGTGAGCCAGTCGGTATTGCCACTGACCGGTGCCGGGCCGCCGTCGAAGGTCAGCAGGAACAGGCGGTCGTTGAATTCGTCGCCATTGCGCTCATGGTCACCGAAACGTGCGATTTCGCTGCTGATCTGCGGGAACAGCGCGGCTTTGCGCAGCAGCTCGTCCAGGTAACGCTCGTGGAAATTGTGGCTTGGGCCGGCCCAGCCTATATAGAAGGAGTTGTCACTGACCTCGAACTTGCCGGCCTGCTCGCGCAGGTCGTCCATGTTTTCCACCAGGTAGCAGAACGACGCATCCTCCTCGCAACTTTCCTGGGCAGCGGTGTAATTCTCCAGAAGGCGCCGCCAGAGCTGGCGACGCAGATCGTCGATGGCCGCCAGGTTGATGATCTTCAGGCCCAGGCGCTGTTTGAGCGCCGCTTCATCCAGGGCTTCGCTGCCGATCAGGCTGTGGGCGAACATCAATATTTCAGCGCGCGAGGCCACGTCGAACAGCGCAGGGCTGCTGAGTTTTTCCGGCCAGGTGCCGCGATCCAGGCTGGCCACGTCCACCGGCGCCGCGTGGGCGCTCAGGCAAAACAGGCACGCCGACAATAAAAGCGCTATTCGCACACAGGGTCTCCCTCTCCAGAATCACCGGCCATCATAACGGATCGCGCCTATCGCCATCATAGGTGGAGTCAAAGTGCCCAACCCCCTAGAATCCCGCCCACGTTACAAGCACGATTACAGGAGCCAACTTCATGCTGATGGTGATTTCCCCCGCCAAGACCCTCGACTTCGAGTCCAGGCCTGCGACCCAGCGCTTTACCCAGCCGCAGTACCTGGACCATTCCCAGGAGTTGATCGAGCAACTGCGCCACCTGAGCCCGGCGCAGATCAGCGAATTGATGCATGTGTCCGACAAGATCGGCGGCCTCAACGCCGCGCGCTTCGGCAGCTGGACCCCGGCGTTCACAGCGGCCAACGCCAAGCAGGCGTTGCTGGCGTTCAAGGGCGACGTGTACACCGGCCTCAACGCCGACACCTTCAGCGACGCCGACTTCAGCTACGCCCAGGACCACCTGCGCATGCTCTCGGGCCTGTACGGCCTGCTGCGCCCTCTGGACCTGATGATGCCGTATCGCCTGGAGATGGGCACCAAACTGGCCAACGCCCGTGGCAAGGACCTGTACGCCTTCTGGGGCACCCGGATCAGCGAGTGGCTCAACCAAGCCCTGGCCGAACAAGGCGATGACGTGCTGCTCAACCTGGCGTCCAACGAGTACTTCTCGGCGGTCAAGCGCACGGCGCTGAATGCGCGGATCGTCAATACCGAGTTCAAGGACCTGAAGAACGGCCAGTACAAGATCATCAGCTTCTACGCGAAAAAGGCGCGGGGCATGATGAGCCGCTTCGTGATCGAAGAGCGTATCAACGACCCGGCCCAGCTCAAGCAGTTCGATGTGCAGGGTTATCGCTTCAATGCCGAGCAGTCCAAGCCGGACAACCTGGTGTTCCTGCGCGATCACGCACCGGAATAAGGCCCTGCTCCGCCCTCATAGACGCTAAAGATCAAATGTGGGAGGGGGCTTGCCCCCGATGGGGGGATCAGTCATACATGGATAGACTGACACACCGCCATCGGGGGCAAGCCCCCTCCCACATTTTTGTCTGCATTTCACAGCGGAAATCGTCAATTATTTGGCGTCAAAAAATATCCTGACGCATCTCTAACAATTATTTCACTCGACATTCGTCATTTTTTTTCGTAGTGGCACCACTTTTTTAAATCACTAGTGGCACAAAACTATTCCCGCGCGCCAACTCCCCGTAACTACTGGCCCAAATAGCAAGTGCTATCAATATAGTACCAGTGCCATCTTTGCTGATATTTCAAGAAATTTCCGGAAACAGGATGAGCGGCCAGGAACTTAGCCCTAAAGCACCGCTCATACCACCGGTAACGGAATTCTCTGTTTCTGTAAGAGATGACTTACATGGCGACCAACGGAAGTAGCAAAGTTGTCACATTAAACTTTGACTCTGGGCTCATATTACCAACCGATTAGTTAAGAGCGGCGATAAGGATCGATTGCCACACACTATAAGGCCAAGGCCGTGCTTACCCCAATGGGTCAGTGACATAACCCAAGGCATTGATAACTATAGGCTTACAGCCTTTTATCAAGGCCCTGTTGCACTGGCGCCAGGCCCTTCTCCCAGGAAGGCCGGCTGCATTTCAGGGCAAGCACCAATAACAAGGCCAAGTTGCGCACAACTTGAGTGCAATCATTAGTCACTCGTTATTCAACATGCCTGCACGCGGCAAGTCGGCGTCTATTCGCCTAACTTTCGCGGCATCAGTGACGCTTGCAAACATGAACTCCGGCCATTTAATGGCACGATTTAATACAGAGGTAAATGCGATGCGTATCAGCATATTTGGTTTGGGTTACGTTGGCGCAGTCTGTGCCGGTTGCCTGTCTGCCCGCGGCCATGAAGTGGTCGGCGTAGACATCTCCAAGGAAAAAATCGACCTGATCAACGCAGGCAAATCGCCGATCGTTGAACCGGGCCTGGGCGAACTGCTGAGCCAGGGTATCGAGACCGGACGACTGCGCGGTACGACCGACTTCGCCGAAGCCATCCGCGCTACCGACCTGTCGATGATTTGCGTCGGTACGCCGAGCAAGAAAAACGGCGACCTGGAACTCAACTACATCGAATCGGTATGCCGCGAGATCGGCTTTGTCCTGCGTGACAAGCCCACCCGCCACACCATCGTCGTGCGCAGCACCGTATTGCCGGGCACCGTGGCCAATGTGGTGATCCCGATCCTCGAAGACTGCTCCGGCAAGAAAGCCGGCGTCGACTTCGGCGTTGCGGTCAACCCAGAGTTCCTGCGTGAATCCACCGCCATCGCCGACTACGACCTGCCACCGATGACCGTCATCGGCGAATTCGACAAAGCCTCCGGTGATGTCCTGCAATCGCTGTACGAAGAACTCGACGCGCCGATCATCCGCAAGGACATCGCCGTTGCCGAAATGATCAAGTACACCTGCAACGTGTGGCACGCCACCAAGGTGACCTTCGCCAACGAGATCGGCAACATCGCCAAGGCCGTCGGCGTCGACGGGCGCGAAGTGATGGAAGTGGTCTGCCAGGACAAGACCCTCAACCTGTCCCAGTACTACATGCGCCCGGGCTTCGCGTTCGGCGGCTCGTGCCTGCCCAAAGACGTGCGCGCCCTGACCTACCGCGCCGGCTCGCTGGACGTGGAAGCGCCGCTGCTCAACTCGCTGATGCGCAGCAACGAATCCCAGGTGCAGAACGCCTTCGACATCGTCGCCGGCCACGACAAACGCAAAGTCGCCCTGCTGGGCCTGAGCTTCAAGGCCGGCACCGATGACCTGCGCGAAAGCCCTCTGGTGGAACTGGCGGAAATGCTGATCGGCAAGGGTTACGACCTGAGCATCTACGACAGCAACGTCGAGTACGCCCGTGTCCACGGCGCGAACAAGGACTACATCGAAGGCAAGATCCCGCACGTGTCGTCCCTGCTCAACTCGGACTTCGACGAAGTGATCAACAACTGCGACGTGATCATCCTCGGCAACCGTGACGAGAAGTTCCGGGCCTTGGCCCATAACGCACCGCACGGCAAGCAAGTGGTCGACCTGGTGGGCTTCATGTCCAAGGCCACCAGTGTGAGCGGCCGTACCGAAGGTATTTGCTGGTAACAGCAACCGCAAGTTTCGGGCTGCCGGCGTCCTGATCCCCAGCGCTTGCAGCTCGAAACCTCCTTCACCTGCGGATGACGCCTATGTCCAAGTTAAAACACGTACTGCTCCAATCCGCCGGCTGGCTGTTCTTCTTGAGCCTGCTGATGGGACTCGCCCTGCTGTTGCCGGCGAGTACGTTCGACTCCGAGTCGAAGAATTTTATTTTCCTGATTGGCGCCGTCGGTATCTGGCGCTACTCGATGGGTGCGACGCATTTCTTTCGCGGCATGCTGTTCCTGTACGTGGTCTACCCCCACCTGCGGCGCAAAGTGCGCAAGTTGGGCAAGGCCGCGGACCCGTCCCATGTGTTCCTGATGGTCACCAGTTTCCGGATCGATGCGCTGACCACCGCGCAGGTCTACAGCTCGGTGATCCGCGAAGCGATCGAATGCGGCTTCCCCACCACCGTGGTCTGCTCGCTGGTGGAAATGTCCGATGAACTGCTGGTGAAAAGCCTGTGGGAACGCATGAACCCGCCGGGCCATGTGAAGCTCGACTTCGTGCGTATCGCCGGCACCGGCAAGCGCGACGGCCTGGCCTTCGGCTTCCGCGCCATCTCCCGCCACTTGCCGGATGACCGCGCCGTGGTTGCAGTGATCGATGGCGACACCGTGCTCGCCGAAGGCGTCGTGCGCAAAACCGTGCCGTGGTTCCAGCTGTTCGGCAATGTCGGCGGCCTGACCACCAACGAGTTCTGCGAAGTGCGCGGCGGCTACATCATGAGCGAATGGCACAAACTGCGCTTCGCCCAGCGCCACATCAACATGTGCTCGATGGCCCTGTCCAAGCGCGTGCTGACCATGACCGGGCGCATGTCGGTGTTCCGCGCCAGCGTGGTCACCGACCCGGGCTTTATCGCCGATGTGGAAAGCGACTCGCTGCAACACTGGCGCCTGGGCCGCTTCAAGTTTTTGACCGGCGACGACAAGTCCAGCTGGTTCAGCCTGATGCGCCTGGGCTACGACACCTTCTACGTGCCGGATGCCGCGATCAACACCGTGGAGCACCCGCCGGAAAAGAGCTTTATCAAAGCCAGCCGCAAGCTGATGTTCCGCTGGTACGGCAACAACCTGCGCCAGAACTCCCGCGCCCTGGGCCTGGGTGTACGTCGCCTCGGCCTGTTCACCAGCGTGGTGCTGTTCGACCAGCGCGTGTCGATGTGGACCTCGCTGCTCGGTCTGACCGTGGCGATCATCGCCACCTTCAAGTACGGCGGTGCGTTCATCCTCGCGTACCTGCTGTGGATCGGCATCACCCGCCTGATCCTGACCGTGCTGCTGTCGTGCTCCGGGCACAGGATCGGCCCGGCGTACCCGGTGATTCTCTATTACAACCAGATCATGGGCGCGCTGGTGAAAATCTACGTGTTCTTCCGCCTTGATCAACAGTCCTGGACCCGCCAGGACACCAAACTGACCCGCGATTTGGCCAGCTTTCAACGTTGGTTCAACACCTGGTCGTCTCGGACCATGACCTTCTCCGCCGGCAGCATTTTCGTCGCCGTGTTGCTGATGATGGTCTGACCCTGCCAAGCCTGAATTAACTCTAGGAAATTGCCCTGATGAACAGCCAAGTAAACGCCAACGTTGTCCACGAATCCGAAGCCCAACGCCAGCACGCCCGGGTCAAAATCCCGGCCAAGTTGCGCTTTTTCAACACTGACCGCACGCCGACCGAAGCGCGGGTCATCGACCTGTCCGCCGGCGGCCTGGCGTTCACCGCCACCCAGCCGCTGATCGTTGGCGAAGTGCACAAGGGTCGCCTGCAATTTGTCATCGACAACCTCGGCCTGGCGATGGATGTGGAGCTGCAGATTCGCTCCTACGACCGCCAGAGCGGGCGCACCGGCTGCCAGTTCCAGAACCTCGACGCGCAGGATATTTCCACGCTGCGTCACCTGATCACGTCGCACCTGTCGGGCGATATCGTGACCATGGGCGACGTACTCGCCACCCTGCAACGCGACAACTTCACCAAGGCGCGCAAGGTCAAGGACGGCGGCAGCAACATGAGCGTCTTCGGCCGCCTGCGCGCCGTGACGTTCAGCCTGGCGATCTTCCTGGTGGGCCTGGCGGCATTCGGTTTCGTCTTCAAATCGCTGTACGGCATGTACTTCGTCAGCCACGCCCAGGCCGGCCTGGTCAGCGTGCCCGGCATGAACGTGACCATGCCCCGCGACGGCACCGTGCAAAGCCTGCTCAAAGGCGACGCGGTGGCGGCCAAAGGCGCGCCGCTCGCGACCTTCAGCACCAGCATGCTCGACGTGCTCAAGGGCCACCTGGACGAAGACCAACTGCAACCGGCCAAGGTCGAAGAACTGTTCGGCAAGCAAATGACCGGCACCCTGACCTCGCCTTGCGACTGCATCGTGGCCCAGCAAATGGTGGCCGACGGTCAATACGCAAGCAAAGGCGACGTGATCTTCCAACTGGTGCCACGCGGCAGCCTGGCCAACGTGGAAGCACGCTTCTCCTACCGCCAGTTCGCTGACGTTCGCCCAGGTACGCCGGTGAACTTCCAGGTCGCCGACGAAGAACAGACCCGCACCGGCACCATCGTCAGCAGCACCAGCCTGAACAGCGCCGACCTGTCCTCCGACATCCGCGTGCAGATCAAGCCGGACGCACCGCTGGACAGCGCCTACGCCGGCCGCCCGGTGGAAGTCACCAGCGACCGTGGCCCATCGCTGAACTGGCTGATCGATAAAGCCATGGCTGCCGGACTGTAAGCGAGGACATGCCTGTGACGACTCTCCTGAAAACACCGCAATCCCTGTGGGAGCGGGCTTGCTCGCGATGGGATCAGTGCGGTTTGCCTGACGGACCGCACGGCCTGCATCGCGAGCAAGCCCGCTCCCACAAGGGCCCTGTCGCGTTGCTGGCACTTGCGGTCAGCCTCGCCGGTTGCGCCGGTCTGCCCGACCAGCGCCTGGCCAACGAAGCCCTCAAGCGGGGCGACACGCTCACCGCGCAGCAGAATTACCAGCAACTGGCGACCCTGGGTTACAGCGAGGCCCAGGTGGGCCTGGCCGATATCCAGGTCGGCACACGCGACCCGGCGCAGATCAAACAGGCCGAGGCCACTTACCGCGCCGCTGCGGATATTTCTCCGCGCGCCCAGGCCCGCCTGGGGCGCCTGCTGGTGGCCAAGCCCGGCGCCACCAACGCCGAACACCATGAAGCCGAAGGCCTGCTGAAAAAAGCCTTTGCCAATGGCGAAGGCAACACCCTGATCCCGCTGGCGATGCTGTACCTGCAATACCCGCACAGCTTCCCCAACGTGAACGCCCAGCAGCAGATCAACAAATGGCAGGCCGCCGGTTACCCGGAAGCCGGTCTGGCCCAGGTGCTGCTGTATCGCACCCAGGACACCTACGACCAGCATCTGGATGATGTCGAGCGCATCTGCAAGGCCGCGCTGAACACCACCGACATCTGCTACGTCGAACTGGCCACGGTCTACCAGAAAAAAGCCGAGCCAGAAAAACAGGCCGAACTGCTCAAGCAAATGGAAGCCGGCTACAGCCGCGGCACCGTCACCGCACAGCGCATCGACAGCGTGGCCCGCGTATTGGGCGACGCAACGCTGGGCAAGACCGACGAGAAAACCGCCCAGGCGCTGCTGGAAAAAATCGCCCCCGGCTACCCCGCATCCTGGGTCAGCCTGGCGCAATTGCTCTACGACTTCCCGGAACTGGGCGACGTCGACCAGATGATGAAGTACCTGGACAACGGCCGCGCCGCCGACCAGCCGCGCGCCGAGCTGTTGCTGGGCAAGCTCTACTACGATGGCAAGTGGGTGCCGGCGGACGCCAAGGCCGCCGAAGCGCATTTCGAGAAAGCCCTGGGCCGCGAAGTGGCCGCCGACTACTACCTCGGCCAGATCTACCGCCGTGGCTACCTGGGCAAGGTCTACTCGCAAAAAGCCCTGGACCACCTGCTGACCGCTGCGCGCAACGGCCAGAACAGCGCCGACTTCGCCATCGCGCAATTGTTTTCCCAAGGCAAGGGCACCAAGCCCGACCCATTGAACGCCTATGTCTTCAGCCAATTGGCTAAAGCCCAGGACACACCAGAGGCCAATGACCTGGCCACGCAGCTCGAAATCCCGCTGACGCCGGAACAACGCGCCGAAGGCCAACGCCTGGTGCAACAGGAACTGGCCGCGCGCGGCACCCTGGCCCAGAGCACGCTGCAACTGCACGCCCTGCAAGAAGAAGACGGCGAGGAATCCCTATGAAGCTCAATCCATTCGTGCAGGCCGGTATCGGCCTGACCTTCGCCCTGCTGTGGTCGTGCCCGACCCTGGCCGCGCTGACCGAAGCGAAGAACTTCGGCCTGGAAGTCAAAGTCACCGGCCAGTCCGAAGACGACCGCGACCTCGGCACCCAAAAGGGTGGCGACGTCAACGGCATCGGCCTCGACCTGCGCCCGTGGGTCTACGGCGAAAGCGGCAACTGGAGCGCCTACGCCATGGGCCAGGCCGTTACCTCGAGCGACATCATCGAGACCGACACCCTGCAGCAGTCCTCGGATGACACCACCGAGCAGTCGAGCAACAGCGACCGCACAGCGAAGAAAAACTACCTGGCCCTGCGCGAGTTCTGGGTCGGCTACAGCGGCTTCACGCCCTACCCCGGCGAGCTCCTCAAGTTCGGCCGCCAGCGCCTGCACAATGACGACGGCCAATGGCGCGACACCAACATCGAAGCGCTGAACTGGACCTTCGACACCACCCTGCTCAAGGCCAACGCCGGCGCCGCCGAACGCTTCAGCGAATACCGCACCGACCTCAAGGAACTGTCGCCCGACGAAAAAGACCGCCAGCACTTCTACGCCGACGCCGCCTACCAGTGGACGCCAGGCCAGTGGATCGGCCTGCGCGGGCACCACACCCATGACGACGGCAAGCTCGACTATTCCGAACCGGGCATGCCCATCGACCCCTCGGACAAGCGCGAGAACGGCGACCTGACCTGGCTCGGCATCGAGGCCAACAGCGACGCCTACAACTGGCGCAACACCAACACCGTCAACTACTGGGCCAGCGTCACCGGTATGCAGGGCGACCGCGACACCGTCAACGCGTTGAACGCCGACGGCACCCGCCCGAGCAACGCCAAGCGCAGCGAAGACGTGAGCGGCTGGGCCACCGATCTGGGTATCCGCCTGCGCCTCGACCCGCAGTGGCAAGTGGGTGCGGCCTATGCCCGCGCCAGCGCCGAGTACGAACAGAACGGCCTGCAAAGCAACCGTTCGAACTTCACCGGCACCCAGTCCCGCCTGCATCGCTTCGGCGAAGCGTTCCGCGGCGAGATGAACAACATGCAGTCCATGAGCCTGTTCGGCTCCTGGCAACTGCGCGAGGACTACGACGCCAGCCTGGTGTACCACAAGTTCTGGCGCGTCGACGGCAACAAGCCGGTGGGCAGCAACGGCATCGACGCCGTGCAGAACAACACCGACGACGTGACCGGCGCGATCCTGTCCAGCACCTCCCTGCCCCTTGAAGACGGCAAGAAAGACCTGGGCCAGGAGATGGACCTGGTCGTCACCAAGTACTTCAAGAAAGGCCTGCTGCCGGCCGCGCTCAGCCAGTCGATCGACGAACCGTCGGCCCTGGTGCGCTTTCGTGCCGGCGTGTTCAAACCGGGCGACGCTTATGGCAGCCAGGTCGACTCGTACATGCATCGCGCCTTTGTCGACGTGATCTGGAAGTTCTGATGGGAGCCCGCGCAATGATTGCTCACCCCTTCACAGGCAGATGCTTGCTGGTGACCGCGATGCTGATGGCCAATGCCACAGCCTTCGCCGATACCGCGCAGCCGGTCAAGGCGCCGACCATCGCCAAAGAACTGCAACAGGCCAAGACCTACACCATTTCCAGCCCGCCGACCGCGCCGCTGGAAATGCCCAAGCCGGCCCTGCCGGACCTGTCGGGCTACACCGCCGCGGCGATGGAAAAGAAAATCGTCAGAACCAAGCCGGGCAAAATCAGCATCCGCCGCATGATGCAGGAAGACGCGCTGAAGGACTTCATCGGCGGCGACAACAAGATGGCCGAGTGGGTGGTGCGCCAGCACGGCATTCCCCAGGCGATCTTTATCGACGACGGCTACATGAACCTCAAGGACCTGCTGGGCAAAGTGCCCAAGCAGTACCTCAGCGAAACCTCGCCGGGCGTGTTCCTCGCCAAGTTGCCGATCGTGGTCGGGCGCAAGGGCATCCTCGATATCGACAAGCACACCAAAGAACTGCGCCTGTCCCAGGAAGCCGGTTCGTTCCTGATCAACGACGGCCAACTGTTTGTGCGCGATACCAAGATCACCGGTTGGAAAGAAAAGGCCAACGGCCCGGCGACCTACCAGTCGCCCAATGAGTTCCGCCCGTTCCTGCTGGCCTGGGGCGGCACCGAGACCTACATCGCCAACACCAAAATGGCCAGTTTCGGTTACGCCAACAGTAAGTCGTATGGGGTGAGTATTTCCCAGTACACGCCGAACATGGCCAAGGTGCTCAAGCGCCCTGAGCCGACCGGCTGGATCATCGACTCCGAGTTCTCGGACATGTGGTACGGCTTCTACTGCTACGAGACCACGGGCTTTGTGATCAAGGGCAACACCTACAAAGACAACATCGTCTACGGCATCGACCCCCACGACCGTTCCCACGGCCTGATCATCGCGGACAACACCGTCTATGGCACCAAGAAGAAGCACGGCATCATCATTTCCCGGGAAGTGAACAACAGCTTCATCTTCAACAACCGCAGCTACGACAACAAGCTCTCGGGCCTGGTGATCGACCGTAACAGCGTGAACAACCTGATCGCCGACAACGAGATCTACCGCAACCACACCGACGGCATCACGCTCTATGAGAGCGGCGACAACCTGTTGTGGGGCAACAAGGTGATCGCCAACCGTCGCCACGGCATCCGCATACGCAACAGCGTCAACATCAAGCTGTACGAAAACACCTCGATGGCCAACGGGCTGACCGGCGTCTACGGCCACATCAAGGACCTGACCGACACCGACCGCGACATCGCCCTCGACCCGTTCGACACCAAGGTCTCGCTGATCGTGGTCGGCGGCGAACTGGCCGGTAACGGCAGCGGGCCGCTGTCGATCGACTCGCCGTTGAGTATCGAGCTGTACCGCGTGTCGATGCTGGCGCCGACCAAATCCAGCGGCATCAGCTTCTCCGGCGTGCTGGGCGATCGCCAGGAAGAAATTCTCGACCTGCTGGTACGCCAGCAGAAAGCCGTGCTGATCGACCCTGTCGAACGCCAGACCGAAATGCAGGACTGAGGATGACCCTTATGCACCCACACATGATCAAACTGTTGAGCCTCTCGGGTCTGACCCTCGGCCTGCTCGCGGCCAGCCAGGGCGTGCGCGCCGACGAGATCAAGGCGCCGACTTTCAGCGCCGAACCGTGCTGCAGCCTGTGCCCGGCGGCCCACGACGCGAAGAACTACACCACGCGCTACCAGCAGAACTTCACCACCCTGGTGCAAGCCCAGGGCGACTGGCTGTTCCGTACCCAGGAAGACCTGCGCACCGAATTCGACACCAGCCCCGCCGGCTACAAACGCATGCAACAGCTGCACGATGCGTTCAAGGCCAAGGGCGTGGAACTGGTGGTGGTCTACCAGCCGACCCGTGGCCTGGTGAACCGCAACAAGCTCAACCCTGAAGAGAAAGCCGCGTTCGATTTCGACAAGGCCCTGGGCAACTACAAGAGCATGCTCGGCCGTTTCGCCAAGATGGGCTACGTGGTGCCGGACCTGTCGCCGTTGACCAACGAGCAGTTGCCCGATGAATTGCCGGCCCACGATTTCTACTTCCGCGGCGACCAACACTGGACCCCTTACGGCGCCCAGCGCACCGCGAAAATCGTCGGTGCCAAAGTGCGCGCGATGCCCGAGTTCGCCGAGATTCCCAAGCGCGAATTCGAAACCAAGCGCTCCGGGCGCATGGGCAAGACCGGCACCCTGCACAACATGGCCGGGCAACTGTGCGGCACCAGCTACGCGATCCAGTACATGGACCAGTTCACCACCGAGCCCAAGGGCGAAGCCGGCGACGGCGACCTGTTCGGCGATTCGGGCAACCCGCAGATCACCCTGGTCGGCACCAGCCACAGCGGCAAGAACTACAACTTCGCCGGCTTCCTCGAACAGGAAATCGGCGCCGACATCCTCAACGTCGCCTTCCCCGGCGGCGGCCTCGAAGGCTCGATGATCCAGTACCTGGGCAGCGACGAGTTCCAGAAGACGCCGCCGAAAATCCTGATCTGGGAATTCTCGCCGCTGTACCGCCTCGACCAGGAAACCATCTACCGCCAGATGATGGCGCTGCTGGACAACGGCTGCGAAGGCAAGACCGCGCAGATGAGCGCCAGCGCCACCCTGAAACCCGGCAAGAACGAATTGCTGGTCAACAGTTCGAACAAAGACCTGCGCAACGCCAACCATCAGGTCGACATCCGCTTCGCCGACCCGTCGGTGAAAACCTTGCAAGCCACCCTCTGGTACATGAACGGGCGCCACGAGGACATCAAGATCGAAAAACCCGAAACATCCGATACAGACGGGCGTTTCGCCTTTGAACTGCGCACCGACGAAGACTGGGCCTCGCAGAACTTGCTGGCCGTGGAAGTGCAGGGCCCCGAAGCGGGTGCTGCCGCGCAGAAAGTCGAAGCGAAAATTTGCACACGCAACGTATTCCCAAGCGGCGGTCAGAAGACTGCCTCACTCGGGCAATGAGGTTACCTATGCAGAAGTTATTGATCCCCACATTGCTGGGCCTGGCGATCTTCGCCGGTTCTGTGAATGCCGCCGCGCCACTGCGTCCGCCCCAGGGTTATTTCGCCCCGGTGGAAGCGTTCAAGACCGGCGACTTCAAGGACGGCTGCGACGCCATGCCGGCGCCATACACCGGCTCGCTGCAGTTTCGCAGCAAGTACGAAGGCTCGGACAAGGCCCGTTCCACGCTGAACGTGCAATCGGAAAAAGCCTTCCGCGACAGCACCGCCGACATCACCAAGCTGGAAAAAGACACCAGCAAGCGCGTGATGCAGTTCATGCGCGACGGTCGCCCGGAACAGTTGGAATGCACCTTGAACTGGCTGGCTACTTGGGCTCGGGCAAACGCGTTGATGTCCAAGGACTTCAACCACACCGGCAAATCCATGCGCAAATGGGCGCTGGGCAGCATGGCCTCGGCCTATGTGCGCCTGAAGTTCTCCGACTCGCACCCGCTGGCCAACCATCAGCAGGAGTCGCAACTGATCGAAGCCTGGTTCAACCGGCTGGCCGATCAGGTGGTGAGCGACTGGGACAACCTGCCGCTGGAAAAAACCAACAACCACTCCTACTGGGCCGCCTGGTCGGTGATGGCGACGTCCATCGCCACCAACCGTCGCGACCTGTTTGACTGGGCGGTGAAGGAATACAAAGTCGGCGCCAACCAGGTCGACGACCAGGGCTTCCTGCCCAACGAACTGAAGCGCCAGCAACGCGCGCTGTCGTACCACAACTACGCCCTGCCGCCGCTGTCGATGATCGCCAGTTTTGCCCTGGTCAACGGCGTGGACCTGCGCCAGGAAAACAACGGCGCGCTCAAACGCCTGGGCGACAAGGTGCTGGCCGGGGTCAAGGACCCGCAGATCTTCGAGCAGAAGAACGGCAAAGAGCAGGACATGAAGGACCTCAAGGAAGACATGAAATTCGCCTGGCTTGAACCCTTCTGCACCCTCTACACCTGCGCGCCGGATGTGCTCGAGCGCAAACATGGGATGCAGCCGTTCAAGACCTTCCGCCTCGGGGGCGACCTGACCAAGGTCTACGACCCGACGCACGAAAAAGGCAACAAAGGCAGCTGACGAAACGCGGTTAGAAATGTGGGAGGGGGCTTGCCCCCGATAGCAGTGTGTCATTCAACACAGATGGCGACTGTTACACCGCCATCGGGGGCAAGCCCCCTCCCACATTTGAGCAATACAGCCGCCCCCGAATTCGTGGGGGGGGGTTTGGGGGGGCTGCGGCCCTTGACTGTTGGTTAAACATGGAGAGATCGGGATGGTTTTCTCGTCCAATGTGTTCCTGTTTCTGTTCTTGCCGATCTTTCTCGGCTTGTACTACTTGAGCGGGCAACGCTATCGCAACCTGCTGCTGCTACTGGCCAGCTACGTGTTCTACGCCTGGTGGCGAGTGGACTTCCTGGCGCTGTTCGCCGCCGTCACGCTGTGGAATTACTGGATCGGCCTCAAGGTCGGTGCCGCCGGCGTGCGTACCAAGCCGGCGCAACGCTGGCTGCTGCTGGGCGTGGCGGTCGACCTGTGCATCCTCGGCTACTTCAAGTACGCCAACTTCGGCGTCGACAGCATCAACGTGATGATGAAGTCGGCGGGCCTGGAGCCGTTCATCCTGACCCACGTACTGTTGCCGATCGGGATCTCGTTTTACATCTTCGAGTCCATCAGCTACATCATCGACGTGTATCGCGGCGACACTCCGGCCACGCGCAACCTCATCGACTTTGCCGCGTTCGTGGCGATCTTCCCGCACCTGATCGCCGGCCCCGTCCTGCGCTTTCGCGACCTGGCCGACCAGTTCAACAACCGCACCCACACCCTCGACAAGTTCTCCGAAGGCTGTACGCGGTTCATGCAGGGGTTCATCAAGAAGGTCTTCATCGCCGACACCCTGGCGGTGGTGGCCGACCATTGCTTCGCCCTGCAAAACCCCACCACCGGTGATGCCTGGCTCGGTGCGCTGGCGTACACCGCGCAGTTGTACTTCGACTTCTCCGGCTACAGCGACATGGCCATCGGCCTGGGCTTGATGATGGGTTTCCGCTTCATGGAAAACTTCAAGCAGCCGTACATCAGCCAGTCGATCACCGAGTTCTGGCGGCGCTGGCACATCAGCCTGTCGACCTGGCTGCGCGACTACCTCTACATCACCCTGGGCGGCAACCGTAAAGGCACGCTGATCACCTACCGCAACCTGTTCCTGACCATGCTGCTCGGTGGCCTGTGGCACGGCGCGAACATCACCTACATCGTGTGGGGCGCCTGGCACGGCATGTGGCTGGCGATCGAAAAAGCCATCGGCCTGAACACCTCGCCGCGCAGCTTCAACCCGATCCGCTGGGCCTTGACGTTCCTGCTGGTGGTGATGGGCTGGGTGATCTTCCGTTCCGAAAACCTGCACGTCGCCGGGCGCATGTACGGCGCGATGTTCAGCTTTGGCGAATGGTCGCTGTCGGAACTCAACCGCGCCAGCCTCACCGGCCTGCAAGTGGCAACCCTGGTGGTGGCGTATGCAACCTTGGCGTTCTTTGGCCTGCGCGACTTCTACAGCAACCGCCCTGCCGAGAAAACCAAGGCGGCCGACCCGAGCCTGATCAAGGCCGTACCGGGCGACGACCCGGGCAGCATCCACCAGCCAGGTTTCACCGTGGGCAAAGACGCCGCCGTGCAACCGGCCTACTGGACCGCTGACTGGCCACGCTACGCCATGCGCGCGGCGGTGCTGCTGCTGTTCGTGGCGTCGATTCTGAAACTGTCGGCGCAGAGTTTCTCGCCGTTCCTTTACTTCCAATTCTGAGGGAGCCGACCATGACCCGATCATTGCGCGTCCTCTATATCGGCCTGTTCCTGGTGGTGCTGCTCGCCCTGGGCGCCTGGTCGTTGCGCGGTTTCTTCGGCTTCAGCACCAATGCCGACGCCACCGTGCTCAACGGCCGCTGGACCAAAGCCGTCGAGACCCACTACGACGAACAGTTCCCGATCAAGCGCCTGGGCACCAACCTCTGGGCCGCGCTGGACTACAAGCTGTTCAATGAAGGCCGCCCCGGCGTAGTGCTGGGCCGCGATCACTGGCTGTACAGCGACGAGGAGTTCAACCCCGCCGTCAACGAAGAGCAGAACCTGGAGGGCAACTACGCCCTGGTCGAAGGCGTGCGCCAGCAGCTCAAGGCCCAAGGCATTCAACTGGTGCTCGCCATCGTGCCGGCCAAGGTGCGCCTGTACCCGGAACACCTGGGTGACGTGAAACCGGCGAGCATCCACGCCAACCTGTACCAGGCCTTCCACGCCCGTGTCGCCGCCGACAAGATCCTCGCCCCCGACCTGCTTGGCCCGCTGCAACAGGCCAAGCTCGGCGGCCAGCAAGTGTTCCTGCGCACCGACACCCACTGGACCCCGGACGGTGCCGAAATCGCCGCCAAGCAACTGGCCAAGGCGATCGCCGACAAGGCCCCACTGAGCGGCGAACCGCAGCGTTTTGTCACCGAGGCCGAGAAAACCGCACCGCACAAGGGCGACCTGCGCCTGTTCCTGCCGCTCGACCCGCTGTTCGAAAACCTGATGCCGCCCAAGGAGCCGCTGGAAAAACGCGTCACGCACCTGGCCGAAACCAAAGGCGACGACGCGCTGTTCAGCGACAGCGAAACCCCGGTGGCACTGGTCGGCACCAGCTACAGCGCCAACCCCAACTGGAACTTCGTCGGGGCGCTCAAGCAAGCCCTGGGCAGCGACGTGATCAGCTACGCCGAAGACGGCCATGGCCCGATCCTGCCGATGCTCAGCTACCTCAAAAGCGATGACTTCAAGAACCGCCCGCCCCAGGTGCTGATCTGGGAGTTCCCGGAACGCTATCTGCCCGTCAACAACGAAATCGGCGATGCCGACCCGCAGTGGGTTGCGCAACTCAAACAAGCCGGTGCGCGCCAACAGAACATGGCACTGAACACTCCAGCTAAACACCCAAAATCCGAGACGCCCGAACGGGCGCAAAACTGAAAGAGAGGTAACTCACATGACTTTCACTACTACTCCGCGTCGTCTCGCCAAGACCCTGGCCCTGGTTGCCGGCATGAGCGTTGTATCGATGTCCGCCTTCGCCGGCGGTGACGCCGCCTTGTACGGCCCTGTCGCCCCGAAAGGCTCGAGCTTCGTGCGTGTCTATAACGCCTCCAATCAGGAAGTCAGCGCCACCGTCGGCGCCACCAACCTGAGCGAAGTGGCCCCGTTGGCCAGCAGCGACTTCAGCTTCATGCCCGGCGGCGACTACAGCGCCAAGGTGGGCAGCCAGACCGTGTCGGTCAAGCTCGCCGCCGACCACTACTACACCCTGGTCAACAACAGCAGCGGCCAGCCGCAGTTGATCGAAGAACCGCCGTTCAAGAACAAACAGAAATCCCTGGTGCGCGTGCAGAACCTCAGCGACAAGGCCCTGACCCTGAAAACCGCCGACGGCAAGACCGACGTGGTCAAGGCCGTCGCCGCCAAAGGCCGTGGCGAGCGTGAAATCAACCCGGTGAAGGTCAGCCTGGCGCTGTACGACGGCGACAAGAAAGTCGGCGACGTGAAACCGGTAGCCCTGGAGCGTGGTGAGGCGGCGGTGCTGTATGTCACCGGCTCCGGTTCAAGCCTGTCGCCAGTGTGGGTGAAACGCCCCGTGTCGACCCGCTAAACATTTCTCGGACTGACAGCAACCCACTGTAGGAGCGAGCTTGCTCGCGAAAATCGCCACTGATGACGCGGGCATTCTGGATGTACGCGGTGTCTGGAAGTTCTTCGCGAGCAAGCTCGCGCCTACAGAGGGCAGAGGCGTCAGTTCGGACCGAGACAAAAACAAGAGTGGAACGACAAACCTTCGTAGCTCTGACCCAAATCGATTCAAGGAGAAACAGCATGATCCCAGTAATCCTTTCCGGTGGTAGCGGCTCACGTCTTTGGCCGCTTTCGCGCAAACAGTTTCCTAAACAGTTCCTGGCCCTGACCGGCGAGCACACGCTGTTCCAGCAAACCCTGGAGCGCCTGGTATTCGATGGCATGGACACCCCAATCGTGGTCTGCAACAAAGACCATCGGTTCATCGTCAACGAGCAACTGAGCGTGCGCAAGCTGGAAGCCCAGCGCATCCTGATGGAACCCTTCGGCCGCAACACCGCGCCAGCCGTGGCGCTGACCGCGATGATGCTGGTCAACGAAGGCCGCGATGAGCTGATGCTGGTGCTGCCGGCCGACCATGTGATCGACGACCAGAAAGCCCTGCAACGCGCCCTGGCCCTGGCCACCGTGGCCGCCGAGCGCGGCGAGATGGTGCTGTTCGGCGTGCCGGCGACCCGTCCGGAAACCGGTTATGGCTACATCAAGTCCGCCAACGATTCGCTGCTGCCCGAAGGCGTGAGCCGCGTGCAACAGTTCGTGGAAAAACCCGATGAAAAACGCGCCGTCGAGTTCGTCAAAAGCGGCGGTTACTTCTGGAACAGCGGCATGTTCCTGTTCCGCGCCAGCCGCTTCCTCGAAGAGCTGAAAAAGCACGACCCGGACATCTACGACACCTGCGTGCTGACCCTCGAACGCAGCGAGCAGACCGCCGACACCGTGACCTTCGACGAAGCCACCTTCGCCTGCTGCCCGGACAATTCCATCGACTACGCGGTGATGGAAAAAACCCAGCGCGCCTGCGTGGTGCCGCTGAGCGCGGGCTGGAGCGACGTGGGTTGCTGGGCGTCGCTGTGGGCGGTCAACGATAAAGACGTCAACGGCAACGTCACCAAAGGCGACGTGGTGATCCAGGACAGCAAGAACTGCATGATCCACGGCAACGGCAAGCTGGTGTCGGTGATCGGCCTGGAAAACATCGTGGTGGTGGAAACCAAGGACGCGATGATGATTGCCCACAAGGACAAGGTCCAGGGCGTCAAGCAGATGGTCGCCACCCTCAACGAACAAGGGCGCAGCGAAACTCAGAACCACTGCGAAGTCTACCGTCCGTGGGGCTCCTACGACTCGGTCGACATGGGCGGGCGCTTCCAGGTCAAGCACATCTCGGTCAAGCCGGGCGCGTGCCTGTCGCTGCAGATGCACCACCACCGCGCCGAACACTGGATCGTGGTCAGCGGCACCGCCGAAGTCACCTGTGACGAGAACGTGTTCCTGCTCTGCGAGAACCAGTCCACCTACATCCCGATCGCCTCGGTACACCGCCTGCGCAACCCGGGCAAGATCCCGCTGGAGATCATCGAAGTGCAATCGGGCAGCTATTTGGGCGAAGACGATATCGAGCGGTTTGAGGATATCTACGGTCGCTCGACGCCGGTGGAACGTGGCGTGTCGGTGAAAACGATCGCGCAGTAAAACAGTCCTGCAAGAAGCCCTCGCCCAAGCCATTGCGTCCCCTATCCGCAGTGGCTTGGGTGGGGGCTTTTTGTTTGGGATTTGTGCTGGTTGTGAGGGCCTCATCGGGGGCAAGCCCCCTCCCACATTTGAATGTATTCACAGATCAAAGGTGGGAGGGGGCTTTTTGTTTGGGATTTGCGCTGGTTGTGAGGGCCTCATCGGGGGCAAGCCCCCTCCCACATTTGAATGTATTCACAGATCAGAGGTGGGAGGGGGCTTGCCCCCGATGAGGCCCGCCCGGCCACCGCAGCACTCAAGGTAGCCAATCCCACCTACGCTTAAGTTAGGATGCTCGTTCCCTATTCGAGGTGGTCTCCATGTTCTTCGGCGTTCTCCTGATCATCACCTGGCTGGTCCTGTTGCTGCGCTACCCGGCCAAAGCCCTGCCCGTATCGCTGGCCGCCGCTGTGGGCCTGGGGCTGGTGGGCGTGTGGGTGGTGTGGCTGGACAATCGTGAAGCGTCGCAACTGGCGCGCCTGGAGCTGCGCATTGTCTACGCCCCGCAGGACTGCCCGGCCGACCGCCCACTGAAGCTGACCCTGAACAACGGCAACGACGTACCGCTGACCGAACTGCGCTGGCGCGTCGCTGCCTATGCGCCGGGCGATACGGTCAACCTGGCCGACAACGTCTATGCTGCCCCACGCTATCGCGGCCCCGGCGAGTTGCAGGCCGGCGCCACCTGGGACGACTGCCTGCCCACCCCGCCGCTGCGCCCTGGCTACCGCCCGCAAACCCTGGAATTTCGCGCCGAGCATTTGCAAGGCAGCTTCTCGGACTGACAAAGGACCGATCCATGCCCAACGTACTCATCACCGGTTGCTCCAGCGGCATCGGGCGCGCCTTGGCCGAGGCCTTCAAATCCGCCGGCTTCGACGTGTGGGCCAGCGCCCGCCAACCGGAAGACGTCGCCCGCTTGTCCGCCGCCGGCTTCAATGCGGTGCAACTGGACGTCAATGACAGCGCCGCCTTGCAGCACCTGGCCGAGCAGTGGGGCGAGCTGGATGTGCTGGTCAACAACGCCGGCTACGGCGCCATGGGCCCGTTGCTCGACGGCGGCACCGAGGCGCTGCAGTGTCAGTTCGAAACCAACGTGTTTTCCATCGTCGGCGTGACCCAGGCGTTCTTCCCCGCACTGCGTCGCGGCACAGGTTTGGTGGTGAATATCGGCAGCGTTTCCGGGGTGCTGGTGACGCCATTCGCTGGCGCCTACTGCGCCTCCAAAGCCGCCGTGCATGCCTTGAGCGATGCCCTGCGCATGGAACTGGCGCCGTTTGGCGTGCGGGTGATGGAAGTGCAACCGGGCGCAATCGATACCCGCTTTGCGAAAAACGCCGGTGCCCAGGCGGAGCTGTTGATCAACGAACAATCGCCGTGGTGGCCGTTGCGCGAAGGCATCCGCGCGCGCTCCCGGGCCTCCCAGGACAACCCGACACCGGCCAGCCGATTTGCCAGCCAGGTCCTGAACGCCGTGCAACAACCGACACCGCCCCGCTTATTGCGCGCGGGCAATGGCAGTCGGGCACTGCCGTTGATGGCGGCGTTACTGCCCAAAGGGTTGTTGGAAAACGTATTGAAGCGACGCTTTGGTTTGAATAGGAGTTTGTAAATGATCGACTACAGCGACTTTTTCGAAGAAGTGATCCAGACCCACGTCGAGATCGAACAGTGGTTCGCCGGGGTGGCGCCTGAAGGCACGCTGCAAAGGCTGCTCGCGCGCTTCTCGCCGGAGTTCAGCATGATTGCGCCCTCCACCGGCACACGCATGAACGCCGCGGGGGTCAATTACCTGTTCACCCGCCTGGGCGGCCAGCGGCCAGGGTTGAAGATCACCTTGAGCGAACTGAGCGGCATTGACCGGCATGCACGCGGCGCCGTCGTCAGTTACCGCGAACATCAGATCGACGACAGCGGCACCCAGACCGATCGCCGCGCCACAGTGGTCTTCGAGAAACAGGCCAGCGGCGCACTGCTGTGGCGCCATTTGCACGAGACGTACTGCCAGGCCTGAACCGCCAGGCAACACCCCGCCAGTATGCGCGCAAGCCTCCCCTCGCTTGCGCGCACAGCCCATCGCCCTGAGTCCCCCGCTCATTGGCGGCAATACAATTTCGCTACAGAACTGAACGGACACTCTCGCTAGAGTGACGCGCTGACTTCTGACTCAACACGCTCAGACCTCATACCTCGCTTGTCGTTGATCGCTGTTCGCGTCGATTTGACACAGCCGTTCCGGTACCTCTTGGGTGACCCCTATCAAGCCTTTAAACAAATCGCGCGCCTGTCGGACGCTGCTCACACTGTCACTGGGGTTAACTGCGGTGACAGGCTGTTCGGTCGCACCTCTGCCCGCGTTGAAACCGCCCGCGCCAGAGGCATGGCGCAATGCACCGTCCCCTCTGGCGCCGGCTAAGCCTGACCTCAATCGGTGGTGGCACGCCTTCAATGATCCTGAACTCGATACCCTGGTGGATCAGGCATTGCACAACAACCTCGACGTCGCCGCCGCAGTCGAGCGCCTGCGGGCTGCGCGAGTGCTGAGCCAACATTCGCAAGCGCCCTATCTGCCCTCGCTCGGGATCAAGACCCACGACGCGATAAGCCCCGACACCAGCAGTTCGTACTTCCTGATCGGCTTCGATGCACAGTGGGAACTGCCACTGTTCGGCGCCAGGCAGAGCGCGGATCGCATCACCGAGGGCAACCAGGCGCTGGTGGCCGCCGACTTGCGCAGCGTCCAGGTGTCGCTGGTCGCCGAAGTCACCCGGCATTGGGTTGAGCTGCGTTCGGCGCAACACGCCGAACGCGCGCTGACGGCCATTCGTGACGCTCAGCAGGAAAAACTGGCGCTGCTGCGTGTGCGCGAGCAACTTGCCCTGGCGCCGCACGCTGACGTGGCGGGCGCCGAGGCGGAACTGGCACGGGCCGAGATGCAGCTGAGCGGGCCGCAACAACGGATCCACCGCCATGCCCAGCAGTTGGCGCTGTTGTCGGGTCGGCCGGAGCCCGACCCGCGCTGGCTGCAGCCCGGACCGCAGCCCACGCTCGGCCAGTGGCAACTCAACAACGTGCCGGCGGACCTGCTGCGCACACGCCCGGAAATTGCCAACGCCGAGGCCGAGGTTCTTGTGGCCGCCGGGGAGTTGGGGATGAGCCGCGCCGATATCTACCCGCATCTCAGCCTGGGCGCTTCGTTGCAGTGGTCGCTGAACATTGCCAGCAACCGCAAGCGCACGCCCAGCGGCAACAGTATTTTCTCGGCCGGGCCGGGGATCAGCATCCCGTTGTTCGACTGGGGCCAACGTATCGCCACTGCCCGCGCGAAAGACCACCTGTTGCAGGCAGCGGTTCTGACTTATCGCCAGGCGGTGTTGCAAGGCGTTGCCGAAGCCGAAATCGCCCTGGGCGACCTCGAACAAACGCGCCTGCGCGAGCACGCCTCGCGCCAGGCCCATAAGGCGACGCAGACGCGCCTGGAGGCCTTGCAACAACGCGAGCGCCTGGGGCTCATGAGCCCACTGGAGCTGACGAGCGCCCGCGTGCAGGCACTGCAAGCCATGCGACAGGCCGACAGCACCAGCACCGAACGGGACATCGCCTACATCGCGCTTTATAAAGCCCTCGGCGGCGCACCGTTACCGAACCCGACAGTGAAGGATGCTGACTGATGGTGGCGCTTGCCCGTCTGACACTGATCCACGAATGGCGGCGCTTCCTGCCCGCGATGATTGCCGTAGGCTTCGCGGGGCTGCTGCAGTTGCTCCAGGCCGCGCTGGTGCTGGGTATTTTCGGCAGTGCCAGCGTCTATATCACCGGCTCTACGGCGGACCTCTGGGTCGGTTACCCCGGCACGCAAAGCGTCAACCTCGGGAGACCGATCGATGCCGGCGTGGAAATGCGCCTGCGCATGGACGCCGACGTCCTGCGTGTCGAGTCGTTTCGCTGGGTCGACGCCGATTGGCGCGGTGCGCGAGATACCGGTGGCGTGTCGGTGTTTGTCAGCGGCATCGACGTCGGGCCAGACGGCCTGATGTTTGCGCGCGCCCTGCCGACGGCACTGCGCGCCCGCCTGGCCGAGCCCGGTGCGGTGATCGTCGACCGCGCCGATCTGAGCACCCTGGGCGTGAACCTGGGGGACGCCGCGACCATCAACGGGCAACGTGTGCGCGTGGTGGGCGTCACCAGCGGCCTGCGCGCGCTGGGTGGGGTCAATGTGCTGGCGTCGCTGGCCACCGCCCGGCAGCTCGACACCACCACCGCAGCAGACCGCATCACCTACCTGGTGGCCAAAGTGCGCGATCCCGCTCAGGCCGGTGCGGTTGCCGCGCGCCTGAGCGACGGCCCTGCATTCGGCAACTACTCGGTATGGACCGCACAACAGTTCGCCCAGCGCTCGCAGATGTATTGGATGTTCGACACCGGTGCCGGTGCCGGCGTGCTGTTTCTGGCCGCGATTGTGTTCCTGGTGGGCGCGGTCATCACCAGCCAGACGCTGGTCGCCGCGGTCGTCGGTTCCATCCGCGAGTACGCCACCTTGAACGCCCTTGGCGTCGGCGTGAATGCCCTGCGCAAAGTGGTCATGGAGCAGGCTTTCTGGGTCGGGGCACTGGGGCTGCTGGGCAGTTCGGTGCTCGCCGGCCTGTTCTTCGCCCTGGCGGCGCACTACAACGTGCCGGTGCAGCTTTCGCCCGTCGCGGCCCTCGCCTGCCTGTGCCTGAGCATGCTCCTGGCACTCGTGTCGGGCCTGGCGGCCATCCGCACCTTACGCCACGCCGACCCGGCCAGCCTTCTGAGATAGCACTGCCATGAGTCTCCTGACATCCGCCACACCCTTCACGCTGCAAGCCAGCAGTATCAGTAAATCGTTCACCTCGGGGCGGGTCGTAACCCCAGTGCTGCATGACATTACCCTGGCGATACGGCCCGGCGAACTGACCCTGATCTCAGGCCCGTCCGGCTGTGGCAAAAGCACGCTACTGGCGATCCTCAGCGGCCTGCAGCAGCCCGACCGCGGCAGCGCATCGGCCCTGGGGCACAACCTTTCAAGCCTCGACACGCGGGCCCTGGAGTATTTTCGTCTGCGCCACACCGGCTTCGTATTCCAGGGGTTCAACCTGTTTCCGGCGTTGACTGCGCAGCAACAGGTCGAGCTGCCCTTGAGCTACCTGGGGCTGCCGAGCACGCAAGTCCGAGCGCGCGCCATTGAGGCGCTGGAGGACGTCGGGCTGGGCTCGCGCATGCAACTGCGCCCGGCCGAATTGTCCGGCGGCGAAAAGCAGCGCGTAGCCATTGCACGCGCCGTGGCAAAGGCCCCCGAGTTGTTGTTCGCCGACGAACCGACCAGCGCCCTCGATGCGGCCAACGGCCAGATCGTGATCGATATTTTGCACCGCATCGCCCGCACGCGTGGCACCACGGTGCTGTGCGTCAGCCACGATCCGCGCCTGATCAGTAATTGCGACCGCGTGCTGACCATAGAAGACGGCCGCATTTTGAACGATCAATCCCTTCCCTTCCAACCGGCCGCTATGGTCGGAACCCAGGAACACTCTGTATGAACGCGCGCCCGCTTCGCTCTTGGCTGCTTCTGAGTACCGCACTTGTATTGCTGAGCGCCTGCTCCCGTGAAGATGCGCCTTCCACGCCGACGTCGTCGGCGCCAACCTACCTGGCCGTCGCGCGCGGCCGTATCGATGTGGAAGGCGGTTTGCTCAAGCTCGGCGCGAGTCGCGACGGCGTGGTCGCCGAGATCAAGGTGACGGAAGGCGAGCAGGTCAAGAAAGGCCAACTGCTCGCCACCCTGGACAGTGAACTGGCGCAACTGGCAGTCGCCGCCGCACTGACCGAGCAACGCCAGGTGCAGATCCAAGCCAAACAGTTGGCAAGGCAGCTCAAGTTCGCCGAGCAGCAGGCCAGCCGCCTGACCGCCGCCGCCAAGGCAGGCGCCGGCGACAGCCAGAGTGCCGATGGGGCCCACGAGGCCGCCGAGCGCTTGCGCGACGAGATTGAAAAGACTCAGACAGACGCCGAAGTCGCCGCGAGAAAGCTGACGGCGGCACGCTACGAACTGGCGCAACACAGCCTGCGTGCGCCGGTCGACGCCGAGGTGGTTCGGCGCCTGATTCAACCCGGTGCCGCAGTGTCTGCACAGTCCGGGCCGGCTTTCGTTTTGTTGCCGAACCAGGCGCGTATCGTAAGGGCCGAGCTCAACGAGTCATTCACCGGCGCGGTGCGCCCCGGGATGAAGGCCGAAGTCACCGATGACAGCGCCGATGGTTCAGTGGCACTGACCGCCCATGTGGTGCGGATCAGTGCGGTACTGGGCAACAGCACCCTGGAAGACGACGCCCTGGTCAGGGCCAATATGCGTACCGTTGAATGCATATTGGCGTTCGATCAGCCGGCGCCGCCGTCTCTGCGCGTGGGGCAGCGCCTGCTGGTGCGGTTTGGGCCGTAGCTAATCGTCACGACCCGCCCAGCCCGACAGAGGTTCAGTGCTGGATAGAGTCGACAATCACCGTGCAGGTAATCCCCGCCGCCAACAACACGCCTTCGGGCACTTCATCGATATGAATCCGCACCGGCACGCGCTGGGCCAAGCGCACCCAGTTGAAGGTCGGGTTCACGTCGGCGATCAGCTCGCGGCTCTCGGGGTTGTCGCGGTCGTAGATGCCGCGGGAAATGCTTTCCACATGGCCCTTGAGGGTTTCGCCGCTCATCAACTGCATATCGGCCTTATCGCCGACCTTGACGTGGGGCAGTTTGGTTTCTTCGAAGAAGCCATAGACCCAGAACGAGTTCATATCGACCACGGCCATCTTGGCTTCGCCGATGCGCGCGTAGTCACCGCGATGCACGTTGAGGTTGGTGACGTAGCCGTCGACGGCCGCCACCACTTGCGTGCGTTTCAAGTTCAGTTCGGCGGCTTCCAGTTGTGCCTGGGCGTGCTGGTAGTCGGCGAGGGCCGAGTCGGCGACGTTGCCGGCGTCGTCGCGGTTTTCCCTGGAGATCACCAGCGCGTCGAGGTCGGCGCGGCGGTGGGCGTTGTCCTTGCGCATTTCCCAGGTGGCTTTGCGCGAAGCGACAAGGGCTTGCGCCTGTTTGACGGCGAGGCGGTAGTGTTCGGGGTCGATCTGCATCAGCAGGTCGCCCTTTTTCACCAACTGGTTGTCACGCACCGGCACGTTGACCACTTCGCCGGTGACGTCGGCGGCGACATTGATGATGTCGGCACGCACGCGGCCATCGCGGGTCCAGGGGGTTTCCATGTAATGCACCCACAGCGTGCGGCCAATCCAGATCGCCAGAGCCAGAACCAGCAAGGTCGCGAGCAGGCTGAAAAACTTTTTCATCGGGGCATTCTCAACGGTAGACGGTCAGCGCCAGGGCGCCGAACAGGCAAACGAACAGGCTCAGGCGCAGCAACGCCGGGTGCCAGAAAAAACGGTACAGATCGAACCCCCCCAGGAAGCGGTCCAGCGCCCAGGCCAACCCCGCCGCGATCAAAAACATCAGGGTCACGGTCGGCATGTAAATGCCGTGGAACGCGATTTCACGAGGCATGCCCAGCTCCTTTCAACATAAGCGCGCCTTGGGGCTTGTAGGCCGCCAGTGGCGATTGCGGGTCCAGCAGCGAAGTGCGGATGAAGTGCAGGTAGCTTTTCACCCGGCGCAGGGCCGAGGTATCGAAGTGCGGCGCGAAGGGTTCGTCGGTCGCCTGCACGCGGCTGATCGCATGGTCGACGGCAATCAGCCCGCGCTCCAGGTTGCTGGCGCTGGGTTGCAGGAACAGGCGCACCAGTGAGCGGCCCATCACGCGGATCGCCTGGCGCCAGGGCTGGGATTCGGCGTAGGCCGGGTGGATCGGCAGGATCGCCTGTTCCTTGCGCAACTCGATGATCGCATGGCCGACTTCAAGCACCACGAACATCCAGCGCAGCAGGTTGCGTTGCACTTGCGGCTGGCCGACAGCGAGGCCGTAGGCCTGGTGCAGCAGGTCGCGGGTGCGGCTTTCGAAACTCGACGCCAGGCCCTTGAGCTTGCCGCTGATCGCGTACACCACTTGCTCGCGCAGGTCCTGTTCCAGGCGGCGCCACAGCCAGCGGCTGTTGGGCGGCAGGATGATCGCCCCCGCCGCCGCGCACACCAGCATGCCGATGATCATCGCGATGTAGTCGTTGATAAAGTTGTAGGGGTTGTAGACCGTGAGGTTATCCGGCACCGAACCGGTGCTGAAAAAGATCAGCAGGCCCACGCCGACCCCGGCGTATTGCGGGCGTGAAGCGAGGAAGGCGCCGAGGATGATCACCGGCGCGAGCATCACGCACAGCAGCGGGAAGCCGTCGATCCAGGGAAACACGAAAAACATTTCGACGAAGCCCACCAGCGCCCCGATCAGGGTGCCGCACGCCATCTGGAACGCCATGCGTTTGGGGTTCGGTGTGGCGGCGGACAGGCCGACGGTGGCGGCGGCGATCATGGTCATGGTCGCGCCGCTCGGCCAGGCGGTCGCCACCCAGTAGCTGCCGAGCACGATCAGGATGAACGACGCCCGCACACCCGAGGCCACGCAGGCCAGCCAGTTGGTTTTGGGGATGAAGGTTTCGTCCCACTGTTCCCGCGCATGGGTGTGATCGGCCAGGGAGGCGTGGGTCTGTGCGTAGTTGTGCAGGTCGTCGACGAAGCGGTAGAGCAGCTCGTAGGCGGTATGAAAGTCCAACTGCTCGTCTTCGCTCGGGTTGCCTTGCTGGAAGATCGCTCGCAGGCTGCGGACTTTGGCGGGCAAGCCGTCCTTGTAGACGCTCAACTGGTTGACCAGCCGCGCCGCGTCGGGGCTGGTGAGGGCGCGGCCGGAGAACCCATCGAGTACCTCGGCCAAGTCCTGCAAGCCCGGTTTGATTTCGGCGACAACGTGGTCCGCGGCATCGGCACGCAGGCGTTCGAGCAACTGGTGCAAGGCGTTGAAGCGCGTGGTGATGCTCATGAATTCGCTGTTGAGGCGACTGAGCCGGCCGTTGCGCCGACGCATGTGCGGGTCTTCGAACACGGTGATGCTGCGCAGACCTTCCAGGCCCACGGCTTCGGCGATAAAGCGCACGTTGGTGCTTTCGAAGCTCTCGCGCTGGCTGCGCCCACGCAGGCCGTCGGTGACGAACAGCGCAAATACGCCAAAGCGCTGGTACAGCGCGTTGCGCATCGCCGCACTGGAGGTCTGCGGCAGGATCGCCGCGCTGACCAGCGTGGAGACCAGAATCCCCAGGGAAATTTCCAGCACCCGCCACACGGCCGCCATGAACGCCCCGTCCGGGTGGGCCAGGGACGGCAGGCCGACCATCGCAGCGGTGTAGCCGGCGAGCACGAAGCCATAGGCGCGAAAGTTGCGGTTGCGCGTGGCGCCGGCGGTGCAGATCCCCACCCAGATCGCCAGCGAGCCGAGGAACAGCTCGGTGTTCTGCGCAAACAAGGCGATCAGGAACACCATCACCGCCGACCCGGCCAAGGTGCCGAGGAAGCGATAGAAGCTCTTGGCGAACACCTGGCCGCTCTGGGGTTGCATCACGATAAACACGGTGATCATCGCGGTGCGCGGTTGCGGCAGTTCCAGGCGCATGGCCAGCCACAGCGTGGCGAACGCAGCGATCAGCACCTTGAAGATGTACACCCAGGTCACGCCGTCACTGCGTGCCCAGTCGAAAAAGCCACGGCGCCACTCAAGGGAATACAGCCAGCGCAGCGGTGCAGGCAAGGGAGTCATCAAATCCTACTCAGTGATCGAACACGGCGAGCGCCGCCGGGGTCTTGCTCGGGACAGTCTTGGTGTCTTGCGGAACATCGTTGCCGGCGCCCAGCCCGCCGCCCAGGGCGGTCACCAGGTCGGCGTGGGCCGTCAGACGCGCGGCCTGCACCTGCTGCTCGACTTGCTGCTGGCGGAACAACAGGGTCTGGGCGTTCAGCACATTGAGGTAATCGGTAAGGCCGCGCTGGTAGGCGATCATCGCGATGTCGTAGGTTTTCTGCGCCGAGGCCACCGACTCTGCGGCGAAGCCCTTTTGCTTGTCCATGGATTCGCGGCGGATCAACTGGTCGCTGATGCCTTTGAGCGCGTTGACCAGGGTCTGGTTGTAATGCGCCACGGCGATGTCATAGCCGGCGCTGGCTTCACCCAACTGCGAACGCAGGCGGCCGCCGTCGAAGATCGGCAGGGTGATGGCCGGGCCGACGTTGTAGTTGAATTTCTTGCCGGCCAGAAAACCCAGCATGCCGCCGCCGGTGGCCATGTAGCCGAGGCTGCCGACCAGATCGACGTTGGGGTAGAAACCGGCGTGCGCGACATCGATGCCACGCGCCTGCGCTGCCACCTGCCAACGGCTGGCGACCACGTCCGGGCGCTGGCCGAGCAATTGCGCGGGCAGGCTGGACGGCAATTTCAGCGGCGCGCCGAGGGACAAGGTCGGACGTTGCAGTCGCGCGCCCTCGCCCGGGCCTTTACCCGCCAACGCCGCCAACTGGTTGCGGCTCAGGGCGATCTCTTCGTCCAGGGCATCGAGTTGGCGATGGGTCTCGGGCAACGGGGTTTCGGCCTGGCTCACATCGAAATGCGTGCCAATGCCCGCGTTCAGGCGTTTATTCGCCAGATCGAGAATCTGCTGTTGCTGGGCCAGCGTGGCCGCGACGATGTCGCGGTTGGCGTAATGCAACGACAGCTGGATATAGACGCGCACTACGTTGTTCTGCAGTTCAAGCTGGGCCTGGCGTGCTTCGGCCACGCTCATGTGCGCCAGGTCGACGGCACGCTCGGTGGCGTTGCTTTCGCGGCCCCACAGGTCGAGGGCATAGCTGAAGCCCAGGGACGTATTGTTGTCCCAGGTGTTGGAACCGCTCAATGCACCCGGGCCGTAGAACTGGTCGTTCGGCCAGTTGTGGCGCTTGAGGGTGGTGTCGCTGTTGATCTGCAGCGACTCGGCCGACTCGACAATCCCGGCCATGGCCCGCGCTTCACGCACACGCGCGGCAGCCATGGCCAGGCTCGGGCTGTCGTGGGTCGCGAGTTCGACCCAGCGGTTGAGCTGGGGATCGCCATAGGCCTGCCACCATTGCGCGGTGGGCCAGCGGGCGTCCCGGGCGGCGCTCTGGATCGCCTCGTCGGTGGCCAGGGTATTGGCGTTGAGGGCCTGGTCTTGGGGGGCGATTCCTCCGGTTCCGATGCAGCCGCTGATTGCTAACGATAAGGCCCAAACACTGAGAGTCTTCAGCTCTCTGCTGATGCGACGCGGCACTGCTGCGAATTCCTGAGGTGGGTGATGCAGGGTAGGTGGTGTAATTCTAGGACGCGAGGGGAATGACGATAAGCTGGTATTCCTGTGAATCTTTATTACCGTTCAGGCGATAATCCCTTCGTAGGGATCACTGGTCGGCGTAACTTTCTGTCACAATTTGTCATCTCCCTTGAGAACACCCCATGGACACTTTGCAAAACATGCGCGCCTTCAGTTCTGTGGCCGAAGCCGGCAGCTTCACCGCCGCCGCCGCACAGCTGGACACAACCACCGCCAACATTTCGCGCGCGGTCTCCAACCTGGAGGCTCATCTGCAAACCCGCTTGCTCAACCGCACTACCCGCCGCATTGCACTCACGGAGGCGGGTAAACGCTATTTATTACGCTGCGAGCAAATCCTGGCCTACGTCGAAGAAGCCGAGGCCGAAGCCAGCGACGCCCACGCGCGCCCCGCCGGCCAGTTGAAAGTGCATACCATGACCGGTATCGGCCAGCATTTCGTCATCGACGCCATTGCCCGCTACCGCCGCACTCACCCGGACGTGACCTTCGACCTGACCCTGGCCAACCGCGTGCCGGACTTGCTCGATGAAGGCTACGACGTGTCCATCGTGCTGGCCAGCGAACTGCCGGACTCGGGCTTCGTGTCCCAGCGCCTGGGCATCACCTACAGCATCGCCTGCGCCTCGCCGGACTACGTCAAGGCCAAAGGCTGCGCGCAACGGCCCCACGATCTGCTCAACCACGCCTGCCTGCGCCTGGTCAGCCCGGTGGTCCTGCTGGATAAATGGAGCTTCAACGGCCCTGACGGCCAGGAAAGTGTCGCGATCAACACATCGCCGTTCCTGGTGAACTCGGCCGATGCGATGAAAACCGCCATCACCAGCGGCATGGGCGTCGGCCTGTTGCCGGTGTACGCCGCCATCGAAGGCCTGCGCAACGGCACGCTGGTGCGGGTGATGCCCAACTATCGCTCACAGGAACTGAACCTGTACGCCATTTACCCATCGCGCCAGTACCTGGATGCGAAGATCAAGACCTGGGTGGAATACCTGCGCGGTTCGCTGCCGGAAATTCTCGCGGCGCACCAGGCGGAATTGGTCGCGTATGAGTTGAGCGGCAGCCTGGGCGGCGTGCGGATGGCGAACTGATTTCTGCCAGACGATAGCGATCCAATGTGGGAGGGGGCTTGCTCCCGATAGCGGTAATGAAGTCATGCATGTATTGGCTGACACACTGCTATCGGGGGCAAGCCCCCTCCCACATTTGGATCTCCATGGATCAGATAGAACCCATTTGGCTCTTGCTCTTAGGAGCGGCCTTATAACCAACCTGAGCCTGGAAGCTGGACTCGGTCAAAAATGTGGGAGGGGGCTTGCCCCCGATAGCGGAAATGAAGTCATGCATGTATTGGCTGACACACTGCTATCGGGGGCAAGCCCCCTCCCACATTTGGATCTCCATGGATCAGATAGAACTCATTTGGTTCTTGCTCTTGGGAGCGGCCTTATAACCAACCTGAGCCTGGAAGCTGGACTCGGTCAAAAATGTAGGAGGGGGCTTGCCCCCGATAGCGGTAGTGAAGTCATGCATGTATTGGCTGACACACTGCTATCGGGGGCAAGCCCCCCCCCACATTTGGATCTCCATGGATCAGATAGAACTCATTTGGCTCTTGCTCTTAGGAGCGGCCTTATAACCAACCTGAGCCTGGAAGCTGGACTCGGTCAAAAATGTGGGAGGGGGCTTGCCCCCGATAGCGGTAGTGAAGTCATGCATGTATTGGCTGACACACTGCTATCGGGGCAAGCCCCCTCCCACAGAGGTTCAACGGTGTCCTGACAATTGCCGGCAGGAATGTTAGCTTGCTTGGCATTCTTCCGTAGTCGATGAGCCCGCCTGCAATGAAAAAGACTGTCCTCGCCTTCAGCCGTATCACCCCGGAAATGATCGAACGCCTGCAACAGGATTTCGAGGTGATCGCCCCCAACCCCAAGCTGGGCGACATCAATGCACAGTTCAATGAAGCCCTGCCCCATGCCCACGGTCTGATCGGCGTGGGGCGCAAGCTGGGCCGCGCGCAACTCGAAGGCGCGAGCCGGCTGGAAGTGGTGTCCAGCATATCGGTGGGCTATGACAACTATGACGTGGCCTACCTCAACGAACGCGGGGTCATGCTCACCAACACCCCCGACGTCCTCACCGAAAGCACCGCCGACCTCGCCTTCGCCCTGCTGATGAGCAGCGCACGCCGGGTGGCCGAGCTGGACGCATGGACCAAGGCCGGCGAGTGGAAAGCCAGCGTGGGCGCGTCGTTGTTCGGCTGCGACGTGCATGGCAAGACACTGGGCATCGTCGGCATGGGCAATATCGGCGCCGCCGTGGCCCGGCGCGGGCGCCTGGGCTTCAATATGCCGATTGTGTACAGCGGCAACAGCCGCAAGCCCGCCCTGGAACAGGAACTGGGCGCACAGTTCTGCAGCCTGGATCAGTTACTCGCCGAAGCGGACTTCGTCTGCCTGGTGGTGCCGTTGAGCGAAAAGACCCGGCACCTGATCAGTCATCGCGAGCTGGGACTGATGAAATCCAGCGCGATCCTGATCAATATTTCCCGCGGCCCGGTGGTCGACGAACCGGCGTTGATCGAAGCCCTGCAAACCCAGCGTATTCGCGGGGCGGGGCTGGACGTGTATGAAAAGGAACCGCTGGCCGAGTCGCCACTGTTCCAGCTGAGCAATGCGGTGACCCTGCCGCACATCGGCTCGGCGACCCATGAAACCCGCACAGCCATGGCCAACCGCGCCCTCGACAACCTGCGCAGCGCCCTGCTCGGCCACCGCCCGCAGGATCTGGTCAACCCGCAGGTATGGAAGGGCTGAGATAAGTCAACTTCATCGGCCCATTCCCCTAAAGCCTGGGCCGATGAAGTCGATAACCCTCCATAGATGATCAACCCTGATCCACAGAAGGTTTTTATGTCCACGTCTAAAGCCCGCGCAGACTCACTCTCGCTTCTGCTCTTTACCTTGCGCAGCGGCAAGTTGATGGCCATTAACCTGCTGAAAGTCAGCGAAATCATTCCGTGCCCGCCGCTGACCAAGCTGCCGGAGTCCCATCCGCACGTCAAAGGTATCGCCATGCTGCGCGGCACCTCGCTGTCGGTGATCGACCTGAGCCGCGCCCTCGGCGAAATGCCGTTGGAAGACCCGGACGGCGGCTGCCTGATCGTCACCGATGTCAGCCGCTCCAAGCAGGGCCTGCATGTGCAGGCGGTGAGCAAGATCGTGCATTGCCTGACCACCGATATCCGCCCGCCGCCCTTCGGTGCCGGCGGCAATCGCTCGTTTATCACCGGGGTCACCCAGGTGGAAGGCGGGCTGGTGCAGGTGCTGGACATCGAAAAAGTCATCCACGGCATCGCCCCGGCGCCGATTGAAATGGCGCCGACCGACTTGACCATGGAAGAGGCCGAAGTGTTGGGCAACGCGCGAATCCTGGTGGTGGATGACAGCCAGGTCGCCCTGCAACAATCAGTACACACCCTGCGCAACCTCGGTCTGACCTGCCACACCGCACGCAGCGCCAAGGAAGCCATCGACGTGCTGCTGGAACTGCAGGGCACCGCCGAGCAGATCAATGTGGTGGTGTCGGACATCGAAATGTCCGAAATGGACGGTTACGCCCTCACCCGCACCCTGCGCGAAACCCCGGACTTCCAGGACCTTTACGTGCTGTTGCACACCTCCCTGGACAGCGCGATGAACAGCGAAAAAGCGCGCGTGGCCGGGGCCGACGCGGTGCTGACCAAATTCTCCTCGCCCGAACTGACCAAATGCCTGGTGGTGGCCGCCCAGACCGTGGCGCAAAAGGGCCTGTAAGCGGTGGCCGAGTATTTCCAACTGCTACGCCGCGACCTCACCCGCGACCTGCCCGCGCCGCAGTGGCCGGCCGGTACGCAGTTGGATCACTACCGCGACGCATGGGCCCCGGCGATTCACGCGGTGTTGCGCATGACCCAGGCGCAAGGCGGCGGCCACGTCGCCGACCTGCAAACCTGGCAGCGGCAGTTCGTGACCGATGCCGAGTTCGACCCCACGCTGTGCCTGGTGGCGAGCAATGCCGAGGGCATCCTCGGCGTGGCCCAGTGCTGGACCAGCGCCTTCATCAAGAACCTGTCTGTACACCCCTGCGCCCAGGGCCAGGGGCTGGGCCGCGCCTTGTTGCTGCACGCCTTCCAGGTGTTCAAGCAGCGCGGCGAACCCTACGTGGACCTCAAGGTCCTGGAAAGCAACCGACGCGCCCGGAAACTCTATGAAAGCGCGGGCATGGTGTTCGTGCTGCGCGATGTGGTCAGCGAAGACTGACGGGCACTGGCGCACAACTTGCTTTCAGTGCTCCCGAACGTTGAAAAGAGGTGAAAACCCGTCACCGTTCGCGCGAGCCCTCTGACCTAGCCTGGTGACAGATCTGCCATGAACACTCATTTTTCCTGCGTCGGTTGTGGCAAATGCTGCACCGACCACCATGTCCCCCTGACCCTCGCAGAAGCCCGCCAGTGGGCGGCTGACGGCGGCAGCGTGATCGTTCTGGTGGAAGGTTTTCTCGGCAACGGCCTGGGCCTGCCACTGCAACAACGCGAACATGCCGAACGCCGTTCGGCGATGGTGCCCAGCGGCACGACCCAGGCATTCGTGGCCATCACTTTTGCCGCCTACAACCCCGGACGCTGCCGGAATCTTGACGAAGACAACCTGTGCCGCATCTATGAACGCCGACCGTTGGTCTGCCGCATCTATCCGATGGAGATCAACCCGCACATCCCGTTGAACCCTGCCGCCAAGGAATGCCCGCCGGAGTCGTGGGAACAGGGCCCGGTATTGATTGCCGGCGGCGAGTTGATGGACGCGGAACTGGCTGAACTGATCCGCCGCTCGCGCCAGGCCGACCGCGACGATGTGCAGACCAAAGAGGCGGTGTGTGCCCTGTTGGGGATTCGCACCACGGCGCTCAAGGGCGATGGCTTTACGGCGTACCTGCCGCAGATGGATGCCTTTACCCAGGCGATCGAGCTGGCGGAGAGCCAGCCCGGCGTGGCGAATGAGTGGGTGTTTCATGTGTCCGCGATGGACATCGCCGAACAGTTGCTGGACGCGGGGGCACAGCTTGCCACCGAGGTGCCGGCCAACTATGCGTTTATCCCGCTGCGCGCCGCCTAGTCGTTGGGCGCGACGGAAACGGCATCCAGGCGGTAGGGCTGAATGATCCGCTGGTATTCGCCGCTTTGCATCAGTTGTTCAAGGGCGCAGTTGAGGGCATTGCGCAAGGCGGTATCGGGCTTGCGCACCGCGATCGCCACGCCGCTGCCCAGGAGTTCGGCCGAAATCGCGGGGCCGAGGAAGTCAAAGTCCTGGCCATCGACGGTATCGAGCAGCGCCTCACGGATTTCCACGGTGCCTTGCAGGGTCGCATCGATATCCCCCGCCACCAGGCTGCGAGCCAGTTCGTCATTGAGCCAGAAGCTCTTGACGATAACGCCCTTGGGCGCCCACTGCGCTCGGGCGAAGGCTTCGCGATTACTGCCCAGCAACACCCCGACACGCTTGCCCTTGAGCGACCGCACGGTCGGCAGCAGGCCGGATGTTCTGCGGGCGACCAGGCGCGTGGTGAACGGATACAGCTCATCGGTGAAGTTGACCCAGCGCCGACGCGTCGACGTGGGCGCCATGCCCATGATTGCGTCGAACTGCCGGGCCTCCAGGGCCGGGAAGTTTTCCACCAGCACCTGGTCGACCCAGGTGCAGCGCACATTCAACTGCACGCACAGGGCGTTACCCAGGTCGATGTTCAGGCCGACCAACTGGCCTTGCGGGTTACGGCTCTGGAAAGGCGCGAATTGCGCAGCGACGGCGAAACGGATCTCGCGCCGTGGCGACTCACCGGCGGCAACGCTATCGGCCGCCAGCAATAACGCGAGCACGGCACAAATGTGTATCAGAGCCACAGGAAACGTCCTTTTCCGGAAAGTCCAACCTCACCCTCCCGCACCGACGGAAAACGCCGGGGCGGCACGGAGGCTGTGCAAGCTTTCAAGAAACAGTCGTGGCCCTACAATCAGAAATTTCAGCAGACGTTGTAGGCAATAGTCGACACAGCGTGCGACTTATTATTCTCAGCGTTTACCCATCGAACGACGAGTGCCCGGCGGCGCCATGCCTGGGGACTTGGTATGCCCATTCTTGGCGCCGTTCTTGTACCACGGCTGGGCGGCATTCTTGGCCCCGGCCAGTTCACCCGGCTTGAACGGAAACTTGAACGCCGGGATCTCGGTTTTTTCAACGCTTTCAGCGCTGGCCGGATCGACGAGGTCGGCCGCTTCAACAGGGGGATGTGTCGGGGAAGTCATGGAAGCTCCGGAGCAGGCAAAAATTGATGCGGGGCCAGCTTGCGGGCCACACTGGCGCGCAGTATACCTGCGCCCTCAGGATCTTTAACCACCGCCTGTACGAATGGTCGGCGTTTACTGACAGCGCTGTCAGTTAGCAGTCACCTTGCTGACCGGGTTGACGGGCTATAAAGACACCTCACTCTTCCGTTCCTCTGCCCTGGCACCTCACTTCCATGCAAATTCAACGAAAAACCGCGCTGATCGTCGGAGTCCTCGTGGTGCTGGCGATTGCAGCCTGGGCCCTGACGCGGCCGGCCAAACCCAAACTGGCGGCGCCGACAGCGATCCCGGTACGGGTGGTGAGCGTGGCGCAACAGGACATCCCGCGATTCGTCAGCGGCATTGGGACGGTGCTGTCGTTGCACAGCGTGGTGATCCGCCCGCAGGTCGACGGCATCCTCACCCGATTGCTGGTCAAGGAAGGCCAGCAGGTCAAGGCCGGGGACCTGTTGGCGACCATCGATGACCGCTCGATCCGCGCCAGCCTCGAGCAGGCCAAGGCGCTGTTGGCGGAAAACCAGGCGCAGTTGCAAGTCGCGCTGATCAACCTCAAGCGCTACAAGGCATTGAGTGTCGACGACGGCGTGTCCAAGCAGACCTATGACCAGCAACAGGCGTTGGTCAACCAACTCAATGCCACCGTCCAGGGCAATCAGGCGGCGATTGATGCGGCAAAGGTGCAGCTTTCCTACACTCAGATTCGCTCGCCGGTCAGCGGCCGCGTAGGGATTCGCACGGTGGATGAAGGCAACTTCCTGCGCACGAGCGATGCCCAGGGGCTGTTCTCGGTGACGCAGATCGACCCGATTGCCGTCGAATTTTCCCTGCCGCAACAGATGCTGCCCACTCTGCAAAGCCTGATCGCGGCCCCTACCCCAGCCAGCGTCGACGCCTACCTGGGCGCCGACACCGATGGCCAGACCGGCGACCTGCTCGGTGAAGGCCACCTGAGCCTGATCGACAACCAGATCAGTTCCACCACCGGCACCCTGCGCGCCAAGGCCGAGTTCAACAACGCCACGCAGCGCCTGTGGCCGGGGCAACTGGTGACCATCAAGATCCAGACAGGCCTCGACAAAAACGCCCTGGTGGTGCCGCCGACCGTGGTGCAACGCGGCCTGGACGCGCACTTTGTGTACCGGGTCAACGGCGACAAGGTGGAGGTGGTGCCGGTGCAGGTCACCTACCAGAACAGCGACGTGACGCTCATCAAAGGTGTACAGGCCGGTGATGTGCTGGTCAGCGATGGCCAGTCGCGGCTCAAGGCCGGCGCTCGGGTCGACGTGCTCAAAGAACCGCCGCAAGTGATCCAGACCGTCGACGCCAAGGTGCAACCATGAACGCCAGCCGCTCGCCGTCGGCGTGGTGCGTCGACCACCCGGTCGCGACCCTGCTGCTCACCTTCGCTCTGGTGTTGCTTGGGCTGATTGCCTTCCCGCAACTGGCCATCGCCCCGCTGCCGGAAGCGGAATTTCCGACAATCCAGGTCAGCGCGCAACTGCCCGGCGCCAGCCCGGACACCATGGCTTCTTCGGTGGCCACGCCGCTGGAGGTGCAATTCAGCGCCATCCCCGGCATGACCCAGATGACCTCCAGCAGCGCCTTGGGCTCCAGCCTCTTGACCCTGCAATTCACCCTGAACAAGAGCATCGACACCGCCGCCCAGGAAGTCCAGGCGGCGATCAACACCGCGTCCGGCAAGCTACCCAGGGATATGCCGACCCTGCCGACCTGGAAGAAGGTCAACCCGGCAGACAGCCCGGTGCTGATCCTCAGCGTCAGTTCCGACAGCATGCCCAGCACCGAACTGAGCGATTACGTGGAAACCCTGCTGGCACGGCAGATCAGCCAGATCGACGGCGTCGGCCAGATCAACATCACCGGCCAGCAACGTCCGGCGATTCGCGTGCAGGCTTCGCCCGACAAACTCGCGGCCATCGGCCTGACCCTGGCCGACATCCGCGTGGCGATCCAGCAGTCGAGCCTGAACCTGGCCAAAGGCGCGATCTACGGGGAGAACAGCGTGTCGACGCTGTCGACCAACGACCAGCTGTTTCAGCCCGGGGACTACGCCCAACTGATCGTGTCCTACAAGAATGGCGCGCCGGTTCAACTGCGCGATATCGCTAAAGTCATCAACGGCTCGGAAAACGCCTACGTACAAGCCTGGTCCGGCGACACCCCGGGGGTCAACCTGGTGATCTCGCGCCAGCCCGGCGCGAACATCGTCGAGACCGTCGACCGCATTCAAGCGCAACTGCCGCGCCTGCAGGCCATGCTGCCGGCGTCGGTGCAGGTCAGCGTGTTGAGCGACCGCACCAAGACCATCCGCGCCTCCCTGCATGAAGTGGAAGTGACCCTGCTGATCGCCGTGCTGCTGGTGGTGGCGGTGATGGCGTTGTTCCTGCGCCAGCTGTCGGCGACGTTGATTGTGTCGAGCGTGCTCGGGGTGTCGCTGATCGCCAGCTTCGCCTTGATGTACCTGATGGGCTTCAGCCTGAACAACCTGACCCTGGTGGCGATCGTCATCGCCGTGGGCTTTGTGGTGGACGATGCGATCGTGGTGGTGGAGAACATTCACCGCCATCTCGAAGCCGGGCTGGGCAAGCGCGAAGCGGCGATCAAGGGCGCCGGCGAGATTGGCTTTACCGTGGTGTCCATCAGCTTCTCGCTGGTGGCGGCGTTCATTCCGCTGCTGTTCATGGGCGGCGTGGTCGGGCGCCTGTTCAAGGAATTCGCGCTGACGGCGACCTCGACCATCCTTATTTCGGTGGTGGTTTCGCTGACCCTGGCGCCGACCCTCGCGGCGCTGTTCATGCGCGCCCCGACCCATCCGGCCCACGCCAAGCCCGGTTTCAGCGAACGCCTGCTGGCCGGCTATGCGCGCAACTTGCGCCGCGCCCTGGTCCATCAACGCAGCATGCTGGCGATCTTCGTGGTCACGCTGGCGCTGGCGGTGGTCGGCTACGTGTTCATCCCCAAGGGCTTTTTCCCGGTGCAGGACACCGGCTTCGTGCTCGGCACCAGCGAAGCGGCGGCCGATGTGTCGTTCCCGGACATGGTCGCCAAGCACAAGGCCCTGGCCGAGATCATCAAGGCTGACCCGGCGGTGGCAACGTTTTCCCATTCGGTGGGCGTCACCGGCAGCAACCAGACCATCGCCAACGGCCGTTTCTGGATCGCCTTGAAAGACCGCGGCGATCGCGACGTGTCCGCCAGCCAGTTCATCGACCGCATCCGCTCGAAACTGGCGAAGGTGCCGGGCATCGTGCTGTACCTGCGCGCCGGCCAGGACATCAACCTCAGCTCCGGCCCCAGCCGCGCCCAGTACCAGTACGTGCTCAAGAGCAACGACGGCGCGACATTGAATACCTGGACCCAGCGCCTCACCGAAAAACTGCGCGCCAACCCGGCGTTTCGCGACCTGTCCAACGACCTGCAACTGGGCGGCAGCATCACCCACATCAGCATCGACCGCCAGGCCGCCGCGCGCTTCGGCCTGACCGCCACCGATGTCGACCAGGCGTTGTACGACGCGTTCGGCCAGCGCCAGATCAACGAGTTCCAGACCGAAATCAACCAATACCAAGTGGTGCTGGAACTCGACACCCAGCAACGCGGCAAAGCCGAAAGCCTCAATTACTTCTACCTGCGCTCGCCACTGACCAACGAGATGGTGCCGTTGTCGGCCCTGGCCAAGGTCGACCCGCCCAGCGTGGGCCCGCTGTCCATCAGCCATGACGGCATGTTCCCGGCGGCCAACCTGTCGTTCAACCTGGCGCCCGGCGTGGCGTTGGGGGATGCGGTGATCATGCTCAACCAGGCCAAGAACGAAATCGGCATGCCGGCCACCATCCTCGGCAACTTCCAGGGCGCGGCCCAGGCGTTCCAGAGTTCACTGGCCAGCCAGCCGTGGCTGATCCTCGCGGCGCTGGTGGCGGTGTACATCATTCTCGGCGTGTTGTACGAAAGTTTCGTCCACCCGCTGACGATCATTTCCACCCTGCCCTCGGCTGGCTTGGGCGCGTTGATCATGTTGTGGCTGCTGGGCCAGGACTTTTCGATCATGGCCCTGATCGGCCTGGTGTTGCTGATCGGCATCGTGAAGAAGAACGGCATCCTGATGATCGACTTCGCCCTCGAAGCGCAGCGGGTCAGAGGCCTGCCGCCGGAGGAAGCGATCTACGAAGCCTGCGTCACGCGGTTCCGGCCGATCATCATGACCACCCTCGCCGCCCTGCTCGGCGCCGTACCGCTGATGCTCGGCGCAGGCCCCGGTGCCGAGTTGCGCCAACCGCTGGGGATCGCGGTGGTCGGCGGCTTGCTGGTGAGCCAGGCGCTGACGCTGTTCACCACGCCGATCATATACTTGTACCTTGAGCGGTTTTTCCACCGGCCCACACCAACGCCCGCGTTGGCGACCACACATTAAGGCGGGGTCATGCGCGTACTGATCGTTGAAGATGAAGAAAAAACCGCGGACTACCTGCATCGCGGCCTGACGGAGCAAGGCTACACCGTCGACGTGGCGCGTGAAGGCGTCGAGGGTTTGCACCTAGCGCTGGAAAACGACTACGCGGTGATCGTGCTCGACGTGATGCTGCCCGGTCTCGACGGCTTCGGCGTGTTGCGTGCCCTACGCGCGCGCAAGCAAACGCCGGTGATCATGCTCACCGCCCGCGAGCGCGTGGAAGACCGCATTCGCGGTCTGCGTGAAGGCGCCGACGATTACCTGGGCAAGCCGTTTTCGTTCCTGGAGCTGGTGGCGCGCCTGCAAGCCCTGACCCGCCGCAGTGGCGGGCACGAACCGGTGCAGGTGACGGTCGCCGACCTGTGGATCGACCTGATCAGCCGCAAGGCCAGTCGCAACGGCGTGCGCCTGGACCTGACCGCCAAGGAGTTCTCGCTGCTCAGCGTATTGGCGCGGCGCCAGGGTGAGATCCTGTCCAAGACCGCCATCGCGGAGATGGTCTGGGACATCAACTTCGACAGCGACGCCAACGTGGTCGAAGTCGCGATCAAACGCCTGCGCGCCAAGCTCGACGGGCCGTTCGAACAGAAGCTGCTGCACACCATCCGTGGCATGGGTTATGTGCTGGAGAACCGCGGTGTCAACTAACTCCATCGCGCTGCGCTTGAGCGGCATGTTCACCCTGGTGGCGCTGCTGATCTTCCTGTTGATCGGCGGCGCGCTCTATCAGCAGGTGGACCGTGGCCTGGGCCTGTTACCCGAGGCCGAACTGGATGCGCGCTACAGCGTGTTGGAGTCCTCGGTGAAGCGCTTCGGCACGCCGGAGCATTGGACCAAGATCAAGGCCAAACTCAAGTTGTTGGCCGAGGAAGACAAGCGCATCCGTTTCTGGGTGGTGAGCAGCGACCCGAACTACGAATATGGCAACCCGGACGCGCAGATCCGCGCCTTCGCCGCCGGCCCGACCGGCAAGCGCGACTTGCGCCTGGTCGATCACGCCGACCCGTTCAAGGTGCTGGTGAGCCAGTTCCCCGCCCAGGACCAGCGCCCGCCGTTGCGCTTCATGATCGCCATCGACACCGAAAACTTCCGCGCCACCCAGCACCACTTGCTGGTGGCGCTGATCAGCCTGGCGTTTATCGGCGTGGTGCTGGCGGCGCTGCTGGGGTTCTGGGTCTCGCGCATCGGCCTCAAGCCGCTGAGCAAACTCTCGGACGAAGCACAGAAACTCGCACCGCCGAAGCTCTCCGGGCGCCTGCAACTGTCGCCGCTGCCGCCGGAGTTGCGTCAGTTCGTCAACTCGTTCAACGCCACCCTGGACCGCGTCGAACAGGCCTACTCGCGCCTGGAATCGTTCAATGCCGACGTCGCCCATGAACTGCGCTCGCCCCTGACCAACCTGATCGGCCAGACCCAGGTGGCCCTGACACGCGGGCGCTCGGCCGAACATTATTTCGAGGTGCTGCAATCGAACCTGGAAGAACTGGAGCGCCTGCGTTCGATCATCAACGACATGCTGTTCCTCGCCAGCGCCGACCAGGGCAGCAAGGCCACCAAGCTGATCGAAAGCTCCCTGGCCGACGAAGTGGCGACCACCCTCGACTACTTGGACTTCATCCTCGAAGACGCCCAGGTCCGGGTGCACGTCCACGGCGACGCCCAGGTGCAGATTGAAAGAGCCCACCTGCGCCGCGCATTGATCAACCTGCTGAGCAACGCCGTGCAGCACACCGCGCCAGGGCAGGTCATCGCGGTGAACATCGACGTGCGGGAGCATCAGGTGGCGATCGCCGTGACCAACCCCGGCGACGCGATTGCCAGCGAGCACCTGCCTCGGCTGTTCGAACGCTTCTATCGGGTGGACGCATCGCGCAGCAACAGTGGCGCCAACCATGGGCTGGGGCTGGCCATCGTCAAGGCGATTGCGCTGATGCATGGCGGCGATGTGTTCGTGCGCAGTGACGCGGGCGGCAACACCTTCGGTATTACCCTGCCCGTCTAACGCTTGAGAACACTTCAGACCAATGTGGGAGGGGGCAAGCCCCCTCCCACATTGGCATGCGCCAAAACTCTGACTATTGCGATTTGGGCAACAGTCATTATCTTGTTACACTCTGTATCGCAGCGCTCGCCTGCGTTAATTTGACGCATCGATGAGCGCGACGGCAAAGACAGCTGACCCGCTTACCCGAACTTCCCTCGACTTTTTTCCAGGGCTCTACACTGGGAATCTGTCTTAAAGCCGCTGACTTCAGCGGCTTTTTTTTTTGCCGCAAAAAAGGCCAGGCACACCCCCACGACATTGGCCGTTTCCGTTTGACCAAAGGAGCTCCACCGGTGAAGAACTCGCTGACGTTCACCCCGTTATTCCTCGCGATTACAGCAACGATCGCCCCCCTCGCCCACGCAGCAGACACCACCCCCGCCGACGGTTTCGTCGAAGGCGCAAGCCTCAAGCTCAACGCCCGCAACTACTACATGAACCGCGACCGTCACGACATCCACACCGATGACAACAAAGAATGGGGCCAGGGCTTTCTCGGCATCTTCGAATCCGGCTACACCCAGGGCACCGTCGGTTTCGGCCTGGATGCCCACGCCATGCTCGGCCTCAAGCTCGACGGCGGTGGCGGCACCGACGGCTCCAGCATCCTCCCGTATGGCAACAGTCAAGGCAGCGGCAAGGCACCGGGGTCGTTCTCCACCGCAGGCGGCACGTTGAAGATGCGCGCGTTCGACACGGAACTGAAAGCCGGCGACCTGTTCCTCAACAACCCGGTGATCGCTGGCGGCATGACCCGCATGCTGCCCCAGACCTTTCGCGGCGTAAGCCTGACCAACCACAGCCTCGACGGCTGGATGATCGAAGGCGGCCAGGCCAGCTTCACCAAGCTCTACAACCAGAGCGGCCACCAGCGCATCGGCACCAGCTACGGCACACTGCCGGAACACACCGACAGCCAGCACCTGGACTGGGCCGGTGTGTCGTTCAGCGGCGTGCCGGGACTGACCAGCAACCTGTACGCCGCCGAACTCAAGGATGTGTGGCACCAGTACTACTACGACCTGGACTACACCTACGCGCTGAACGACCTGGTCAGCCTCAACCCCGGCCTGCACTACTACCACACCCAAGACAGCGGCCAGTCGTTGCTGGGTAACATCGACAACAACACCTACAGCCTGCATTTCACCGTAGCCGTGGGCAGCCATAGCGTCACCGCCGCGTACCAGCGGGTCAACGGCAACACACCGTTCGACTACATCACCCAGGGCGACAGCGTGTACCTGGACAACTCCCAGCAATACTCGGACTTCAACGGCCCCAACGAGCGGTCGTGGAAGCTCAAGTACGCCTACGACTTCATCGGCCTCGGCATGCCGGGCCTGACCACTGCCGTGTCCTACAGCAGCGGTAAGACCGACCTGAGCAAAGTCGATCCCACCAGTCGGGGCTACAGCGCCTGGTACAGCGCCGACGGCCAGGACGCCAAGCACTGGGAACGAGACATCGACGTGAAATACGTGGTGCAGGGCGGCAAGGCCAAGGATCTGTCCCTGTGCCTGCAATGGGCGACCAACCGCGGCAGCAATGGCTACTCGGCGGTGGATCGGGATGTGGATGAATACCGGGTGATCGTCGACTATCCGATCAACGTGTTCTAAGCCGCCGCACTTTCTTTTCAACCAAACAATCAATTTTCATCGGGTAGAACTAAACTGCCAGCATCTTCACCGTTGAAGTCTGCCCGATGAGTCCACGCCCTTTTCGTACCCCACCTGAACGCGCAGAATTATTGTTGATGCTGGGCAGCGGCTTCACCGTCGCATTGATTGTGATTATCGTCGCAGTGCTGTTGATCCGCGAACACGCCAGCACCCTGCAGGCGGCGAAACGCTCAACCACCAACATCACCCAACTGATCAACGCCGATGTGCTGCGTAACGTCGAGCTATACGACCTCGCGCTGCAAGGGTTGATCGCCGCCACGCAGCGCACGGATTTGTCCAAGGTATCGGGGGATATCCGGCATCTGGTGCAATTCGAGCTGTCGACGGCCGCGCCGTTCAAAGACCAAGTGCTGTTGCTGGACGCCAATGGCGCCGTCGTTGCTGACTCTTCGACGCTCAAGCCGACCTCGCGTAATTTGGCTGATCGCGACTACTTCCTCGTGCATAAAATCACCAACCAGAACGACCTGTTCATCAGCCGGCCGTTCATGATTCAGTGCCATTGCGAGCAAGTCTGGCGCATCGCGTTCAGCCGCCGCGTCACCGGCGCCAACGGCGAGTTCCTCGGGGTCGCGGTGGCCACCATGCGCCTGGCGTACTTCGATCAGTTGTTCAACAGCCTCGCCATCGGCAATAGCAGCTCGGTCAACCTGTTGAGCAGCCACGGCATTCTCCTGGCCCAGCAACCGCTGCTGGAGCGCGACATGATCAACAAGGACCTGAGTGATCGCCCCAACTTCAAGCGCATGCTACGCGAAGGAAGCGGCAGCTTTCGGGCCATCTCGACCATCACCGACAAGGAGCGCCTGTATACCTTCACCAATGTCGGCGAGCTACCGCTGATTGTGGTCGTGGCGTTGTCCAGTGAGGACGTGTTCGCGCCATGGAAGCGCGCGGCGACGCTGACCGGCGGCGCCACCGGCATCCTGTGTATCGGCCTGTTATGGCTGACCTGGATGCTGCGCCGGGAACTGCGCCGCCGTTTTCGCGCGGAGAAGGTGCTGTCAGAACTGGCAGCCACCGACGCGCTCACCGGCCTGGCCAACCGGCGCATTCTGGACCAACGCCTGCGCCTGGAATGGGACCGCGCCCAGCGCTCCGCCGAACCGCTGACGCTGTTGATGATTGACGTCGACCACTTCAAGGCATTCAACGACCGTCATGGCCATCACGGCGGCGATGAGGCGTTGCGCAACGTCGCCCAGGTGATCGGCGGCAACATCCGTCGCCCGGCCGACCTGGCCGCACGTTATGGCGGTGAAGAGTTTGCTGTGGTATTGCCGTCTACCGATATCAGGGGCGCGTGGCTAATCGCCGAGCATATCCGCCGCGGCGTCGAGCATTTGCCACGGGTGGAAGGGGATGAACGGCCGATTACCGTGAGCATTGGCCTGAGTACGTGGGACAAGCGCAGTCGCATGTCCCTGGAGGACTTGCAGCTCAGTGCGGACCGCGCGCTGTATGAAGCCAAGCGCAGTGGGCGCAATTGCATCGTGGAGGCAACGGCGCGATGACTGAGGCGAACAGGCCATTGTGGCTCGCTCGCCACGGGAAATAAAAAGGGCCACCCGAAGGCAGCCCTTAAAAACTAAAGAAAGAGAGTTGTTACTTACACCGCCGCAACGGGACGCATGTAAGAGATCGGTGCGGTGCTGGCATCTTCGAAGGTCACGACTTCCCAAGCATCTGTCTGCTCAATCAACTTGCGCAGCAGCTGGTTGTTAAGGGCGTGGCCCGACTTGAAGCCTTTGAACTCGCCTATCAGGCTATTGCCCAGCAGGTAGAGGTCACCGATTGCATCGAGGATCTTGTGCTTCACGAATTCGTCTTCATAGCGAAGGCCGTCTTCGTTCAGTACACCATCCGCGTCGACCACAATGGCGTTTTCAACGCTGCCGCCGAGTGCGAGGTTGTGCTTGCGCAGGTACTCGATGTCACTCATGAAACCAAAGGTGCGGGCGCGGCTGACTTCTTTTACGAACGAAGTGCTGGAAAAATCCACGCTTGCGCTTTGGGTGCGGTCGCGAAATACCGGGTGATCGAAATCGATCTCAAAGCTCACTTTAAAGCCTTCGAACGGGACGAAGGTGGCGCGCTTGTCGCCGTCTTCTACTGTCACTTCCCGCAGAATGCGAATGAACTTCTTGGCTGCGTCCTGTTCTTCCAGGCCGGCAGATTGAATCAAGAATACGAAGGGACCAGCGCTGCCATCCATGATGGGGACTTCGGACGCGGAGAGCTCGACGTAGGCGTTATCGATGCCCAGGCCAGCCATGGCCGAGAGCAAGTGCTCCACCGTGTCCACCTTGACGTCACCGTTGACCAATGTGGTCGACATCGTGGTTTCGCCGACGTTTTCCGCGCGAGCAGGAATCTGCACCACAGGGTCCAGGTCGGCACGAACAAACACGATGCCGGTGTCGACAGGTGCAGGTTTGAGGGTCAGGTATACCTTCTCCCCGGAGTGCAGACCTACACCTGTGGCACGAATAATATTCTTCAGGGTGCGTTGTTTAATCATGGCTTGGACCGCTTCAGCGCAAATTGCGAACTGGTATCAACAAAGGCTGGCGATAATAGCAGACCAGACCTTTGCTGAACACCAATCACCTTCATAGCCCTGATACATTCCATTAATCGGCCTGACGACGCAGGAATGCCGGGATGTCCAGGTAGTCCAGGTCATCTTGCGGATTCGGGCTACGGGACGCTGCAGCACCGGCCTGAGCCTGATTGCGCATCACGGTCGGACGGTCCAGATCACGGTAGTTCACCGACGGCAGTTCCTGACGCGCAGGCGCTGGAGCGGCAGCCGCTTGGCTGGCGTGGCTGTTGTGGCCGGTATGAACGGTATTGTCGATGACCTTTACAGGCTTCTCGATTGTTGCGCCCAGGCCGGTCGCGACCACGGTCACATGCAGTTCGTCGCGCATGTCCGGATCGATCACGGTGCCGACTTTGACCATCGCGTGCTCGGAAGCGAAGGCTTCGATGATGCTACCCACGTCGGAGTACTCACCCAGGGACAGGTCAGGACCGGCGGTGATGTTCACCAGGATGCCGCGTGCGCCTTGCAGGTTCACGTCTTCGAGCAACGGGTTGCGGATGGCCGCTTCGGTGGCTTCACGCGCACGGTTCGGACCGCTGGCGCAGCCAGTGCCCATCATCGCCATGCCCATTTCGCTCATCACGGTACGCACGTCGGCAAAGTCGACGTTGATCATGCCCGGGCGCTTGATGATGTCGGAGATACCGCGAACGGCACCGGCCAGTACATCGTCAGCCTTGGCGAACGCGGACAGCAGGCTCGCGTCCTTGCCCAGGATGGTCAGCAGCTTCTCGTTGGGGATGGTGATCAACGAGTCGACGCTTTCAGACAGCAGACGGATACCTTCGTCGGCGATCTGCATGCGCTTGCGGCCTTCGAACGGGAACGGACGGGTCACGACGGCGACCGTCAGAATCCCCATTTCCTTGGCCACTTCGGCGATGATCGGCGCTGCACCGGTACCGGTACCGCCGCCCATGCCGGTGGTGATGAACACCATGTTGGTGCCTTGCAGCACTTCGGCGATACGCTCGCGGTCTTCCAGCGCGGCTTGACGGCCGACTTCCGGGTTGGCGCCAGCGCCGAGGCCCTTGGTCACGGCGGTGCCCAATTGCAGGATGGTCCGCGCGCCGATGCTCTTCAGCGCCTGGGCATCAGTGTTGGCGCAGATGAATTCAACGCCTTCAATGTTGCTCTTGACCATATGGTTGACAGCGTTGCCGCCGCCACCGCCGACACCGATCACTTTGATGACCGGGCTGGCGGGGATGTTGTCTACGAGTTCGAACATTTTCCCTCTCCTTTCGTGTTCTCTAGTTTTTTCGCCTACTGCTTTTTTACGGTGTTGCGGTAAATCGTTAGAAATTGCCTTTGACCCAAGCCTGCAACCGTTCGAACAACGGTGCTTTCGCTTCGTCGTCGCCGCGGTAGCTGTCGCGAATGCTCGGGCCCGACAGGGAAATGCCGTCGGTCTGCTTTTGCAGCCCGTACAACAGCAAGCCCACACCGGTGGAATAAATCGGGTTGCGCACCACATCGCCCAGGCCTTTGACGCCATGGGGCACGCCCAGGCGAACTGGCATGTGGAAGATCTCTTCGGCCAGTTCGACCGCGCCTTCCATCTTCGAGGTGCCACCGGTCAGCACGATGCCGGCCGGGATCAAATCTTCGTAGCCGCTGCGGCGCAGTTCCGCCTGGATCAGGGTGAACAGTTCGTCGTAACGCGGCTCGACCACTTCGGCCAAGGCCTGGCGCGACAGCTCGCGCGGTGGACGGTCGCCCACGCTCGGCACCTTGATGGTTTCACCGGCGCCGGCCAGTTTGGCCAGGGCGCAGGCATAGCGGATCTTGATCTCTTCGGCGTACTGCGTCGGTGTGCGCAACGCCATGGCGATGTCGTTGGTGACCTGGTCGCCGGCGATCGGGATCACGGCGGTGTGACGGATCGCACCCTCGGTGAAGATCGCGATGTCGGTGGTGCCGCCGCCGATGTCGACCAGGCACACGCCCAGTTCTTTTTCGTCGTCGGTCAGTACCGAGTAGGCCGAAGCCAGTTGCTCGAGAATGATGTCGTCGATTTCCAGGCCGCAGCGACGCACGCACTTTTCAATGTTCTGTGCGGCATTGACCGCGCAGGTCACCACGTGGACCTTGGCTTCCAGGCGCACGCCTGACATGCCCAGGGGCTCGCGCACGCCTTCCTGGTTGTCGATCACGTAGTCCTGCGGCAGGGTGTGCAGCACGCGCTGGTCCGCCGGGATCGCCACGGCCTGGGCGGCGTCGAGTACGCGCTCAAGGTCGGCCGCGCTGACTTCGCGGTCGCGGATCGCCACGATGCCGTGGGAATTCAGGCTGCGGATGTGATTGCCCGCCACGCCGACGAACGCCGAGTGAATCCGGCAACCGGCCATCAGCTGCGCTTCTTCGATGGCGCGCTGGATCGATTGCACGGTGGACTCGATGTTCACCACCACGCCCTTCTTCAGGCCCCGGGACGGATGCGTGCCAATACCGACGATTTCGATCGTGCCGTCTTCCCCGACCTCGCCCACCAGCGCCACCACCTTGGAGGTGCCGATATCGAGACCGACGATCATTTTGCCGCTTTGCACGTTTGCCATGGGTCCTGCCTCTTCTTAATTCTTCGCGACAGCGGGTTGCGCTGCCGTGGGCGCAGCCGGTTCACGCCAGCCGACGGCAAGGCCGTTGGCGTAACGCAGGTCGACGCTCGCAATGTTCGTAATCTGTTCTTTCAAGGTCTTTTCATAGATGGCAATAAAGCGGCGCATCTTTTCCACCAAGCGGTCGCGTCCCAGCAACAACTCGATGCCCGGGCCGGAACTGCCTGCCCCGGTCGTCAAAAACCAGCTGCCCCGTTCACGCAATTCCAGACGCGCAATGGAGAAGCCCAGCGGCCGCAGCATCTGGCTCAAGGCCTGGTACTGCTGCATCACTTGCTGCTGCGCCCGCTGCGGCCCGAACAGCTGCGGCAGGTGCTCGTAATTGGCCAGCTCACGCGGGGTGAACGCCTGGCCCTGGTTGTTCAACAGCGCCTCATCGCCCCAACGGGCCACGGGCAGTTGTTCTTCCAGGCGGATCGTCACCTGGTCCGGCCATACACGGCGGACTTCGGCGTGGGCGATCCACGGCATCTGCTCCAGCTCCCGGCGCATGCCGGCCAGGTCGATGGTGAAGAAGCTCGCCGCCAGGAACGGGCCGATGCGCTGCTGCACCGCTTGCTGGCTGATGTAGCTCAAGTCGCCCTGCACGCTGATCTTGGTGATCGGCCGGTCGGCATAAGGCAATAGACGCTGCGCGCCTTCGTAAGTGCCGAAGCCCAACACCACCAGCAACACCGGCCAGAACAGCGCCTTGAGGAAACCAAAGTTGGCTTTCGGCAGGCGCGCCGACATCGGCTCTTTAGCCACCATTCGGCTGGCACCCCGTGGCACCGGCTTGCGGCCGGGTGCGGGTGGGGGCTGATGACGAAGCGATGCGCCTTTCATGTCTTAGCCTCGCTGCCTTTCTTCACCGGCAACGCTGGCCGCCAGGATCGCCAGCACCAACTGCTGGAAATCCAGGCCCGCTGCGCGCGCGGCCATAGGGACCAGGCTGTGGTCGGTCATGCCCGGTGCGGTGTTGACTTCCAGGAACCAGAAATTCCCTTGGTCGTCCTGCATCACGTCTGCCCGCGCCCAACCGGCGATACCCAGCGCCTCACAGGCTTTCGCCGTGAGGTCCATCAATTCCTGTTCTTTGCTTGCGTCAAGGCCGCAGGGGATCCGGTACTGGGTATCGGAAGCCAGGTACTTGGCGTCGTAATCGTAAAAGGTGTGGGGCGTGCCCAAGGCGATGGGCGGCAATACCTGCCCACGCAGGGTGGCGATGGTGTACTCGGGACCTTGAATCCACTGTTCCACCAACACTTGCGAATCGTAGGTACTTGCCGCTTTCCATGCGTCGATCAATTCGGCGGCCGAGTTCACTTTAGCCATGCCGATACTGGAGCCTTCATGGGCAGGTTTGACGATCAAAGGCAGGCCCAGTTCCTTGGCTGCAGAAATACAATCGTCTTCGCTGCACAGCACACTGTGACGCGGGGTAGGAATTCCCAGGCTGTGCCACACCTGCTTGGTGCGCAACTTGTCCATGGCCAGCGCCGAGGCGAGGATGCCGCTGCCGGTGTAAGGAATCCCGGCGCACTCCAGCAGGCCTTGCATGCTGCCGTCTTCACCACCACGGCCGTGCAGGATGATGAAGGCGCGGTCGATCTTCTCGGCCTGCAGGCGCGCGAGGAAGTCGTCACCCACGTCGATCCCGAACGCATTCACGCCCGCGCTTTGCAGCGCTTCGAGCACGGCGTTGCCGGACTTGAGCGACACTTCGCGTTCAGCGCTCTTACCGCCGAACAGCACGGCCACGCGGCCGAAGTCGGCAGGGGCGATGGTGGAGAACAGGGAGGCGTAGTTCGTGGTCATTTCGACTTCCCCTGTTCAGCAGCGAGCGCTTTTTTTACGAACAAGGAGCTCGCCAGCAATTTAGGCGCAAGGCCGCCGATATCACCGGCACCCTGGCACAGCAGGATGTCGCCGGCGCGCAGCAGCGGCTTGACGATCGGCGCCAGGTCCACACCGCGCTCGATGTAGATCGGGTCCAACTGGCCACGCTGACGGATGCTGTTGCACAGTTTGCGGCTGTCCGCCCCGGGGATCGGTTCTTCACCGGCCGGGTAGACTTCCATCAGCAGCAGCACGTTGGCATCGGCCAGTACATTGACGAAATCGTCATACAGGTCGCGGGTGCGGCTGTAGCGGTGCGGCTGGTAGACCATCACCAGGCGACGCTCCGGCCAACCACCGCGCACGGCCTTGATCACGGCGGCGACTTCGGTCGGGTGGTGACCGTAGTCGTCCACCAGCATCACCTCGCCACCTTCCACCGGCAGTTGCCCGTAGACCTGGAAGCGCCGGCCCACGCCGGCAAAGCCCGACAGGCCCTCGACAATGGCTTCATCGCTGACGCCTTCATCGGAGGCAATGCAGATGGTCGCCAGGGAATTGAGCACGTTGTGGTTGCCCGGCATGTTCACCGACACGTCCAGCGGTTCGCGGTCCGGGCGCAGCACGGTGAAGAACGTCTGCATGCCTTGCTGGCGCACATTGATCGCGCGCACGTCGGCGTCTTCGCTGAAGCCGTAGGTCACGGTCGGACGCTTGACCAGCGGCAGGATCTCGCGCACCACCGGGTCATCCAGGCACACCACCGCCAAACCGTAGAACGGCAGGTTATGCAGGAACTCGACGAAGGTTTTCTTCAACTTGTTGAAGTCGCCGTCGTAGGTCGCCATGTGGTCGGCGTCGATGTTGGTGACCACGGCCACCAGCGGTTGCAGGTGCAGGAAGCTGGCATCGCTTTCGTCGGCTTCGGCGATCAGGTAGCGGCTGGTGCCCAGTTGCGCATTGGTGCCGGCTGCATTCAGGCGGCCACCGATCACGAAGGTCGGGTCCAGGCCACCGGCGGCGAACACCGAGGCGATCAGGCTGGTGGTGGTGGTCTTGCCGTGGGTACCGGCGACAGCAATGCCATGGCGGTAGCGCATCAGCTCGGCCAGCATCTCGGCGCGGGGCACCACGGGAATGCGGCGCTCAAGAGCGCTGGCAACTTCCGGGTTGGAGGTGTTCACGGCGCTGGACACCACCAGCACGTCGGCCTCGACGGCGTTCTCGGCGCGGTGGCCGATGAAGATTTTCGCGCCGAAGGACTTCAGGCGCTCGGTGACCGGCGACTCTTTCAAGTCGGAGCCGGACACCTGGTAGCCCAGGTTCAGCAACACTTCGGCAATGCCACACATGCCCACGCCGCCGATCCCGACGAAGTGGATACGACGGATGCGGCGCATTTCCGGTTGCGGCATGGCTTTCTGATTCTCAACCATGGGCCACCTCCAGGCAGATATCGACCACGGTGCGGGTTGCGTCAGGTTTGGCCAGGCGGCGTGCGGTACACGCCATGCTGTTGAGTCGTTCCGGTTGCATCAAAACCTCGGTCAGGCGTGCGGCCAAATCGGCGGCGCCAGTCGTTCTTTGCGGCAGTAGGAAGGCAGCGCCCTCCCCGGCCAAATATTCGGCGTTGCGGGTCTGGTGATCGTCGATCGCATGGGGCAAAGGCACCAGCAAGGACGGCAGACCGGCGGCGGCCAGTTCACTGACGGTCAGCGCACCAGCGCGACAGACCACCAGGTCGGCCCAGCCATAGGCTTGGGCCATGTCTTTGATAAAGGGCTGCACATCAGCCTCGACACCGGCCTCGCGATAACGCGTGGCGGTGACTTCATCGTGGTTCTTGCCGGCCTGGTGAAAGACCTGCGGGCGCACGTCCACAGGCAGTTGCGCCAGTGCCTGCGGCAGCAATTTATTCAGCGGCTCGGCGCCCAGGCTCCCGCCCAGGATCAGCAGGTGCGCCTTGCGCCCGGCCAAGGGCTGCCGGGCAATGTCCATAAACAGCTCGGTGCGTACAGGGTTGCCGGTGGTGCGGCGTTTGTCCGAGGCGCCGAAGGTATTCGGGAACGCTTCGCACACCCGCGCCGCCAGCGGCACCAGCAAGCGGTTGGCGGTGCCGGCGACAGCGTTCTGCTCATGCACGATCACCGGCACGCCCGCGAGCCTCGCCGCGACGCCGCCGGGGCCGGTCACATAACCGCCGAAACCGAGCACACACACCGGCTGCAATTCACGGATGACCTTGCGCGCCTGCCACACCGCCTTGAGCAACACGAACGGTGCCTTGAGCAGCGACAGCTTGCCCTTACCGCGCAGGCCGGTGACGTTGATCAAATGCAGCGGCAAGCCGGCGCTCGGCACCAGTTCGTTTTCGATGCCGCGCGGCGTTCCCAGCCAATGCACGCTGTAGCCACGGTTCTGGAATTCGCGCGCACAGGCCAGGGCTGGGAACACGTGGCCCCCGGTGCCGCCCGCCATGATCAGCACGTTAGCGCCCATGGGTCGGCTCCTCGGCGAAGTCGCTTTCGCTGAACTCCATCTCTTCGCTGCCCAGGTGGGTTCGACTCTCCCACTCGATGCGCAGCAACAAGCCAAGACAGGCACAGCAGATCACCAACGAACTGCCGCCGTAACTGAGAAACGGCAAGGTCAGGCCCTTGGTCGGCAGCAGGCCGACGTTCACGCCGATATTGATCAGGAACTGGCCGATCCACAGGAACGACAAGCCATACGCCACATACGCAGCGAAATACTGTTTGGCCTTCTCGGCCCACAAGCCGATGTACATGCCGCGCACACACACGAACACGAACAGCGCGACGGTACACAGCGAACCGACCACGCCCAGCTCTTCGGCGAGCACCGAGAACACGAAGTCGGTGTGCGCTTCCGGCAGGTAGAATTGTTTCTGCACGCTGTTGCCCAGGCCCACGCCCAGCCACTCGCCGCGACCGAAGGCGATCAGCGCCTGGGTCAACTGGTAGCCGGAGCCGAACTGGTCGGACCACGGGTCGGTGAAGGTGATCAGACGGGCCATCCGATAAGGTTGCGCCTGCACCAGCACGGTCACGGCAGCCACCGCCAGCACCACCATCAAGGTGAAGCGGAACAGCCCGACACCCCCGAGGAACAGCATCGCCGCAGCGGCACCCATCATCACGACGGTGGCCCCGAAGTCGGGTTCCATCAGCAACAGGCCGGCCATGGGCAGCAGCACGATGAACGGCTTGAAGAAGCCCATCCAGCTTTCACGCACTTCTTTCTGACGCCGCACCAGGTAGCCGGCGAGGTAGATCACCACGAACACCTTGGCGATTTCCGACGGCTGCACGTTGAACGCACCGAAGCCGATCCAGCGCATCGAACCGTTCACCTCGCGGCCGATGCCGGGCAGGATCACCATGATCAGCAAGCCAAACGCACCGATCAGCATCAGCCACCCCAGACGCTGCCAGGTGGCGATGGGGATCATCATGGTGACGATGCACGCGCCGAGGCCGATCACCAGGTACACCAGGTGACGGATCATCATGTACAGGGTGTTGCCCGACTGTACGGCCGCCACTTCGGAGGACGCCGACGTGATCATCACCAGCCCCAGGCCCAGCAAAGCCAGGCAACCGGCGAGCATCGGGAAGTCGAGGTCGATGCCGCGCCCGGTAATGATCGGCGACGGGTACGGCTTGATGATGTTACGGAGGTTGAGATTCATGCCAAGGCCTCCACGGCGCGGGCGAACAGCTGGCCGCGCTCTTCGTAGTTCTTGAACATGTCGAAACTGGCGCACGCCGGCGACAGCAGCACCGCATCACCCGGCTGGGCCAGGGCTTTGCACTGGGCAATCGCGTCGTCGAGTGAGCTGGCGCGCACTTGCGGCACCGCATCACCAAGGGCGGTGGCGATCAAGTCGGCATCGCGGCCCATCAGCACCACGGCACGGCAATGCTGGGCCACCGGCCCCTTGAGGTCCTTGAAGTCGGCGCCTTTGCCGTCGCCACCGGCGATCAGCAACATCTTGCCGTCGATATCGGCACCCAGGCCTTCGATGGCGGCCAGGGCCGCACCGACGTTGGTGGCCTTGGAGTCGTTGTAATAGCTGACGCCATCGACGTCGCGGACCCACTGGCAGCGATGCTCGAGGCCGCCGAAGGTGCGCAGGCTCGCGAGCATGGCATCGAACGGCAAGCCTACGGCATGCCCCAGCGCCAAGGCCGCCAGGGCGTTGGATTGGTTGTGGGCGCCACGGATTTTCAGCTCGCGCACCGGCATCAGGTTCTGGAATTCGAAGGCCAGGTATTTCTCGCCGTTCTCTTCACGGATACCGAAGGCCTTGAAGTCGGGTTTGCCCAGGCCGAAGGTCCAGCACGGCAGGCCTTCGCCCATCAGCGGACGGCTCAGGGCATCCTGGCGGTTGACCACCACTTGTTTGGCGCCGCGGAAGATCCGGTGCTTGGCTAGGTGATAGGCCGGCAGGCCGCTGTAGCGGTCCATGTGGTCTTCGCTGACGTTCAATACGGTGGCCACTTCAGCGCCCAGGTCGTGGGTGGTTTCCAGCTGGAAGCTCGACAGTTCCATCACGTACAGCTCGACGTCGTCGCTGAGCAGGTCCAGCGCCGGGGTGCCGAGGTTGCCGCCCACGGCCACGCGCTTGCCGGCCGCAGCCGCCATCTCGCCGACCAGGGTGGTCACGGTGCTTTTCGCGTTGGAACCGCTGATCGCGACGATCGGCGCCTTCGCGTTACGCGCGAACAGGTCGATATCGCCGGACAGCTTCACGCCACGCGCCGCTGCGGCTTGCAGGGCCGGTGTCGCCAGGGCCAGGCCGGGGCTCACGTAGAGCTCGTCGGCACGGCACAGAAACTCGACATCCAACTCGCCACAACGCACTTCCACGTGCGGGTAGTCACGGCGCAGCGTGACCAGCTCCGGTGGATTTTCCCGCGTATCGGCGACGGCAAACGACGTGCCCTGGTTCGCCAGGAAGCGAACCAGGGACATGCCGCTCTTGCCGAGGCCGACAACGATGCGGAAGTGGTCTGAAGCGATCAGGGACACTCGTTTCTACCTCAGTTTCAGGGTGGCAAGACCGACCAGCACGAGAATCACGGTGATGATCCAGAATCGGACGATCACACGCGGCTCAGGCCAGCCCTTGAGTTCAAAGTGGTGGTGGATCGGCGCCATGCGGAACACGCGGCGCCCGGTCAATTTGAAGGAAGCCACCTGGATGACCACCGACAGGGTTTCCATCACGAACACACCGCCCATGATGAACAGCACGATTTCCTGGCGAACGATCACCGCGATGGTGCCCAGGGCCGCGCCCAGCGCCAGTGCGCCGACATCGCCCATGAACACTTGCGCGGGATAGGTGTTGAACCACAGGAAGCCCAGCCCGGCACCGATCAGCGCGCCGCAGAACACGATCAGTTCACCGGCGCCCGGCACATACGGGATCAGCAGGTATTCAGCGAATTTCACGTTACCCGACAGGTAGCAGAAGATGCCGAGCGCGCCGCCTACCATCACCGTCGGCATGATCGCCAGGCCGTCGAGGCCGTCGGTCAGGTTCACCGCGTTGCTGGAGCCGACGATGACGAAGTAGGTCAGCACCACGAAGCCGATGCCCAGCGGAATGCTCGCATCCTTGAGCATCGGGATGATCAAGGTGGTCTCGACCGCGCTTGGAGCCGTCATGTAGAGGAAGATCGCGGCGGCCAGGCCGAACACCGACTGCCAGAAATACTTCCAGCGGCTTGGCAGCCCCTTGGAGTTTTTCTCGATCACTTTGCGATAGTCATCGACCCAGCCGATGGCGCCGAACAACAAGGTCACCAACAGCACCACCCACACGTAGCGGTTGTACAGGTCGGCCCAGAGCAAGGTGCTGATGCCGATGGACGACAGAATCAGCGCGCCGCCCATGGTCGGGGTGCCGGATTTGGACAGGTGCGACTGCGGGCCGTCATTGCGAACCGATTGACCAATTTGCAGGCTCTGCAGGGTGCGGATCATCCACGGCCCTAGGAACAGCGACAGAGACAGCGCGGTCAGCACGCCCAGAATCCCGCGCAGGGTCAGGTACTGGAAGACCGCGAAGCCTTTGTGGAACTGTTGCAGATACTCAGCCAGCAGCAGCAGCATTAATGTTTCTCCGTACTTGAGCCACACAAGGCCACGACGACGTTTTCCATCACCGCGCTGCGCGATCCCTTGATCAAAATGGTTGTGTGTTTGTCTTGTTCGCCCGCACGCAGCGCCTGGATCAACTCGGCCTGGGTGGCGAAATGCCGCGCACCGGGGCCGAAGGCATTGACGGCATGAGCCATGTTCGGGCCGACGGCGTAGAGCGCGTCGACTTTGCCGCTGGCGTAAGCGCCGACTTCCCGATGGGACTGTTCGGCCCAATCGCCCAGTTCGGCGATATCGCCCAGCACCAGCACCTTGCGCCCGTCGAAACCCTTGAGCAGGTCGATGGCGGCGCAGACCGAGGACTGGTTGGCGTTGTAAGTGTCATCGATCACGCGCATGCCGTTACTGGCCAATTGCGCGACGGTACGGCCCTTGACCGGTTGCACCGCGCCCAGGCCGGTGGCGATGCCAAACAGCGACACGCCCAGGGCATAAGCCGCAGCCGCGGCCGCCAAGGCATTGGCGATGTTATGGTTGCCCAGCAGGTTCAACTGCACATGCTGCTCGCCTTGCGGCGAATGCAAGGTAAAGGACGGGCAACCACGGGCGTCGACCGCGATGTTCGACGCGTGGAAATCGGCCGCTGCATTCAGCACGGCGAACGTCAGCACCTTGCGACCGGCGGCGCGTACACGCCAGGTCTCGAAGGCCTTGTCGTCAAGATTCAACACGGCTATGCCCGAGGCATCGAGGCCTTCGAGGATTTCGCCCTTGGCTTCGACGATTTTTTCCGGGCCGCCGAACTCGCCGACGTGGGCAGTCCCGGCGTTGTTGATAATTGCCGCGTGAGGCTTGGTCAGCGCCACGGTGTAGGCAATTTCGCCAATACGCGAAGCGCCCAGCTCGATCACGGCCGCCGTGTGTTCCGGGGCCAGTTCGAGCAGGGTCAGCGGTGCGCCGAAATCGTTGTTCAGGTTGCCACGGGTGGCCAGCACCGGCCCGCGCGTGCGCAGGACACCGGCGAGCAGTTCCTTGACCGTGGTCTTGCCGCTGGAGCCGGTGATCGCGGCCACCGGCTTGGTGAACGCCGCACGGTTCAGCGCACCCAGTTGGCCCAAGGCCAGGCGCGTGTCGGCCACCAGCAATTGCGGCAGGGTGGAGTCCGCCACTTCGCGCTGCACCAGGGCACCGACCGCGCCTTTGGCGGCGACCTCATTCAGGTAGTCATGGCCGTCGAAACGCGGACCGGCCAGGGCAACAAACAGTTGGCCCGGCTTGATCGCACGGCTATCGATACTGACGCCATTGAAACTGCAATCATCCGACAGCATGCGCGCCGAGAGGGCCTGGGTCAGCTCGCTGAATTTCATCGCTTTAAGCATGGGCGACCTCCCAGGCGGTCAAGGCATGATCGGCCTCGACCAGATCGGAGAAAGCGTGGCGTTCGCCGTTGATTTCCTGGTAGTCCTCGTGACCTTTACCAGCCAGTACCACGACATCGTCGACGCTGGCGCTGGCGATCAATTGGGCAATGGCCGCGCCGCGACCGGCAATGAAGCTGGCTTTGGATGGGTCTTTGAAGCCGACGCGGATATCGTCGAAAATCTGGCTCGGGTCTTCGCTGCGCGGGTTGTCGTCGGTGACGAGCACGCCATCGGCCAGACGCTCGACAATCTCGGCCATCAATGGACGCTTGCCGCGATCGCGATCACCGCCACAGCCGAACAGGCACAGCAACTTGCCCTTGGCGTGTGGGCGCAGGGCCAGCAGGACTTTTTCCAGTGCGTCCGGGGTGTGGGCGTAATCGACCACCACCAGCGGCTGCGAACCGCCGCCCAGACGTTGCATGCGACCGGCCGGGCCTTCCAGCTTCGGCAGCACGCGCAGGATTTCATCGAGCGCGTAATCCAGGCCGAGTAGCGCACCGATCGCCGCGAGGACGTTGCTCAGGTTGAAACGACCCAGCAAGGTGCTGCGCAAATGGTGCTCGCCCTGCGGCGTCACCAACGTGGCGCGCACGCCCTCGTCATTGAATTGGGCTTCGCGGCAGTACAGATAGGCGCGGGAGTCTTCCAGGCTGTAGCTGATCAGGCGCGCTTCGCTGTCTTGGGCAGCCAGCTCGCGGCCGAACGCGTCATCCAGGTTCACCACGCGGCACTTCAGGTCGTTCCAGGCAAACAGCTTGGCCTTCTCGGCGGCGTAGGCTTGCATGGTGCCGTGGTAGTCCAGGTGATCGCGGGACAGGTTGGTCATCACCGCCACATCGAAAGCCAGCGCGGCAACGCGGCCCTGGTGCAAACCGTGGGACGACACTTCCATGGCAACCGCCTTGGCACCGGCCTTTTTCAGGTCGGCCAGGGTCGCTTGCACGGCGATCGGGTTCGGCGTGGTGTGCAGGCCGCTTTGCAGCGCGCCATAGAAACCGGTGCCCAGGGTGCCGACGATGCCGCAGTGCTGGCCCAACAGGTCAAGCGCCTGGGCGACCAGTTGGGTCACGCTGGTCTTGCCGTTGGTGCCGGTCACGCCAATCAGGTTCAGGTGGCGGCTCGGATCGCCGTAGAAACGCCCGGCGATGTCCGACAGTTGCGCGGCCAGGCCTTTGACCGGAATCAACGGCACGTCGGTGATCGGCAGCACGGTGGCACCGTCCACTTCATACGCCACGGCGGCGGCACCGCGTTGCAGGGCATCGGCGATGTGCGCGCGGCCATCGTATTTGCCGCCAGGCACCGCCAGGAACAGGTCCCCGGCGCGTACATTACGACTGTCCAGCGTCAGCTCGCGGATCAGCAGATCGCGACCGGCATGGGCAAAAATCTTGTTCAGGCTAAGAGACATCAGCCGCGCCCTCCATTGGCTTTTACCGCGGCGGCCGGTGGTCCGGCGTTCGCTTGTTGGGTCGGCGGCAGGTTGTCCGGCGTGATGTTCATCAGGCGCAGGGTGCCGGACATCACTTTGCTGAACACCGGCGCCGACACCAGGCCACCGAAGTAGCCCGCTTTACTCGGTTCATCGATCACGACGACGATGGCGTAGCGCGGGTCGCTCATCGGGCCGAAACCGGCGAACAGCGAGCGATAGGAGTTCTCGGCATAGCCTTTGGTGCCGACCGAGGTCTTGCGCGCAGTACCCGACTTGCCGGCCACGTGATACGCCGGCACCTGGGCGCGGAATACGCCGCGCGGTGCTTCGATCACTTGTTGCAGCATGCCTTGCATGGTCTTGGCGACGCTTTCCGGAATCACCTGGGTCGCTTTCGGCGCTTCGTCGACGTGGATAAGGCTCAAAGGAACCATCCGACCGTTATTGGCCAATACAGAGAAAGCGTGGGCCAGTTGGATCGCGGTCACCGACAGGCCATAGCCGTAGGACAGCGTGGCGGTCTCGGCTTTTTTCCAGTCGCGGTAGTTCGGCAGGTTGCCCACGCGCTCACCCGGGAAGTCCAGGCCGGTGGGTTGGCCCAGGCCGATCTTTTGCGCCAGGTGGTAGATGGTTTCGCCGCCGATATCGAAGGCGACCTTACTCATGCCCACGTTACTGGAGTTGATCAGGATACCTGTCAGATCCAACACCGGGCCTTCGGTACGCGACACGTCACGAATGGTGTATTTGCCCAACTGCAGGGTGCCGGGGTAGACCTCGACCTTGTCGCTGGGCTTCCAGCGCCCGGTTTCCAGGGCGGCACTCATGGAGATGGCTTTCATGGTCGAACCCGGCTCGAACACGTCGATCATCGCGCGGTTGCGCATCATCGCCGGTTGCAGGTTGCGACGGTTGTTCGGGTTGTAGGTCGGCTGGTTGACCATGGCGAGGATCTCGCCGGTCTTCACGTCCATGATCACCAGGCTGCCGGCCTTCGCGCCGTTCTCGATGATCGCGTTACGCAGCTCGCGGTTGGCCAGGTATTGCAGGCGCAGGTCAATCGACAACGCCAAGGGCTTGCCGGCCTTGGCGTTTTTGGTGACTTGGACGTCTTTGATCAGTCTGCCGCGCCGATCCTTGATGACCTGTCGCTTGCCGGGCACGCCGGCCAGCCATTCATCGTAGGCCAGCTCAACCCCTTCGCGACCATGGTCGTCGATGTCGGTAAAGCCAACCATGTGCGCGGTGGTTTCACCGGCCGGGTAGAAACGGCGGAATTCCTCGATGCCGTAGACACCGGGGACCTTGAGGTCGAGCACTTGCTGGCCCTGTTCGGGGGTGAGGCCGCGAACCAGGTAGATGAATTCTTTATTGGCCTGGGCTTCCAGGCGCTCGGCCAGGGCTTTCGGGTCCTGACCCAACGCGGCAGCCAGTTGTGGCCACCTGTCCTTGGCCACCTGCAATTCCTTGGCGTTGGCCCACAGCGTGGTCACCGGCGTACTGACGGCCAGGGGCTCGCCGTTACGGTCGGTGATCAGGCCGCGGTGTGCAGGAATCGGAATATGTCGCAGGCTACGGGCATCGCCCTGGCCGATCAGGAAGTCGCGGTCGACCACCTGCAGGTCGATGATCCGCCAGGTGATGGCGCCGACCATCAAGGCCAGCAAGCCAAGCATCAGGCGGAAGCGCCACGGGTAAAGTGCGCCTTCGAGTTTCATCATGGCGCCACCATTCGAACTTCGGCCGCGCCTGGGATGTGCATCTTCAGCTGTTCGGTGGCCAGTATTTCGATGCGGCTGTGGGCGGTCCAGGTGCTTTGCTCGAGGATCAACCGGCCCCACTCCGCCTGCGCTTTATCACGCACACTCAATTCGCCGTACAGGGTATTGAGCAGTTGGCGGTTGTAATGGGCGCTGTAGGACACCGCAATCGCGGACACCAGCACGCCGATAAACAGCAACAACATAAAGAAGCTGCCGCCCGGGAGGGGCTTGGCGAAGAGCCTGCTCACCGCAACTTCTCCGCGACGCGCATGACGGCGCTACGGGAGCGTGGGTTGGCCTTGAGTTCAGCTTCGGAAGCGAACTGCGCCTTGCCATGGATTTTGATTTTCGGCACGAAGGCTTCGAAACGCACCGGCAGGTTGCGTGGCAGGTTGTCGGATTCACCCTTGACCAGGCGACGCATGAACAGTTTGACGATGCGGTCTTCCAGGGAGTGGAAGCTGATCACCACCAGGCGCCCGCCCACTTCCAAGGCTTCCAGCGCGGCTTCGAGGCCGGCTTCCAGATCGCCCAATTCATTGTTGACGTGAATACGCAGGCCCTGGAACGCACGGGTCGCCGGGTTCTTGCCCTTTTCCCAGGCAGGGTTGGCGACTTTCAGCACTTCAGCCAGATCGGCGGTGCGCTCGAACGGCTGGATTTCGCGGCGCTCGACCACGGCGCGCGCCATGCGGCCGGCGAAGCGTTCTTCGCCGTATTCCTTGAACACACGGGCGATTTCTTCCACCGGCGCGGTGGCGATGAACTGGGCGGCACTGACACCACGGGTGGGGTCCATACGCATATCCAGCGGGCCGTCGTTCATGAAACTGAAACCGCGCTCCGGGTCATCGAGCTGCGGCGAGGACACGCCCAGGTCGAGCAAAACCCCGGCCACCTTGCCTGCCATGCCGCGCTCGGCGACTTCGGCACCCAGCTCGGCAAAGCTGCGTTGTACAACGACAAAGCGGCCGTCTTCGGCCGCTAGCGCTTGCCCGGTGGCAATCGCCTGGGGGTCTTTGTCGAACCCGAGGAGTTTACCGTCGGGCCCGAGCTGGCTGAGTATCAACCGGCTGTGCCCGCCCCTGCCGAAGGTACCATCCAGATAGCAGCCATCCGCGCGTACGGCGAGAGCCTCAACGGCTTCGTCAAGCAGTACGGTGATGTGGTTAAAGCCGCTATCAATAGTCACAAGATCAAATCACGCAGTTCATCAGGCATGGCGCCCGGTTGTTGAATAGCAGCCAGGTCAGCTGCAGAAACAGCATCCCAGGCATCTTCGTCCCACAATTGGAACTTGTTCAGTTGGCCCACCAGCATTGCGCGCTTGTCGAGCTTGGCGTACTCGCGCAGACGCGGGGGCACCAGGAAACGACCACTGCCATCGAGTTCGAGGTCGACGGCATTACCGATCAGCAAACGCTGCAGACGGCGGTTTTCTTCACGCAATGAAGGCAAGGCACGCAGTTTGGTTTCAATCAACTCCCACTCATCGAGGGGGTAAACGCATAAACAAGGGTCAACGGCATCGATCGTGATGATTAACTGCCCGGAACTTCGCGAAATCAGCTCGTCACGATACCGGCTCGGCATAGCGAGACGGCCTTTTGCATCGAGACTGATAGCGTTAGCTCCGCGAAACACAGATGCGTTTCTCCAAATTTTAGCGCTTTACGTTCAAAAAACCCACTTTGTGCCACTTTCCGCCACTTGCGCACACTATAGGAATGCGCCCACCACACCGTCAAGGCGCGGATTCAAGGAAAAGCCTTACAGAACGGAGATTTAGGAGCGCAAGAGGAGGAGAAATCAGAGTTCAGCGGTATTTTTGGCTCAATAAGAACAAATAGCTCAAAGAGCTATGCTTCAAAGTTAAAGTAATTTATTAAGAGTAAGATTTTTTTGGTATTACCAAGATGCATCTGCCAATGATTTGGCAGGGAGGGATTCTTGCGTTACTACCGGGTTTCTGCACGAGATTCGGACAGAAGGAAAAAAGGTGGAGAGTCGATCTATAAGCCGGGTTCTGTCTTGAACAGTCATTCGTCTACGATGGCCATCACTGGACATCTTTAGCAACCTACCCGGTCCCAGCGCGGGCCACGCCTTGGGACCCTATTTGGTCTTGCTCCAAGTGGGGTTTACCTAGCCACGAACTGTTGCCAGACGTGCGGTGCGCTCTTACCGCACCTTTTCACCCTTACCGGCACCGAAGTGCTTAGGCGGTTATTTTCTGTGGCACTTTCCGTAGGCTCACGCCTCCCAGGCATTACCTGGCACTTCGCCCTATGGAGCCCGGACTTTCCTCCCCCCCCTAATTTTCATAGAGGGCAGCGACTGTCCAATCGACTCTCCGCCGCGCAGGTTAACGGCACGACGGAGTTAGGACAAGTATTAAAAGTGCAGCAATGCCATCACGTTCAGACGGAATACCGGTTTAACCCCGGAACTATTCGGCTTTCTGTTTATCCAGCGCGGCCTGATACAACACATTTTTGCGCACTCCGGTGATTTCCGCCGCCAGCGCCGCCGCTCGCTTAAGGGGCATTTCCTTGAGCAGCAGATCCAAGACGCGCATGGCTTCGCCACCGACGGCGTCTTCATTTTCCGGCGCCGTCCAACCCGCCACCAGCACCACGCACTCACCACGCTGCTGATTGCTGTCACCTTCGACAAACGCGCGCAGCTCTTCCAGCGGCAGCCCCTTGAGCGTCTCGAAGGTCTTGGTCAGCTCGCGGGCCAGCAGCGCCAGACGCTCGCCACCGAACACCAGCTCCATATCCTGCAGGCATTCGAGAATACGATGCGGGGCTTCATAGAAGATCAGCGTGCGCGGTTCTTCCTTAAGCGCCTGAAGACGTGCGCGACGCCCCACCGCCTTGGCCGGCAGGAAACCTTCGAAGATGAAACGATCCGATGGCAACCCCGCGGCGGATAACGCCGCAATCAACGCGCATGCGCCCGGAACCGGCACAACATTGATACCCGCGGCACGCGCCTGACGGACTAGGTGGTAACCGGGATCGGAAATCAGCGGGGTACCGGCATCGGAAATCAGCGCCACATCGTCACCGGCCAGCAGGCGCGTGATAAAACGGCTGCCTTCTTCGCGCTCGTTATGTTCGTGGCAGGCCGCCAATGGCGTACTGATGCCGAAATGCTGCATCAAGCGCTGGGAGTGCCGAGTGTCTTCCGCAGCGATCAATTTAACGTCGCGCAACACTTTAAGCGCCCGGGCGCTGATGTCGTCCAGGTTGCCAATGGGCGTCGCCACGACAAAAAGCGAGCCTGCAGTGGAATTCAAAGGACCTGGAGCAGTCAAAACGCACACCTCGATGGTTGGCAAAAGCCACATTGTAGCGCGTCGACGCCGTGGAAATATGCCATCGAGATGGATGCCGTTTCAGCCGTCGGTCGGCCCTAGCCACCCAAACGCAACATTTGCACCACCTAAATTCACGGTTTCACGCCAGTAACATCGCGCCTGGGCCAGTGCTTGGGTACAATTCCACGCTAATTTGATCGGTATCAGGAACACTTACATGATCCCTTGCCTGCGGCTGCTCTCCGCCCTCTGCCTCGCTGCCTTGCTGGGCGCCTGTGCCAGCTCGCCCTCGTCCCGCCTTGGCGACCTGCCACGGACCCCGGATGCCAGTATCGAGCAACTGCTCGAACAGGCGACTACCGCCAACACGCCCGAAAAAGCTGCGTTGCTGCGCCTGAGCGCGGCTGACATGGCCTACCACCAGAACAACGCTGGCCGCTCGTCGCAGATTCTTGCGCAGGTGCCGCTGGATGCTCTCAAGCCCGCCGCGCAGGTGTTCGCCAACACCCTGGCCGCCGAACTGGCCATGACGCGCAACCAGCCCAAGGCCGCGCTGGCGGCGTTGAACCACCCCAGCCTGCAGAACCTGAAGGAGCTGCCGGCCGAACAGCAGGTCCGCACCGGCACCGTACATGCACGCGCCTATGAAGCCGACGGCCAGACCCTGGCCGCCGCTCGCGAGCGCGTGACCATGGCGCCACTGCTGACCGGCGACGCTGCCAAGAGCAACCATGAAGCCATCTGGGCGCTGATTGCCGCGCTGCCGGCCGAACAGCTGCAAGCCAGCGGCAACCCGACGCTCGACGGCTGGATCACCCTGGCCCAGGCGGTCAAGGGCGCCGGCACGCTGGAGCAACAGCAAGCCGCCATTGACACCTGGCGTGCGCAGAACCCGGGCCATCCGGCCGCCGTGCAACTGCCGACGCCGTTGACCAAACTCAAGGAACTGGCGAGCCAGCCGCTGAACAAGATCGCCCTGCTGCTGCCGCAGGAGGGTCCACTGGCCAACGTGGCCAAGGCCCTGCGCGAAGGCTTCATGGCCGCGCATTACCAGGCTGAACAAGCCGGGCAGAAGCCGCCGGTCATCGAGTTCTATGACAGCTCGCGCCTGACCTCCCTCGACGACTTCTACGCCAAGGCCAAGGCTGCCGGCGTGCAATTGGTCGTCGGGCCGCTGGAAAAGCCGCTGGTCAAACAGCTCAGCGCGCGCCCGCAATTGCCGATTACCACCCTGGCGTTGAACTACAGCGAGACCGATCAAAACCCGGCGCAGTTGTTCCAGTTCGGCCTGGCGGCTGAAGACGAAGCTCGCGAAGTCTCGCGCCGCGCCCGTGCCGACGGCCTGCACCGCGCCGCTGCGATGGTGCCCCGTGGCGAATGGGGTGAGCGTGTCTACAAGGCCTTCCGCCAGGACTGGGAAGCCAACGGCGGCACCGTTGTCGGCGTCGAGTACGTCGACCAGCCGGTCGCCCTCGCCCAGCAGATTGCCGATCTGTTCCAACTGCGTAAAAGCGAAGGCCGTGCCAAGAGCCTGCAAAGCGCCGTCGGCACCGACGTCGCCGCACAACCTTCGCGTCGCCAGGACATCGAGTTCATCTTCCTGGCCGTCACCCCGCAACTGGCCCAGCAGATCAAGCCGACCCTGAACTTCCAGTACGCCGGCGACGTGCCGGTGTATGCGACGTCTCACGTGTTCAGCGCCAGCGGCGACAAGAACCAGTACCTGGACATGACCAACGTGATGTTCTGCGAAACCCCTTGGCTGCTCAACACCACCGACCCGCTGCGCAACCAGGTCGCTGCACAATGGCCGCAAGCCAATGGCAGCCTTGGCCGCCTGTACGCGATGGGCGTCGATGCCTACCGCCTGGCGCCACGCGTGGGCCAACTCAAGGCATTGCCGGATACGCGCATTGACGGCCTCTCGGGCAACCTGGGCATCAGCGCCCACCAGCGCGTTGACCGCCAGATGCCGTGGGCGAAGTTCGTCGGCGGCGAGATCCAGCGTCTGCCCGATACCCCACGCTGATGCCCGAGCGGTCCAGCGCAAAAAGCGGCAAGGATGCCGAACTTCAAGCGCTTGAGTATCTTCGACAACAGGGTCTGCGCCTTCTGGCGCAGAACTGGTTGTGTAAACGCGGCGAGCTTGATCTGGTCATGCTTGACGGCGATACAGTAGTATTCGTCGAAGTCCGCTACAGAAAACACGCACAATGGGGTGGCGCGCTCGCCAGTATCGACGGGCGCAAGCGTCAGAAGCTGATACTCGCCGCGCAGTTTTTCCTGCTCAAGGAGCATCGCTGGGCTGACTCCCCCTGCCGTTTCGATGTGGTTGCCATTGAAAGCACACCGTCTGGCAAAGCTGATTTGAACTGGCTCAAAGATGCCTTCGACAGCTGATTCGCCGGACATCTTCACCACACACTTTTGCTCTTTGCTTTGCGGGCTGCACATTCCTGTGCCAAATAGCCGCGCTACTTAAGGTCACACAGATGGACATGCAATCCCGAATTCGCCAGCTTTTCCAGGCCAGCATCGACACCAAGCAACAGGCGATGGACGTACTTGCACCGCACATCGAGCAAGCCAGTCAGGTCATGGTCAATGCCTTGCTCAACGAGGGCAAAATGCTTTCGTGCGGCAACGGCGGCTCGGCCGGCGATGCCCAGCATTTCTCGTCCGAGTTGCTCAACCGCTTCGAGCGCGAGCGTCCGAGCTTGCCGGCCATTGCCTTGACCACCGATTCGTCGACGATCACCTCGATCGCCAACGACTATAGCTACAACGAAATCTTCTCCAAACAGATCCGCGCCCTGGGGCAACCGGGTGACGTGCTACTGGCGATTTCCACCAGCGGCAACTCGGCGAATATTATTCAGGCGATCCAGGCCGCACATGATCGCGAAATGATTGTCGTAGCATTGACTGGTCGCGACGGCGGCGGCATGGCCTCGCTGTTGCTGCCCGAGGACGTGGAGATTCGCGTCCCGGCCAATGTCACCGCACGTATTCAGGAAGTCCACCTGCTGACGATCCACTGCCTGTGCGATCTGATCGACAGCCAACTGTTCGGGAGTGAAGAATGACCGTTAAACGCCTCAGCCTATTGGCGATTGCGCTGTGCCTCGGCATCAGCGGCTGCAGCACGGCAATCACCGCGACACGTGACACCCCCATCCAGGACGACAAGGGCACCCGCACCTTCGGCAGCAAGATTGACGACTCGTTGATCGAAACCAAGGTCGAGGTCAACGTCGCCAAGGCCGCTACGGACCTGGGCAATGGCGCGTCGCGCATCGTCGTGACCAGCTTCAACGGCGTGGTACTGCTCGCCGGCCAAACGCCACGTGCCGAACTCAAGGCCCAGGCCGAACAAGCCGCCTCGGCCGTGCAGCGGGTCAAGAAGGTCCACAACGAATTGCAGGTAATGGACCCAATCACCCTGCTGGCCATCAGCAACGATGCGCTACTGACCACCAAGATCAAGGCGCAGATGCTGACCGACAACGCCATTCCCGGTTCACGCATCAAAGTCGTCACCGACAACGGCATCGTTTACCTGATGGGCCTGCTGACCCAGGCGGAAGCGACCCGTGCGGCGAACTTGGTACAGGGCGTGTCCGGCGTACAGAAGATCGTGAAGGTGTTCGAGTACATCGATTGATGTAACCGACGGCCACAAAAAAGGGCGCCGTGCATTGATTGCACGGCGCCCTTTTTATTGGCTGCAGATTACTGGTATTGCGAGTACGGGTTGCCCTGGAACTGGTTGTTCTGCTGCGGCGCCTGTTGCTGGGCGCCCGGCTGGCCATACTGCTGGCCTGGGATTGGGCCCAGGTTCACTTCTACACGACGGTTCTGCGCGCGACCGTTGACGTCGGCATTGCTGGCGATCGGATTATCCGGACCGGCACCACGAGCGCTCAGGTTGGCAGCGCTGACGCCTTGGGAGGTCAGATAGTTGGCCACGCTCTGCGCACGACGCTGGGACAGGTCCATGTTCAACTGGCGGCTGCCGGTGCTATCGGTGTAACCCACGATCTGGATGGTGTTCTGGCTGAACTGCTTGAGCGAGTTGGCCAGGTTGTTCAGCGGCGTATAGAAGCTGCTGGCGATCGCGTCCGAGTTGGTGGCGAAGGTGATGTTGCCCGGCATGATCAACTTGATCTGATCGCCCTGGCGCTGAACCTCAACCCCGGTATTGGCCATGCTTTCGCGCAGTTTCTTTTCCTGCTGGTCGGCGTAGTAGCCATAACCCGCCGCACCTGCACCCGCGACGACGGCACCGATCAGTGCGCCCTTGCCACGGTTGTTATGGTCGATGGCTGCACCGGCCAACGCACCGGCCAGAGCGCCGAGGCCGCCGTACTTGACGGTCTTGCTCATGCCACCGGATTCATTACTCGCCTGTCCCTGGCTGCTACCGTCATACGGATTGGGTGAAGCACAGCCAGATAACATGGCTACGGCAGTAGCGACAACGAGCAGACGACGCGGAGTGAACATGGAGAAGCTCCTACTTTTGCACTCTGGGTGCAGAGGATATGGACAATGGATCTTTGCCGGGTTTTGAACGCGACAAACGGTAAAAATTCCGTGGACGTATCTTAACCTGTAACAAAAAACGCAGGACTATCGTCGCGGCACAAACCGTAGCAGACACACGCTGAACACACGCTGAGTTTTTTGCTACAGGGCTTGACCGCCCAAGCTGCAATCATGCGCGCACAAAGGGGTTCTCGCGCATCTCGTCACCGAGTCGCGTCTCCGGCCCGTGACCGGTCACCACCGTCGCCGCTTCATCCAGCGTATACAGGCGCTGCTTGATCGAGCGCACAATCGCCGCTTGGTCCCCGCCCCACAAATCCGTGCGGCCTACGCCCCGGCGAAACAACGTATCCCCGGCGATCAGCAGCTTGGCATCGGCAAACCAGAAACTCATCGACCCCGGCGTGTGCCCCGGCGTATGCAATGCGACACCGCAACCGCAAGCCAGCTCTTCATCGTCGGCCAGCCAACGGTCCGGCGACGGCACCGGCGTATAGGGCACGCCAAACGTCTGGCACTGCATCTCCAGGTTATCCCAGAGGAACTGGTCGGCCTTGTGCAAATGCAGGGTCGCGCCGGTCTTCTCCTTCAACTGGCCGGACGCCAGGAAGTGATCCAGGTGGGCGTGGGTGTGAATGATGCTCACCACCTTGAGGCCCAGCGCCTCGAGCCGCGCCAGAATCAGCTCGTGATTGCCGCCGGGGTCGACCACGATGGCTTTTTTACTGATGGGGTCGCCGATGATGGTGCAGTTGCACTGCAAAGGGCCGACGGGGAAGGTTTCACGGATAAGCAAGGGCTTTGCGGCTTCCATGGGTGTTCCTGTAAAGTTAATGGCACAATTTTGGCACAGTGCGAAAAGCGATGGCGACGTTTAGGAAGAAAGGCCCCCACCAATGGCACGCACAGATCAGACGTAAAGGGTGGCCCCAACAGACACGTACATTCAATACCCAGCTCGAAGCAAAAACCTGGGCGACCATGATTGAGCGTGAAATGGATGCAGGTGTGTTCATTAGTCGCAACGAAGCGGAAGCAACCTCCTTCGCCAGCGCTCTGGAGTTGTACGCCAGGGAAGTGACAAGCAAAAAGCGCAGCGGCGCCTCTGAACTGTCACGGATTCAAGCCATGCAACGACATCCTCTGGCCCTTCGCTCGCTTGCCAGCATTCGTGGCTCCGACATGGCGAGTTACCGCGATACTCGCCTTGAGGAGGGTCTTGCTCCAGCCACCGTGCGACGCGAACTCGCGTTGATCTCTCATGTTTTCACCATCGCCCGTAAAGAATGGCGGATGGAATCACTAAGCAACCCTGTGGAGCTTATTCGCCAACCAAGCGTTGATGATGCCCGGGAGCGAAGAATCCTCAGTGCAGATGTGTGGTCCATTAAGGATGGAAAGCCAGTGTGCGAGCACGTTGACGAGCTGGAAATGATTCACCGCTATTCCCGCTCCACCGAACTCCCAATGATCACGAGCTTCGCGGTAGAGACGGCCATGCGTCGAAGCGAAATCACAGGTTTGCTGCGCGTTAACGTTAACTTGGATAAGCGAGTTGCACTGCTGCCAATTACCAAAAACGGATCTTCACGGGGAGTTCCCCTATCTAGCGAAGCAGTGAAAATCCTAAAGACGCTCCCTAATCGCGACGACGGGCGTTTTTTCAGAAGTAGACCAGACACTGTTACCAAAGCATTTGCAGATGCTCTGACAGATGCAAGGGCAGCCTATGAGATGGGGTTGAGGCAAAATTTACGGTCCCAGAAGCTCTCGCAAGACCAGATAGACAAACGTATAAATGGTGATGTCTTTCTGATGTCGCTACGCTTCCACGATTTGCGCCACGAGGCCACCTCGAGGCTAGCAGACATTTTCCCGCTTCATGAGCTAAGCAAAATTACTGGCCATCAGGATACAAGAATGCTGATGAGGTACTACCACCCAAGCATAGAAAGTCTTGCAAAGAAGCTAAGCTAAATCTCAAAAATTAAAAACTAAGGATCGGTAAATGCACATAACAGAGATAGGGATTAGAAATTTCAGAAACTTTGAATCAGCCAAATTCAAATTCACAAAAAATACTGTGAATACGCTGATAGGTGAAAACGCCTCAGGAAAGACAAATCTATTTTATGCCATGCGGTTAGTACTGGACGAGAATTTACCATTAAGCGCCCGTCAATTAACCAATTCGGACTTTTACAGAGGCATCGGCTCCCCAAATGGCCATTGGATAATTATAGCGTTCAAATTCGCAGGACTGGGGAGTTCTGACGAAGACTTAGTCCTTGCCAATCACAGCCTCCTATCCGGCCACGACGACTTAGAAGGGACATACACCTTTATTTATCGTCCCAAAAAATCTGTCCGAACCAGATTATATGAAATAACAAAAGACAATCTAGACCCAGACATCAGAAAAGAAAAAGCGACAGATTACTTAAAGTCAATAAGCATCGATAGAGAATATTACGAGATAGCGGCATTCACGCGAACAACTGTAGATATGTCATCAAATCAAATCTATAATAATTTCGCGGGAAACTTTGAAGAGTCTATATTCCCTAATCCAGAAGATGAGGATTCGACACTAAATGG